>NZ_JBEPDN010000015.1:183099-212005 GCF_040300365.1 Streptomyces sp. NPDC000404 | reverse complement strand
GCCGAGGAAGACGACGAAGCAGGCGAGGTAGACCGGCCAGCCGGAGTGCAGGCCGAACAGGCCGAGCGATTCGACGTAGTCGCCGGCGCGCGGTCTGCTCCGCAGACACGACGCGCCGCCGCTACGCGGCGGAAAAGAAATGCTCCGCATTTCCTGCATTCCGGCTCCGCCGGAATGCTCAGCCAACTCCGTTGGCTGGTGCCCGAATTCGCTCCGCGATTCGGGCACAGAGAGGAATTCGCTCCGCGAATTCCTCGGCCAGCTACGGGTGAGGGCGCGCTTTGTGGAGCCTAACGGTTCGTTCGACGACCCATCAAGCAGTAGGAAATGTTGCTGACTTAATAATGTTTTAGCTCAAGAATCCATTGCAGGTAGACGCCATTTCACCGCGCAACTTCTCGCGTATGTTCGGTATCGAAAACTGAGAGCTTACTACCGTCAGATAACTTCCGGACGACCCGTCAAAAATATCAGGGCCTCACGCAGCGAACCCGATGTTGGTCACATACTCATACGCACCGTAGTCGCTACCCAGCTCGATGGTGATGCCGTCGAACCAGGCATGATCAAGCGCATCGTCATCATTGTCCGCCCACGCCCGGATCACAGCATCCCAGTGACGCACATTCAACGTCCGGTATGCCACCACACGTTGATGAGGACGGCTGACCTGCGACTGATTGAGCGGATGAAACTCCACCCGCGTCCCACGCCCGCCACGGTTGAGGCGACCGAGCAGATACCGAGCAACGTTCTTCCGACGCACCGCCCGGTAAGCCTCCTCGATCCGAGCGAGGTTACGCCGGCTGGGAGCACGCTTACCCTCCAGCCACGCCTTCAACGTACGATCCGTCACCGTCAACCCAGCCTCCCGCGCAGCAGCACGAGCATGATCAGAACGAGTCAAATAATGCAGACGCGCCATCAAACCACGACGCACCGTAACAGGCGTAGCAACAAAACCAGCTAGCCTGTCCAACTGCCGCGCAACCGCCTCATAACCCTTAACCCCCCGGGCACCAAACTTACCGAACTCAATGTTCCTATCCGGCACCTGACACCCCATCCAACACTCGATACCGCTCCCTACATACTACGCCAACGAACAGAGAGCAAACAGCAATCCAAAAAACAGCACCCACAACCCTCCAACCAATAACTCTTTTTAAAATTCAACCTTGATAAACGATCGCATTGGTAAACGACCGCACCGGCGAACAAGAGCGACGTGACCGTACGGGCGGTAGCGAACGGCAGAGTGCGTGCGGTACACACGGCAGAAAACGACACGGCAGCACCGGATCAGCAACTCCCCACACCAGGACAGCGCGACCTGCGCGCGCTGGTGCGGTGACCGCACCGGTGCGCCGGGTGGGTGGCGGGAGCGGTTGAATGGGCGGTGGCATCCGTTCCGATCGTGGGAGGTGTGGTGGCCGAATCCAGACGGCCACCACCCGCCCAGCCGGCCTCGACTGCATCGAGCACGTCCGGGGGTGCTTCCCGGGCCGGGGCTTCGCCGTCGACGCGTTCGGACCGCTGGGAATCCGGCCCATCGAAGGGCCCAGAGGACACTCGTGAGCATCCGTACGACGCATCGCGCTCTGCTGAGCCGTCTGCTGCCCGACGACGCACCGGACGAACTGGCAGGACGTCAGGGGCAATTCCACTTCGTGGTCATGGGCTCGGACCGCGTCGTGTGCCTGCCTCGCACCCGGGCAGCTGCCGACCGGTTACCCCGGCGGGCGGCCGCACTCCACACACTCGCCGGCCTCGGCCTCGGCTTCCGCACACTTGAACCGCTGCTCCGGGGCGGCGCCCACGGCACCGACGAGGCGCCGTTCCTGTACTCGGCCGCATTCCCGGGGAACCGCTGGAGACCGATGCCCTCCACGATGCCCACGTGGTCGACACCGTGGCGGCGCAGTAGGCCACGCTGCTGTCCGCTCTGGCCCGTGCCGGCACCGACGAGGCGGTACGAGCGGGTCTCCCCTGGCACCGGAAGGCCAGTGGCGGCGGTTCGCGGAGAACGTGCGCGCGGAGTTGTTCCCGCTCGTGTCCGGCAGTGGACGTCTACGGGCCGGGCGGGAACTCATCGTATTCGACGGCCTTCCCACCTCACGCGGGCAGTGGTGCATGGCGACCTCGGTGTCGAAGATGTCCTGTGGGAGTGGACGCACGGTCTGCCGCGCCTCTCCGGCGTACTCGACTGGGACGATGTCACACTCGGCGGCCCGGCCGAGGACCTCGCAGCATCGACGCCGGCTACGGCCCTAAGCTTCTGGAGCGGGTGCTCGCCCTGGGCGGCTGGTCACACCACGGACTCCTCACCTGCATCGTCGTGATCCGCGGTGTCTTCGCCCTGGAACAAGCCCTCTACGCAGTCCGCGACGGCGGCGAGGAAGAGCACGCGGGCGGCCTGGCCGACTGCCACTGAGGGATACCGGCGCATCCGCCGCACCGAGCACTTCAGCCCGTTTGACACCTCGCCGGTACGTCCAGGACCCAAGGGGTGTCCCGTATTACCTGGCGGGCACACGACGTCAGGGATCACGGGACACCCTTTAGGGGTACCGGCCCGTCCCCTCAGCTCTCTTACCCGAAGAAGGTCCCCATGTCCGCCTCCCCGCCCCGCACCCCCACCATCATCATCCAGGCCCTGATCCCGGCCGTCGGCCCGGGCACCCGTTTCGTGGACACCCGGCACTCGGCCGCCGCCGGTGTACCCGACGTCGAGGCGCGAGCGGCGGCGGCGATATGACCGCCGCCGACACCGCTCCCGCGCGGCTGGAGCACCGGCAGATCGTCACCGTCTTGTGGGGACTCATGCTCGGCATGTTCCTCGCGGCCCTCGACCAGACCGTGGTCTCCTCCGCGTTGCGCACCATCGCCGACGACCTGCACGGGCTGACCGCGCAGGCGTGGGTGACGACTGCGTACCTCGTCACCGCCACCATCGCGACCCCGCTGTACGGGAAGCTCTCCGACGTCTACGGCCGCAGGCCGGTGTACGTGTGCGCGATCGTGATGTTCGCCGCGGGGTCGCTGTTGTGCGGGTTCGCCACGTCGATCTACGAACTCGCGGCCTTCCGCGCTGTCCAGGGACTCGGCGGCGGCGGGCTGATGTCGCTCGCCATGACCGTCATCGCCGACCTGACCTCGCCCCGGGAACGCGGCCGGTATCAGGGGTACATCACGGCGGTCTTCGCCGGTGCGAGCATCGCCGGGCCGCTCGTCGGCGGGATGCTCGCGGGTCAGGACATCCTGCTGGGGGTCGCCGGCTGGCGCTGGATCTTCCTGCTCAATGTGCCGCTGGCGGCACTGGCCGTCGTGGTGGTCCTGCGCGTCCTGCATGTGCCGCACAGGCCCGTGCGGCACCGGCTGGACTACGGCGGTGCGGCGGCGCTGGCCCTCGGCATCGTCCCGCTGCTCGTCGTCGCCGAGCAGGGCCGGACATGGGGCTGGGGCTCCGGCCGTGCCCTGGCTGCGTACGCCCTCGGGCTGACCGGCCTGGTCCTCTTCGTGGTGCTGGAGCGCCGGATGGGCGACGCCGCTCTGCTGCCGCTGCGGCTGTTCTCCATCCGGGCATTCCGGCTGGGGACCGTTTTGCACTTCGTCGTCGGCATCGCCATGTTCGGCGCCATGACGACGCTTCCGCTCCACCTCCAGCTGGTGCGGGGCATGACCCCGGTGGAGGCGGGCCTGGCCACGCTGCCCACCGTGGTCGCGAACGTCACGGTGACGCTGCTGGTCGGGCGGCTGATGGCCCGGACGGGAAAGTTCAAGGGGGTCTTGGTGGCGGGCATCGGGTCACTGGCGCTCGCCATGGTGGTGTTCGCGACGCTCCGGTCGGACAGCCCCCTGTGGTACGTCTCTCTCGGCATGCTCTTGATGGGAGCCGGCCTCGGCGCCGCGATGCAGACCATCACCACGCTCGCCCAGTCGGAGGTGCCCCGCGGCGACATGGGTGCGGCGACGGCCTCGGTCAACTTCTTCCGCTCCAACGGCGGTGCGGTCGGCGCCGCTGCGTTCCTCTCCATTCTCTTCTCCCTGGCGGGCTCCCGGATCTCCGAACGCCTTGTCACGGCCCGGGCCGACCCGGCCTTCCGCCGGCTCGCCGCGGAACCGCACCACGCCCACGTACTCGACGGCGTGCTCCGCGCCGACGGCAGCGTGCGCCTGGAGGACTCCGCCTTCCTCCGGGCGCTCGACCCCCAGATGGCCCGTCCCTTCCTCGACGGCTACGTCAGCGCCATGCAGGTCGTCTTCCTCACGGGCGCCGCCGTCGCCCTCATCGCGTTCGTCATCGCCGCCTGGCGGGTACCGGACACCAGGCTGTCGGCGGACTGATCGGAGCGCGGCGGAGCTGGGGCGGCACCGTGCGCGGGACGGCGAGGTCAGTTCCGGGGCGCCGCGTCGACGAGTTGTGCGAGGTGTACGGGCGCGTTGCGGAGGGGGTGTCGTCGGCGGTCACGCGGCGTGCTCCCGATCATGCCCGCCACGAGGCACACCTGCTGCGGAATCGTGGCCGCACCGCCGCTCGGAACCGCCGTATCTATCCGCCCTCTGCCAGCCTCATCGACGGCCGTGGTGCGCTCGCCGACGTGCTCGCCGACGCTTACGAAAGAGCCGGCGCCCCCTCCCCCGCGGCCTTCACCCGCCCGGCGGCGGGGTTGACGCCCGTTCCCCGCACCACCCTCTACAACATCATCAACCGCCGCAGGCTGCCCGCGGCGGCGGCCCAACTGGATACGTTCCTGGCCGTCTGCCGTGTCAGGCCGAGCACCCGCGTTCACATCCGCCATGCATGGCAAAGGCTCCGCGCCTTCACGCCGCCGAATCACAAATACGTCCCTTCCCCGGGCCGACAAATTCAGTGGGCCGCGCCACCCGCCGCAAGCGCACCCGCAGGCCAGGGGCAGGGCCGTTCAGTCAGACCAGTCGCCGGCTGACGAACGGACAGAACCTGCCATCGCAGTCGGCCACCCCAGCACGCGGCGGCGGGCGCCCCAAGACTCTTGAGTCCGCGCGAGCCCATCAGGCTCGCGGGGCCGGGGGCCGGGGTGCGGTACACGTCGGCTCCCTGGCCACATCACCGGCGCACGCGGCTAGAGGGGCGCTTGCCAACCCGGCAGCAGATCCAAGAAGTGTTGAGGCACGCCATGTGGGCGGGCCCGGAGGACGGTCTCTCGGTCCCGCCCACAGAGCAGAAAAGACTGATGAGGTAGCCGTCCACTTCCTCATCTCTCATGCGGTAGCCACTCGGCGTGTGCATACGCACCCGGCCCAGACAGTCCTGCGGCGCTGTTTCCGGCTTCAGCCTGTGAGCTGCCGCAGCCGTTCAGGCCTGCTGCTGCGCTTCCAGCTTTCGCGCGGCTTGGCGTCGCTGCGGAGTGAACGCATCGATACTGCCCGCGCCCTGGCCAGCCATGTGGTCCCATCTCGTCAGCTTGGCGGCAACCTTCTTCATCCGGGTATCGCCGGGCGGGACATCGAGCTGGAAGTGGGACTCCTTCACGGGCTTCAGGTCGCTGCCCCAGCGCACCACGCCCTCGAGGTCTGCGAGGATGTCGCGGATGACGAGCTGTTGTTGCGGGAAGAAGCCGTCTTTGGCACCGACCGGGTAGTGCAGTGGGCGGATGGTCAAGGCAGTCCCGGACAGGGAATTGGACTCAAACGCCGTAGTCACGGTGCGCTCAGTGGTGTGGCCAGTGATCTCATTGCCCGGCACTTCAGCGTCCACCTCATACAGGTAGCGCTGAGCGACGTAGAGGAGGATGGTGGCGGCGTCGCCGTCCGCCAGGCGCACGGTCAGGTTGCTGCCCTCGATGTGGTGCAGGGCGGCCTTTTCAAGGACGGGCCAGCCGTTTTGGGTGATTGACTTGTTCCATCTTCGGCTGCGTTGCGGCTTCGCCGCTGCAGCGGCCTGGGCCGGCGTGGTGAGACCGGAGGCCAGCAGCACGCCGCCGGCAGCCGTGGCGGCACCGAGGCCCAGAAGCCTGCGGCGGGAGAAATGATCCGTGGTCTTCAATGTTGCTCCGAATCTCTTCGTCGGCGACGGTCGCGGACCGCTGTGCTGGTGGCGACGACGGCGCTGGCCACTGCGCCGGCCGCACACGCGGCGATGGCGGGATTGACGTAGGAGGGCACGAGGTCGTAGTGGGCGTTGCAGGTTCGGGACATCGGGATCACCGACTCGTGCGACGACTGAGGGGACCAGTCCTGTCCGTACTGCAGTCGACAGGTTTCCTCGATGTCCCAGGCGAACATCGCCGTGGCCCCGCGCACGGCGAAGCCGAACGTGAGGATGAGGAACACGATGGCGGACAGGGCCCAGACCCGGGCCGGTCGGCGTCCGGCGGATGCAGAGCGCCGTGTGAGCAGTGTGAGGGCGAGCAGGGCGGCCAGTACCAGGGCGGCAGCAACCATGATGTGTGAGTGGTCTTCCGTCGGTGGTCAGGTGAGGCGGATCAGGCAGTCCGCGTAGCCTTCCACGAACGGGTCGAGCTTGTAGTCGGGCATGTGGCCGGGCAGTGTCGTGTCCCAGCCTCCTGAGTCCTTGATGGCGGCGGTGCGCAGTGCGGCGAGTTCGGTGTCATCGCCGACGTCGGTGAGCATGTTCTTGGCCGTGTCGATGACGTGCTGTTTGGTGCTGTTGTGGCGCTGTTGGTAGTAGCGCTTGAACCGGGTGGCGTGCCCGTCCTGGTCGAGCATCTTGCGGACTTCGGTGTGGAAGTCGGCGCCGTTCTTGCAGGCCGTGCCGATGAGGAAGCCGTCGATGTCCTCGATGAGGTCTCCCATCGGGAACGAGGAGGATCCCGGGTCGATCTTGAACAGCCGGTCCTGGCAGAAGAGGTAGCCCGAGGCCCACTGGTCACCGTTGGCACGCCACTCCCCGTAGAAGGTCGACAGGTCGCCGCCCCATCCGCCGAAGTCCCCGCGGTTGGCGGCTGTGCCCTCTCCTCTGCCCTTGAGGAAGGCGGCGTTGGCGGTGGCGCCAAAGTGGTCGGCGTTCAGTTCGATGCCGGTCCCCGGGTCGGTGTACAGCTTCAGCCGGGACGGTCCGTTCTTTTGTGCGTAGGAGATCCATTCTCGGTCGACGTCACCGATCAGGTTTTCCCAGCCCGAGTAGATGTCGACATACCGCGGGTAGCGCAGGAATTCCATGACGCGCAGGCTGGGGTTGCCCTTGCCGTAGTTCTGGGCGGTCCGGAACAGGCCGTCGATGTACTCGAGGAACGCCGCTGCGGGGCTGCCGGTGCTGTTGATGCGGTCGACGCCGAAGTCCGCCCCGTCGCGGTGGACCACCCGGTCCAGGTCGAAGGTGTCTCCGCCGGCAGTGAACTTGAACTCCTTGATCTGGTTGAACGACCATTGCTGCGGCAGCGGGAATCCGAGGTTGCCGGAGAAGCCCCACGACATGCCGGAGACGAACGCCCATCGGGCGTAGCCGGCTCCGGTGACCTGGGAGCACACGTTGCGGGAGCCGTAGACGCCCGCGATGTAGCGCCGGCCCTTGGAGGCCAAGGCCGCTGAGACCCCGGAGAAGTACGGCAGGATGTTGGATTTTATCTCTTCGTCGGTGGCGTCGTAGTCCACGGCGAAGTAGAGGACGGTGGAGCGGTCGAAGCCGTAGTGCAGGCCTCGTTCGTGTGCGCGTTGGCCGTGGTCGTATCCCTGGGCGTAGCTGAAGTCGGCGAGCTTGCGGCCGTGGTACTGCCAGATCGGGAAGCAGCGCAGGCCGGCGTCGAAGATGGCCTGCAGCTCTCCCGGTTTGATCTCCTTGTCGAGGGTGCCTTCGGGCTCCTCGTCCAGGTAGCGGCCGACGGCAGAGTATCCCGCGTCGTGAAGGGCCTTGGCTCGGGCAGTGGTGATGGTGAAGCGGGTGTCGCAGGCGTGTGCGTCTCGGTCCGGGTCGCCCATGGAGACCAGGAGCTGCGCCCAGGTCTGGTAGTCGCCCTGGCCGCTTTGCGGGAGTTCGGAGAACCCCTGGAAGGCCTTGACGAACTCCACGAGCTTGGCGTCGAAGTTTTCGCGGAAGCCGGTGGTGTAGGGGGTCTCTTCGTAGGTGAAGCCCTCGTTGAAGACGCAGGCGGAGGAGAACAGCTGCACGAGCACACCGCTTGATCCGCTGGAGACGGTGTGGGTTCGCAGGGCGGCTGCTGTGCCGGGGCCGAAGTTGCCGTTGACCTGGCTGTCGGGGATGCCGATCTCGGATTGCAGGGCCTTCATCAGGGCCTGCTGGACATCCCGTGAGTAGTGGCCGTCGCAGGGGCCGAAGAAGAAGAACGATTTATTCTGGTAACGGCCGTTCAGCCATCGCTGGATGTCGCGGACCTTGTCCGAGCCGCCGCTGACCAGGACGTAGGCGTCCATGGTCAGCAGGGCCTTGAACAGTTTCGGGGTGACCCGGGCATCGGATTCGTTCAGCCCCATGTTCGACATCATCTGCTTGATGGCTGTGATGGTGGTGACGTCGAACACCCCGTCCTGGCCGCCGCCCCAGTAGCCCTTGCAGAACAGGGCGTGCTGGATGATCCGGACGATGTTCTTGTTCTGCTCAGCTGCGTCGATCGGTCCGTGAGTCTCCAGCTTGGCCAGCGTGCCGGGCCCGAAACTCGCCACGACCGGGGAGATACCCAACTCGTGCTGGAGTCCCATGATGAGGGAGTACATGGTGGACCAACCGGTGTTGCCGTTTTCCGGACACCGGCTGTAGCCCGTCACACTGCCATAGGTGCTGTTGACCCACTTCTGGGCGGCCAGGACTTTGTCATCGGCCATATGGAGGGTGCTCCTTATCGGTTTCGAGGATTCTGGTCTTTGCGGCGTTCGACGGGCCGTGGCACGGGGACAGGGAGCCGCACACTTCCACCGGCGCGGCGGTCGCACGCTGGCGCGCGCCGGTGGGGCACAAACTTCCGACCGAGCGGCCAACGCCGGGAAGAGAACGCCGGACGCTCGTGGGGCGTCGGGGTAGGTCCGTGAGGGCGCGCGCCCGGGGCGCCGACCTGGTGAGCACTGCCACCGTGGGGCCGGTCAGGGTGGTGTCTATGAGTGGGCGACGGCTGCTGCCTTGGCGGCCGCCTCCTTGTTGTCGTCCTTCAGCTCGTCAAGGGCCGTTTTGTTCGCAGCGATCGCCTTCTGCTGGAGTGCGGCCTCTGCGTCGAACCAGGTTTGCGCGACGCTGAACTTGTCCCGGCAGGTGATGTCGGCCTCGGCCGTGGCGATTTCCTGGTCCGAGACGCGGCGCGGATCGGAGAAGGCCGGGTCGTCGTTGGCGTCCATCGGCTTCTTGTACGAGTAGCCCTTGTCCGCCATGCACGAGGACCACTTGGCGAAGACATCCACTACGGCGGGAGCCTTTGCTGAGTCCTTGAACGCGTCACCGCTGATCTGCTGGGCGAGGCCGTCCGGCTGAGCCGCGGGAACCGTGCCGTCGGCCTGTTGCGTGCAGTTTTGCAGGACGCTGTCGTCCGCTCCGCTCTCGTCGACAGCCCCGGCCTCCAGCGCTGCGTCATAGGCCTCTTGCTGGCCGGCCCGGGGGTGGTACCCCCGCTTCGCCGCCAGTTCGGCGTCGTGGATGCCATACCGCCAGTCCACGAGCGTCGTTCCGCCGACCTCGGGAAGGTCGGGCGCCGGGACCCAGTCCGGGTAGCCGGCCTTGTCCATACACGTGTCGATCAGACTGTCGCGTGTGGTGGCGATGAGCCGTGCTGCGGACTTGGTGGGCAAATATTCTTCGATGGGCAGACGCCAAGTCGCAGGGTCTGCCGGATCGCCCATGAAGGGCTTTGCGCCCGACTGAGCGGGCTTGCCGGGCTCAGCCGCTACCGAGGGCCCGTCGTCGTGCCCTTGCGTGTTTGCCGAGGAGGCGTGCACGGTCAGGGCCGCCACCGCGCCGGCCACCAGGACGGGTATGGCGATCTTGGCGGTGCTCTTCTTGGAATTACTCATGATCTTCCCCCACCGCCTTCTCCGCCTCATGAGGTAAAGCGGAAAGAGGCATTCTCGTTGTAGACATTCCTGAAACGGTCGATGTGCTGGTAGGGGCCCATGGCATCCTGAGCGCCCTTGTAGCCACTGTTGTAGTAGACGCGCGCCATGTACTTGTAGTGGTCGTTCTCGCCGGAAGCCGCGTTGTTTTTGATCTTCTGGTTTGAGCCCGGCCAGGGGCTGGAGGCACCGAGGATGCAATAGCGAAGCGGCGTGGTGACGCCGACTACACCGTCCGGGACCGAATTGAAGTCGTATACGGCATACCTAATATTCCGGTATGCACCCCCTTGCCCGGAGTTATACCAGATATGGAATTTGAATTTCGAGCTACCGGTAGAGCTACAGGCAGCCGGGTCGTAGAGATTGTCGGTGTCATCGGCGGCCGCCGGGCCGGCGGCCAGCAGGACGAGTGCTGCGGCTGCGCCGGCAACGACGGCGAGTGGTCTTCGCATGCTTCTCCGTTCCTCGTTCACCGGGGACGAGCGCGGGGAAGCGGCAACGAGGCACACACCCCCGTGATCCGGCGAGACCGCGAGGCCCGCCGGTGCCGGGTGAGCAGTCGGGCCACCTCAGCAAAGGGACTTTAAAGGTTCAAGTGGCCAAATGAGCGGATCCACTTCCCGTATGGCCAATTCCGCTCATGTACCCACAGAAAATGACTCATCGGTAGGTAACGACTCCTGGACTGGACCTACTTCCTGTGAAGTACCCGTGGAGGGTGCACGGAAGTGCACTGGCAGGTGCGGAGGTTGGCTGGTTCACGTCTGCTTAACGCGCTTCTATCAGCCAAGCGCTTGCCCGTCGTGACTCGCGTTCCGTCCCACAGAGCGCACGGTCGACTTCAACGTCCTGGGAGCGCCAGCCGCAGGCGGGAGCTCTTGCGCCAGGCAAACCGAGGCGGCCGAGGTGGCGCTCGGCCTCGGCCAAGGTCGGGGCCTTCGTATCACGGTAGAGCTTGGCGCGGCCCTGTGCGTTCGCACCATGCAGGTTTGGGTGGCAGGGTCCCTCACGCGCCTGGAGGTCGGTGTGTCATGACGGTCTCGAACTCGACGGGATCAGCCGGCCGGGCGAGGCTTGCCGGCCGCGCCGGCCGGTACGCCTGATGCGGAGTATGCGCCGCGCGCGAGCCAGTGGTCGATCCAGGCGGGTACGGAACGAACAAGCTCCTGCTGGGCCGCGAAGAGCGCCGGGTGGCGATTCTGAATCCACTCCAGGCGGTCGCCGCGTCGCTGGATGGCGCGCACCTCCAGCACACCGGACCGATCGCCCTGGCCAGCAAGGACGGTGGTGCACTGGTCGCTGAAGCCTGACGGAAGATCGCAGTTGCAGTGCTCGTCCACGGCGGTAAGGGACAGCCCCCAGCCGGGGGCCGAGAGCAGCGCCGTCAACCGCCGGTGGCCAGTGACGCCGTGTCCTTCCGCGAACATGGGGTCGATGATCCAGCGCTCGCCACCGTCGCGTTCGTGGTGGCCCATCCAACCCGTCACGGCCAGTGGCGTTCCCAGGGTCCGGATGAGTCCGACCCGGCGCAGCAGTCCGCTGGTCAGCCAGGCCGACGCCACGGTGCCACGGTGGACCGGCCGTTGGCAGGTCCGCTCGGCCGGGTTCCATCGCGTCGGCTGCCCGCGGTGGCACGATGTCAGGCCGTCGGCGTCCATCCGCTGCTCCTGGACCCCGACCGCGTGCCGCCAATGATCGGGATACCGTCTCCGCCCAGGCGAAGACCGTGCGAGGAGACGTCATCCACTGCAAGATCCACACCGCGAACCCGCACTACTCGCACCACGCCCATGGCGAGAACCGCCACCGCGTGAACGTCGTCGCCACCGTGACGTGCACCAAGCCGGTGGCCCAACTGTCCGAGCGTGTCGGCCTCTACAAGAACGGCACGATTTACAAGCGCAGCGGTGTCGCGACCGTGGCGGGCAAGAAGTTCGTCAAGCAGAACGCCTCGCGTCGCTGTGTGAAGAACAAGAATTACGCCGGCTACGCCAAGGCTTCCGTCCTCTTCCCGCCCGGCTACTCGCCCCGCACCGCCAAGCTGAGCGACAAGAGCCCGACGGTCAAGATCAGCAAGTGCAAGAAGAAGTGAGCCGACCGAGTCGGGCCCAGGCCACCTGAAACCTGATTCCAGCAGAGCACCCGGCCCGCGTTCCGACGGCCCGCCACCCTCGGTGGCGGGCCGTCCGCCGTCATGCCGGGCAGGGATTGAGGTGGTCACTCTCGTCGGTGACTGGGTCGATCAGGTACGCGCGGTACGCCTCGATGCCGTCCGCCGTCAGAACGGCGTCGATGCACGCTTCCGAACCACCCACGTACGTACAGGTGAAGTCGATGTCCGTCGCCACGCACCAGGCCCGGTCGTCGGGCCACCACAGATTGGGCGACCGCCAGAACGGATCACGGTCCAACGGCTGCTCCGGAGCAGCGGGTTGCCACGACTCCGGACCTGAAGCGACGGCCACCGACGGGTCGTCGGTGCCCCACGGCCCGGGCCGCAGCGACGACCGATAGACGGTCTCCAAAGGGCCGGCCAGCAGCAGCATCTCCCGGTCCGGGATCTCGAACCGCGCCATGTCGCCCGGCCCGACAACCGAGTCACCCCATCCCTCCCACAACCCGAACCAGCAATTGCCGGGCGTACCGGTGTGCTTGCGTAGAACCCCCGCGAGCTGCCGCAACAGCGCCTCGGGAACGTTCCCCTCGTACGGCGCCTCGTCCCACACCCCCGGCTGCTCGTGCACCTGCCGCGCCCCGACGATGTGGTCCCATTGCATCAGCGCGTACGCGGCCCGCCCGTTGGCAGAGGCCACTTCGTGCCAGGCAACGACTACATCGTCGCGGTACGCCGGGTGCAGGATCCGTGCGTATGCCGCGAAACCACCCGGCACCACACCGGCCACCGTCCCGTCGAACTCCGTGAGCCGCGCTTCCAGCCACCCCGTCGCGGCTCCGTCGTCCACCTTCATGTAATCCATCACTCCATGATGCGCGCCGGTCCGGACATCGTGCTGTCCACTCCCGCGCAGACCACCGCCGGCGAAATCCCCGTCCTCGGCATCGTCCTTGATCTCCTCCGCCTCACGGGCCCATGCGGCACCCTCGCCCTGAGATTGCGCCGAACCGGCTCCTGCGTTGCGCGAGCGCCTGGGCACCCAGCGGACGGTTCGCCTTCCGCCTCCGAGAACTCGATCACCTCGGTCGCCCGCCGCCCCGCCTCTTCGGTACCGGGGGCGCCCTTCGGCGTCGTGACGGTGCCGGCGGCCGGCGGCCCTGCGCGCGGGCGGGGATCACATGGCTGTGGTCGCGGGTGCGTCCTCGTAGCCGCAGGAGACGGCAAGAGAGGTGGCGTGGCGGTCGTAGCGAGCGCTGCCGTCGGTCATCCAGTCGTAGTTGCCGCGGAACATGTGGCGCATCGCCTGGACGTAGGTGTCAACCGCAGTGCCGTCGGCTGGGCTGCACCCGAGGTCGTCGTAGTGGGCAGGCAACCGGTCGGCGAGTCGGCGGAAGCGTTGGCCGGCGTGGCGGACCATCACCTGGATGTCGGCGATGGCTTCGCCGCGGGTGCGGCCGGCGGCTTCGAGCACCAGCACCATGTTGTCGACCTCGCCCCGGCGCTCCTCTCGTTCGACGGCGAAGACGTCGTTCGGCAAGACGGCGAGCTTCGTGGCCTCCCTCAAGGAGTCTGCGGGCGGGTGGCGTGCCCAGGAACCACTCCGGGGCGTGCCAGTGCTCGACCCGTTCGGCGACAGCGAGGCCCAAGGGCAGCCCCGTGGTGATGTACCGCCGCCGGAGGTACTGGTCGGCGGTCGGCATCGTGCGGCGGATGCGGTGGTCGAGATAGGCGCTGAAGACCGTGGTGTGTTCGTGGAGGACGCGCTTTCGCCACGCTTGCGGCATGCCGTCGCGCAGGCGCTGCCACAGGCCGCACCAGGCGGCGCCCACCGGCGTGGCGGGTCGCGGCGGTGCGTCGTGTTCGAACAAGGTCAGCAGGTCGTGGCAGATATCGGCGGCTTCCTTGGCCCGTACTCCGTCGGTGCTGTCGCACAGGTCGTTGATGAGGCTGCAGAGGCCCATGTGGTCGGCGGCGAGGTCGAGGTCCGCTCTTCGGGCACGGGGGTAGACGTAGGCGGCGCAGGTTCCCAGCCGCATGGCCGCGAAGTACCGTGCCTGCCCCGGAGCCAGCAGTTTCTGCGCGAGAACCCACTCCACGAGGTGGTCGTCTGCTGCCGCGGCGTCCGGGCTGACGGCGCTGGGGAAGGGGATGTGGAACTCGACGTTACTTGGCATGTGTCCTTCGGCCTTCGGCCAGGTCGAATCGGGGGGCGACGGGTGCGGGCTCCTTTGGGTCAAGGGCCGGGGCCGGCCGGGTGCCCGGCCCGGCTGGGTTCGATGGGCTCGTCCCCGACGGAGTGATGCGTGAACAGATCGGCGTAGGCGCACATCAGCTCCGCCATCTGCTGGTCCTTCACCGCGCGGCGCACGCGGGAATGCGCTTGCCCGAGGTGGTGGGCGATCTTCTGCTCGGCCCAGGCGCGTCCGCCGCACTGTTCGACGAGGTCGGCCATGCGGCTGAGTTCTCCGTCCTGTGGTGTGTGGGGCCGCTGGTAGTAGGAGGCGAGCTCGTCCTGCAGGGCGTGGCCGGACTCCAGGGCGGCACACACGATGCTCGTCTTCTTGCGGGAGCGGAGATCACCGCGCCGGGGTGGCGTGTCCTGCCCGGCCTGCCCGTAGAGATCCAGGATGTCGTCGCGCAGCTGCATGACCCTGCCCAGGTGCCACCCGAAGGACCGCATCAGCGCCACGCGTTCCGGGCCGGCTCCGCCCTGAAGCGCGCCGGCCTCGCAGCAGGCGCACCGGACCCGACGCGCCGATGCCCCGCCTGGCCGCCGCGCAGCTCGGCTCGCTCCACGCGCTGATCTTCGCCGAGATCGGCAGACGCACCACGGCGAACGACGGCCCGGATGAGATCGCCGAAGCGGTGCTGGAGGTACTGGACGCCGCCGAGGAATTGTTCGGCGAACCCCTGCTCACCTACGCCACACGAACGAACTGACCGCATCCAGAGCGACCATCCACGGGCGGGCCGGACCGGGTTCCGCTGCCATGCCGACCCCGCAGCGACACCGGCGAACGGGCAGGCAGCCGACAGAGCGTCAATGGAGCGCGGAGGCCCGACACACGAGGGCGGAACGGCGTCCCGCGGACACCGCACAGCAGACGAGCAGGCCACCAGTCTCGGGAACGAGTTCCGATCCGAGCCCTTTCTTCCTCAGCAGCTGTCGCCCCACCGGAGCGACATCAGGAAGTTGACCCAGCTGGACAGCTTCTTCACCTTCCCCGGCTTCACACAAGTGGTCACCGGGTCACCGGCCGCGAGCAGCCACTTCACCTTGACGTGGCTGCAGCTCCCCTTCCCCCGGTTTTCCACCGACCGCCCCGCCACGATGCCCCCCCGACCGTCCAATCCCCCTTCGTCACCACGACGGCCTTCCCCGTACCGTTCAGTCCACCACGCACACAGGCCTAGGAAGACCTGCACGCCTTCGGCTTCCCGACAGCGGCCACCTCAGCCGCGTCCGTTCCCCCAACTGCGGCCCCCGCAGGCCCCATCAACACCAACGCACCCCCGGCACCGGCACACACCCGAACTGCCCTCGCCCCCATCGGAGACCTCTCCCCGTCGTGTCCTTCATCGACCCCCAGAACGCTACGGAAGGAGGCCGGGGAGCGCCTCCCCGGAGGTCTGAGGATGCGACTCCACTGACACGTGCGCACCGCGGCGATGATGACCGGCGTCGCCCTGCTGGTGACGTGGCCGGGGACAGCCATCCCACCACCCGGTGCACGGACACCAAAAGTACGGAACCTACGATCACGCCGACACTCGCCGGAGCGGCACGGGCGCAGGCAGCGGCCGGGCACCGGGGCCGCCAGGCGGGCGCGGCACGGAAGCAAACCGCCGCAGCAGTAGGCCGGGCGGTCGTGTGCCCCGTCAGAGGGCCTTCAAGGCGCGGCGCAGCAGCGTCGCGGCCGCACGGGACGCGGTAGCGAGCGCACCGAGTCGGCGGGCGGCGGCGCTGGCCTCTCTCCCGAAGGCGCCGGCGGCGCGGGACGTGGTCATTGAGGTCATCCGGCCGGCGCCGCCGGACGCAACGCCGGCGCGTGCCTGTACCGGCAGGCCGGATACCGAAGGAGAGCTCGTGGTCCTGGCCGTACGCGCGGCAGACTCCCGCCAGGGCCAGCCGCCCGCTAATGCCACGGTGAGCCAGCGGGGCGTGCCTGCGCGGTCCACCACGGCCGCCGGGCACGACGACTGCTACTGATCCGGACTGGTTCCCCGCCCCGCTACCGGCGACTGTGCGCTGCCCGTTCCCGTCTGGACCCGCCCCGGTACATCGGCACAAGCGTGAGCGGTGGGCCCTTGATCATCGTCGGCCGGCGCGGCAGGCCGGTCCTGTGCCGGTTTCGGGGCTGGCCGAGTCGCATGCCGCGGACGTAGATGTCGCGGCATCATGGTCGGCGGACGGGGAGGTCACGCCGCGGACAGCTGTGATGGGCGCGGCCGCGCTGGTGGGTCGTTGGTGCCGCAGGACGAGGACTCGGCCGAGGTGGCGATGCAGGCGGCGCCGGCGACGCGGTACAAGACGGGTCGGCCGTTCCTCGCCCTGCTGGGCGAGTCGAAGGCGCTGGACGCGGCACGCGGCGAGGCGTGGGAAGTGGCCGCGGTGCAGCGGCTGTCGGCGCTGGAACGGCGGTGGGTGAAGGACAAGCCGCTGCTGCCGCGTGAGGTGGACGGCAAGCCGGTGTCGGCGGCGGGGTGCGAGGTGCCCGGGTGCCGCGGGCGTAGCCCTCGCTTCCCTCGGCCGGTGTCGCCGTCCCCGGCGGACTGGACCTCACCCGGCAAGGCAGGCAGGCTTCGCTGGACATGAGCGGCGGCAGGCCGTCCCAGAAGGAGGCAGTCCAGGTGAAGACCATCCCCCGCATGGCCACGGGCGGTGAGGCCGGTGATGTCCGCGGCTTTTGGACTGGACTCGGCCTGCCCGGGCTCATCGACGTTCACACCCATTTCATGCCCGAACGCGTCCTGCACAAGGTCTGGGAGTACTTCGACACCGGTGGGCCCATGATCGGTGGCCTGACCTGGCCCATCACCTACCGGCGAGAAGAAGCCGAGCGTGCCGCCCTGCTGCGCGACTTCGGCGTGCGGGCCTTCACCTCCATGCTCTACCCGCACAAACCCGGCATGGCCCGTTGGCTGAACGGCTGGGCAGCCGACTTTGCCCGCCGCACCCCCGACTGCCTGCACACCGCCACTCTGTTTCCGGAGCCTGACACCGCAGCCTACGTCCAAGAGGCTCTCGAAGCCGGCGCGCAGGTCTTCAAGGCCCACGTCCAGGTGGGGGCGTACGACCCGGCCGATGAACAGCTCCGGACGGCGTGGGGGCTGCTGGCCGAGGCCGGAACGCCCGTGGTGATGCACTGCGGCTCCGGGCCCGCGCCCGGTAAGCACACCGGTCCCGAGCCCGTCGCCCGCGTGCTCGCCCGCCATCCCGGACTGCGCCTGATCGTCGCGCACATGGGCATGCCCGAGTACGAGGAGTTCCTCGATCTCGCCGAGCGCTACGACGAGGTGCGCCTCGACACGACGATGGCGTTCACCGGCTTCATCGAAGACCTCATGCCCTTTCCTCGCAAGGCCCTGCCCCGTCTCGCCGGTCTCGGCGACCGCATCCTGCTCGGGACCGACTTCCCCAACATCCCCTACCCTTACTTCCACCAGCTCCAGGCCCTGGAAAGGCTGGGCCTCGGCCACGACTGGCTGCGGGCGGTATGCCACGACAACGCAGCCAAGCTGTTCCGCCTCTGAAAACAACCCGGAAACGACCGCCCTTCTCCGCGCGGGCCCGCTGCACCACTGCTTCCCCAGGGCCAGCCAGTAGGCACTCATCCGCGTGGATGGAGATCATGGAGCAGCTCGCCGGAGCCGCTCGCCGGACCCTGTCGGGCGCCGCCGGCGCCGGCCATCCCGGCGGCTGCGGTCTCCACTGCGGGCCATGGCGGGGCCTCTCCGGCCGCGACTTCGCGGGTGCGGTCCGCGAGCAGGGGCCGACGAGGGTTCGGCATCGAGGAGAGTGCGCCGTCGTTACTTCGCGCCGTCGCTGGACTCGTTCTCGCCCGTGAGGCCGTGCACGATGCGGTGGTCGCCGCTGGCACAGTGACCATCCGGGCGAGGCGTTCGAGCCGCTCGAACTGGTCGAAGCCGGACGTCCGCCTGCCCGGGGCATCATCAGCCACGTCTGCACGCATGGGGCCATGTCATCGTCGAAAGGCGGTCCACCTCCGGTAACTGACGTTCTGCTGCTGACCGGCCCTGAGAATGTGGCGGGCTTCGGCAGGTGTTGCCTGGTCGAAGCCTCCATGTTCGAGATCACGGTCTTCGTGCTCATGGCCGTACGGATCTTGCCCTGGGCCGTAGGCCCGCCCCGGTGCCGCCGGTTGTGGGAGGCTAAGGCTGCTGTGACTAGCTGTGGCGGGTGAAGATTTCACGGATGCTGGACAGGTCCGCTTCCTTTTCTTTCTCGTCCCCGTACCAACCGTCCTCGTCCCGGGCCGCCACAACGGTCTGCGGGGTGAAGTCCTGGCCGAAGCGGTAGGCGTCCAGGCAGTAGTCGAAGCCGGACTCGCCGAAGAGGTCCATCTGCTGGCGGCGGCAGTACTCCGTCAGGCCGTCGGCCACGTGCCAGCGCGTGCCGTCGTACCAGAAGACGCCGCCTGCGTAGTGGATCGTCCGGCCCGTCCCGGAGTCGGTGAGATTCAGTGACTCGTAGTTCTCGGGACGGTCACGGACCAGGGTGACGAGGGGCTCGGGGACGCCCTCGTAGAAGGACTCCTGGAGGGCGAAATCTCCCTCGGCGTAAAGATTCAGAGCGGACTCGTGATCGAACGTCAGCAGCAGCACTCGGCCATCCTCCGCGAAGTACCAGACCGCGGACTGGCCACCACCGTCGTTCCACGCCAGACGGTGTGCGCCAGGCACCGTCACCGGTTCGACCTCGGCAAGTTCGTCCATGATGGCTGCGCGGCGTCGCACTTCCGCGAGAGGCGTTGCTGCCAGGGCGTCCCACATTGCGTTGCTCATTCCTGGAGCGTAACCGCCACCTCTGACAACGCCGCCACCAACTGCTCGGCCGCCTTCCCCGCCGCTGCCGTTCTCGCTGGTCAGCACAGTGGCGGCCGAGCACCGGCGGCGCCGACGTCCGCGGGAGGTGTCGAGGAAGGCCAGGTCGCAGGTGGAGCCTTCGCATTCGTGCATTGCTTCCCGCTCGGGGGAGCACAGCAGGCAGATGGTGTCGTCCGCGAGCGCGGCGAGCAGCCGCTCCAGGCGGATCGGCTCGGCCAGACGGGCCCGTAGCCCGCCGTCGCCCCCCGGGTGCGCTTGCCGTACCCGATCACCGCCACCTCGTCCTCGATCCACTCCAACGCCCGCTCGATCGCCCGCTCGTGCGCGGCTTCGATCCCCCTTCGGGTCTCGTCGTCTCCCATCGCCCACAGGAGGTAGATCGTCGGCTGCGGCCGGAAGACGAAGTCGATGCCGGTCACCGTCACCCGGCGTCCGGGGCGCCGGCCTTGAACGCCTCCTTCGGGCAGTCGCCCCGGGCGAGCCGGTCTGCCTCGATCCGGTCCGCGTACGGGTGCCGGCCGCGCTCTCCGAAGAGGTTTCGCAGCTGCGCCTCGGTGACCTCCTCCCCCGGCACGAGTCCGAGCACGGCAAGTCCCCGGCCCATCCATCGCCCGGCCGGAACCCCAGCCTGCTCCTGGGCGGCGCGCAGCGGCGTGCGGGCCGGGCGGCGGCCGTCGCCGACGACGGTCTCGCGGAGGTGGTAGCGGTACATCTGACCGGCCCGGATGACCCTGATGGCTCGGCATCACCCTGATCGTGTGCGACCTGCTGCGGCACAGGCACGGCACGGCGTCCAACACAACGGAGAAGGCGAGCAGCTGAAGTGAGCAAGAGCAAGAACAGCCCCCTGAGCCGGCGCAGCGTACTGTCCGGGGGGCTGGGCCTGGCCGGGAGCAGCGCCCTGATGGCCACGGGCG
This sequence comes from Streptomyces sp. NPDC000404, assembly GCF_040300365.1. Taxonomy (NCBI): domain Bacteria; kingdom Bacillati; phylum Actinomycetota; class Actinomycetes; order Kitasatosporales; family Streptomycetaceae; genus Streptomyces; species Streptomyces sp. NPDC000404. Next base: position 191,908 of record NZ_JBEPDN010000015.1, on the reverse strand, counting down.
CCTCCGGCACCGCCCACGCGGCCGGCAGTCCCCAGCCCTCCGAACGGACGACCGCATGGCAGACGAGCACGTCCGCCAACGGCTGGCAGGTCACCGACCACGACGGCATCGCCCCGCACCGGGTTGAAGGCTCCCCCATGACCGTGTCCCTGCGCAGCGGGGACACCGCTACGGTGCTGCTGCACGTGGCCCGCAGATACTTCTACGAGATCGACTCCGAGCTGAAGACCGAGGACATCACCGGCCACTCCACCGACCGCGCGGTAGCCGCCGCATTCGAGAGCGACTACCTTTCCGGCACCGCCATCGCCATCCGCCCTCACGCCTGCCCCCTCGGTGCCGACGGCTGCCTCTTCCCGCAAGACGTCGACGTCATCCGCGACATCCTCGCCGACTGTGAGGGGACCGTGCGGTGGGGCGGCGACGAGAAGTCGCCCAAGCAATCCCACTTCCAGATCGATGTCACGCCCGGCGACCCCAGGCTCGCCCGGGTCACAGCCAAGATCCACAGCTGGCAGGCCACTCCGGGCAAGGGCGCCGGCACGATCGACGCCTTCGTTCCGCAACGGCTGCGCGCAGCCCGCGATCTGGCGCACACCCAGCAGCGTGCCGCATAGACAGCCGATTCCGCCGCGGTGCCCCGGTCGCGCGGTCGGTCCGGGGCACGGGCGCATGGATTCTCACGGTGCGTGACGCTGCAGATCCAGCGCTGGTGGCTCGCAACAGGTTGTTGCGCCCGGCACCAGGTACCGGCGATCACGGATGGGGCCACGGATCGATCATCTCGTCGTGCGCCTCGGGCCGCCCGCTTGTCCACCGACGGAGGTGACTCCTCGGAAGCCGGGGCTCATCGTCGGTGATCACCCCCTGAAGCGCGAAGGCCCAGGTCAGGGATTATCTGTCCTGGGCCTTCGCCGAGCCGCCTAAAGGCCGTCCACCGGGTCTTCGCCTCCTGTGGTCAGGAAGCGAAGACCCGGTGGACGGCCTTGCCCGAGTAGGACATGCGGAGCGAGAACAAGAAGCAGGTCACCAGCTCGCCTGCCAGACGGATCGTCACGTCCCCGAAGTCGACCTCAGCCTGCTGGCCAGGCTGGTGGGTCTGCGGCACGAACGCTTCCACCGGGGCCTTGCCCGAGGCAGCGAGGATCTCCGGTTTCCGGTCGAAGACGTAGCGCCGGACCATCTGGTAGGAGACGTCGGCGTTGTGTTCCTCGACCAGCCGGTGGAAGATCCGGGTGACCGTGTGTCACTGTTTGCGCAGCGCGTCGAGGCCCGTCCGCAGCATTTCGTCGATGACCGGCTTGTACGGATCAAGCACGGTCGGCGGTGGCGGCAGCTTCTTCCGCGGTTCCGGCCGGACCGAGTCCACGGCCTTCTTCACGGTCCGCCACGACACGTTGTACTTGCGCTCAAGCGCGCGAATCTTCAAGCCCGCACGGTGGTCACGCCGGATCGCGCGTACAACTCGACCTTGGACATCTGCGGCATGACCAGGACCTTTCACCAGAAGCACCCCGATGCTGCCCTGGCAAGTACCCCAGCGCCGTCTTCGTGAACACCACCCGACCATGGTTCTGGGTGCCTCCCACACCCAGGCTCTGGCTCAACTTCTGTGAGGTGGCCACGCTCCGGCATGCCGACACGTGTTGGCGTACAGATGAACGTGCTCAGTCGAGTACGGATGTAACGGATGTATATGCCCAGCCACCTTCTTGACCTGAAGTGCGATTGAGGTTCTAGCGTGTCGTCTACTTGATCGCCTGATGACGGGAAACACGCCCATGATCCTCGTGACTGGAGCCACCGGAAACATAGGCAGTGCCCTGCTGAAGGAACTGCGCGCACGCGGTGCCGGGCCGCTGAGAGGGCTCACCCGTGATGCCGCACGGGCCGTCTTCCCCGATGGGGTCGAGGCTGTGGAGGGCGACTTCGCAGCGCCTGCATCGTTGAAGCCCGCGCTGGAGGGGGTGCGCTCTCTGTTTCTTGTGTCGCGTCTGGGCTCAGACGCCGACATCCTCGAAGCCGCCCAGCAGGCGGGCGTGGAGCACGTCGTGCTGGTGTCATCCATCACCGCCCAAACCCACCCGCACCTCGGCCCCGCCGGCGAGAACCTGGCAGTGGAGCAACTGCTCAAGGCAAGCGGCATGGCCTGGACGATCCTGCGGCCGACGCAGTTCGCATCGAACGCCCTGATGTGGGCCGCTTCCATCCGTGACCACGAGACCGTCCACGCGCCATACGCCGAGACCGCGCTGCCAACCATCCACCCTGCGGACATCGCATCGGTGGCACGCGTGGCACTGACCGAGCCCGGCCACCACGGACGCACGTATGCCTTGACCGGCCCAGAGCCGGTAACCGCCCGACAACAGGTCGAGACCATCGCGGCAGCACTGGATCGGGAGATTCCCTTCGCCGAGATCAGCCGCCAGCAGGCCCACGCGCAGATGGCCGCGGTCTTCGGCGCCGAAGCCGCGGACGCGGTGCTCGACGTCACCGGCGGAGACGTGAACCACGAGCTGCAGATGGTACGCGACACGGTTGCACAGATCACTGGAACGCCGGCCCGCCCGTTCCAGCAATGGGTTTCGGAGAACGCCAACGCCTTCCGTTGAATCGCCTGGGACTGAGCACGTTCACATGTACGCCGAGAACAGGACGCGCTTGCGGAGAGTGGCCGTGTCACGAGTTGAGCCAGAGCCACAACTCGTGAACACAGCCACCTATCGGGCCGCCGCTTCCGCAGGACCCCCTCCCCTGGCGCACGCCTTGACATCATCCTGCTCTTGATCGCACGACAGGAGAGTCAGCTCCTTCAGATCTGGCCACCGTGGCGGTGTCCCCAAGTCCCTGGTTGGAGCGGCTTTTCGTTCGTTGACCATCGGCCGCTGCTGGGCGCTCCGATTCGGCAGCTGTGGTTGCGGGCAATGCCGGTCGAGGTTCAGGCGGCGCGCTCATGAGCGTTGCTGGCCCCGAAGACGTCGTCGAAGGGAAGCGCATGACGGCTACTGACCAGGTGGTAGGCGCCACTGGTTGGCCGGAGCGTGTGGAAGGCGTTGTAGAGGACTTCCGCGGGCGTCAAAACTCGTAGGTCCCCCGGGACGTAGTACAGCGGTACGGGCGCATGGACGCCCATGAACCGCAGGCCTGCCAGGGCGCACTTGCGGGAGATGGCGTAGTTCTGGGACGAGGTGCTGGGCATGCGCGCTTTGGCGTCGATGGTGACCAGGTCGCTGCCGCGGGCTGCGATGAGGTCAGGAAAGTAGCGCAGTGGCGACTGTGTATGGCCCAGGGCTTGCTGAATCGGTGCCGGGTAGGTGCCCTGTCCGCAAAGGTGGACGGTCCAACCGCGTGCCTCAAGTGCCTGTTTCACGGTGCGTTCGTGCTGGTCTCCGATGGTCTTTCGTGCCAGCCAGTCGGTCACTCCTGCGCCTCCCAATGGGCCACGAACTTCGCGTAGTACGAAGCTCCACTGTTTTGTATTACCACCGTAGCGGCTATGGTGCCGCCATGCCGGAGTACGTTGACCCACGTTTTCGTCCCACGCTATGGCCTGGGTCCACCATCCCGATCCCACCCCTGACGCCACGCATCAAGAACGTGCGCGTGGAGGGTGACTGGATCCTGTGGACTCCCGCTCCCTTCGAGGACCTCACATCCGTAGAGCTGCCCGAGGACTTCTACCTGCGCGAGCTAATGGAACTGCCGGCCGACGACCTCGAGGGCGCAGCACGCATGATGGCGGCCTACGGCCCACTCTTCGGCGCCGACCGGGACGATCTGTCCTTTGACTCCGATGACGTGTACGAAAAGCTGCAGGACATCCCCAAAGCCGGTAGCGATCAGCAGCCCCATCCGTTCGGTGTGCACCGCGGCCTGGTGGCCATCTACGTGCGGACCGCGCAGGACGCGATCACGACATGGCTGGCCTGCCAACAGAAGGGCGGGCTCGAGGAACTTGTCCGACCGCACGTCACCGAGAAGACGCTGGCAGACCTTCGATCACAGACCCAGCACCGCGAGCAGCCCTGGCCGCAGTCGCTCGAGGAGTTGCAGGAGATCCTCATCGACGCCGAACTCACATCGCTGGAGGAGGTGCTGAACCGGGCCCTGGGTCGCTTCAGCATCGGCATCGGCGATCTCTCCGACCGCTACCCCACCGTCTACTCCGCGGCGTTCCTGCAGTTGTACAACCACCTCGTCGAAGGAGCCACCATCCACCACTGCGCCAACGAGAGGTGCGGCCGCGCCTTCGTCCGCCAACGCGGCCGCGCCGCATACCGCCAACACCGCACCACCGGCGTCAAGTACTGCTCCCGCGAATGCGCCCGCGCCCAGGCCCAACGCGAACTGCGCCGACGCCGCAAGCAAGAGGCCAGCAATCGCTGAATGGGCCATGACAGGCTGCCACATTCGTCTGCCGCCGCTCGACGCAGAGCCGTGAACACAACGCCAACGAACCGCTGCGACCGGTCTCGATGGACGGCGCGGCGGTGATTTGGTGGCGGCAGGCCGGCGGCGGGTGACGGCCATGACGGCGGGTGCGGGCGTGGGCGCCACGAGGTAGCGTGCCGGGACGGCGGCGCGGCGGCCGGACGGCGACGAGCAGCGGCCGGGGCACGGGGCGGATGACAGCGACGGCGCGTCGACGGCGAGCAGCAGGGACCGGGTGACGGCCACAGCGGACGCGGGTGACGGCGGGACGGCACGGCGGACGCGGGCAATGCGCCGGGCGGAGGAGCCGCGACGGCGCGGCGGCGGCCGGACGCCAGCTGCCAGCCCGGTGCCAACAACCCAGACGTCACCCAGGCCCATCAACAAGACGATCTGCGTGCCCGGCTGGATAAAGACCGTCCGCCCGCCGGTCTCCTACACCACCCCGTTGAAGGCCAAGCAGGTCGGTGAGTACGGCTACAAGGACACCAGCACCGCCGACTACGAGGAAGGCCAGCTCATCCCCTTGGAGTTGGGCGGCGCGCTCCGCGATCCGAAGAACTTGTGGCCCGAGCCCCGCTACGGCAACCAGCCGGCGGCCAGCAAGGGCTCCGTCGAAGGCAAGCACAAGACGGCGGTGTGCAACGGCACCGTCAAACTCGATGCCGCGCGCAAGGCCATCGCGACCGGCTGGACCACGGCCCTGTCGCAGACCGGTCTCAGCTGAACCACACTTCCCGTACACGTCAGGGGCCGCCTGCTGGCGGCCCCTGACACCATCAGGAACGGCATAGGGCGCCGGGCCAGCCCCTCCTCGTGCACGGCTGGCCTCAGCCGCCGAAGGACTGGGCGAAGGGCTCGGGGTCGGGTGAGAGGTCGACGGGTTCCAAGGTGGCATCGGCTTCGCTCCACCAGACTGCCGGAACGTCGGGGGCGAGCTCACGCAGGAGGCCGTGGACGATGCGGGCCGGCACTTCCGGGTCCTGGTGGTCGGGGAAGCGCAGCACGTGGTACTCGTCGTCGAAGGTGAAGGTGAGGGTGGTGTCGTCGAGGTGGATCTGCAGTTCGGTGGTGTCTCCGTCGTAGGTGTCGACGGTCGTGCCGGGCCAGAGGCGGGTGGCGGTGGCGGCGAGGTCCTCGGCGGTGAATGTCCAGCGGGCGCCTTGTTGCTGGTCGGCGCTGATGTAGTAGTGGTTGCCCACGGGGTCGTCCCTTTGTCGGTGGTGGCGGCTATTTCTCGATGCGGGTCTCGCCCGGCACATGTTCGGCAGCCAACATGGCGTCGTAGTACGCGGCGGCCTTCTCGTCGTTGGTGATGACTTCGAGGTGGTTGACCTTGTTGCGAGGGTCCTTGAAGGCCTCGGCGTAGCGTCGTGCCTCGTCCTCCTGGCTTTTCATCGTCGACTCGTAGACGAAGTCGGGGACGTTGTCGATGTTGCCCACCCGCAGGGGTGAGCGGCAGCTTTTTTGCTGGCCGATGTATTTGGCGTCGATCGCGGCGCCGTCCTCGGCGCGTACGCCGTCGGCGTTCATGCCGCCTTCGCGTCCGTTGTCCGTGGTCACGGGAGTGTAGAGGTTGTACTCGGTGGAGCCGGCCACCCGTATCTGGTAGGCGCGCCGGGCGTCGATCTTCGGTTTCTTGCCGGTCGGCTGCACGGCAGGGCTGGTGCGGCCGTCGGCGTCCATCTGGTTCATCCACCCGTGCATCTGCTGCCGGCCGGCAGGTGACAGGGGCGGGAAGGCGCTGTTCGGGGAGCGGGGCAGGGGCGGCAGTCCGCCGGTTGGCGTGGGGGTGTTGGCCGCGGCAGATGTCGCGACCAGTGTCATGGTGGCGCCGGTGGCTGCGGGGATGACGATGCGTGCTGCGGCGGAGTCGACGACGGCGGCGGCTTCGGCCAGGACGGCGAGTTCGGCGCCGGCCTCGACCTCGACGGTCATGGCCGCGGCGGCGGCACCGGCCCCGGCGATGAGAGCGGCCTCCCCGCCGGCTGCCACGGCGTCGGAGGCGCCGACGGTGAAGAAGGTCAGGGCCACGCCGACCACGGCGACGCCGGCGGCGCTCTCCGCTGTGTGTTCCAGGTCCTTGCGCAGGTCCTCGATCTTCTGCGCGTAGGTGCGGCATGCGGCGGCGAGTTGCTGGCAGGCGGTGGCCAGGGTGTTCAGCAGGGGCCCGGTGGTGGTGCAGTCCACGAACATTTTGGACCAGTTGTTGGCGAAGGCGTCGACCGCCTTGCCGCGGCTGCCGGAGGTGACCTTGCGGGCCCGGAGGTCTCCCTCGAGGCCGAGCCGGCTGATCAGCTCGCCGACGTGCTGCCAGTCGCGGGCCGCCTGGCGCAGCTTGTCCGGGGCGCCTTGCGGCCAGAACCTGGCGGTGATCTCGCGCACCGCCCAGTTGGCACGTCCGACGGCGGTGGGGATCTCGACCGCGCGGGGCTCGCTGCTGCACTGCGGATCGGCGGAAGCCGGGAGCTGCTGCGGCTTCATCATGCTCGCCGAGACGTCCGCGTCGGTGCGGATGTAGTTCATGGCCATCGTGTAGAGACTGTTGGCCGTGCCCCCGAGGTGGGCTACGGCCTCGCCCAACGCGTTCACGACCTTCTGGGCCTCCGGGTCGTACTTCCCCGCGAATGCGTGGCCGACGGCGTCGTCTCCGGCCATGCCGGCTGCGTCGTCCAGCTAGCCGACCAAGCCCCGATGTATCTGCACCGCCCATGACTGAAGGTCCGTGAAACCGGACGAGGAGACCAGCATCTGCGGCGGGTCCACGTGAGAATCGCTCATTCGCCCCCCTGAAGTGTCCGTACGACCCTAGCCACCGGCGATCGCACCACGAGCCGTATTCGCCACGCTGCACCTGCAGCAGCGCATGCCTGAGCACCCAACCGGGATGGTGCGGGCGGCGGGCGGCGCAGGCTTCCCATGGCGGTGTCCGGAGCGCAGAGTCCGGTGCTCAGTGAGGTGCGCCCGCTCCGAACTGTCGCCCCGCGGGACGCGCCCAGGTGGAAATACGGGCCCGACACCGCACCGTCAAGCAGCACATCATCTGGTACCGCACCGGGACCCACGATGTCCTTGCCGGCCGTGGTACTTCGAACGGCGGCGGATGGCCCCGGGGACGTCATGCCCCGGGGCCGCGGTCTTCCGGCTCGTGGTCAGCTCTCCTCGCCGGCGGTGCTCTTGGCAGAGGGAGTCAGGGCCAGATCGAATCTCCCCGCTGTGCGGCTGCCCGGGTGGTTTGGGCGAGCGCGGTGCCGGGTCGGCGGTGCGGGCACAGGTCAGGCGTCGCCCGCGAGGGTCTGGTCGTGGGCTGCCGGAGCGGCACGTGCGGAGAAACCTCCGGGTGCCTCCGGGTGTGACGCGCTCGATCGTGCTGTGCGAACGAGGAGCTTTCCCGGGCCCTGGTCGGACTGGCGGTTCAGCGCAGTCCGGCGAAGAGATCGTTCTCGGGTACGGCCGCGCCGGTGGTGTCCTGGACACGTACGAACGTCTCCATGCCCATCAACTCGCCGAACCTCGCCTTGCCCATCTTGAGAAAGAATATGTTCTCGCCCTGACTGGCATGCGCGGCAAGCGCGTCGAACTTCTGACCGCTGAATGCGGTGGTGTCCACCCAGGTGGTGATCTCATCGTCGGGGAGGCCGATCTCGGCCAGCGCGGCGGCCTCGGCAGGATCCGGCTCCGGCATGTCCCCGAACTCGCGCATGATCTCCCCGAACCGCTGCATCGCTGAGCGGGGCATCGTCGTCCAGTACACCTTCGGTGTCAGTCCCGTCTTCTCCAGCGCCGCCATCGTGATGCGGTGGGCCTGGATGTGATCGGGGTGGCCGTAGAAGCCGTTCTCGTCATAGGTGACGACCACATCGGGTTGGTAGTGCCACATGAGTTCCGCCAGTCGGGCGGCGCCTTCCTCCACGGGGGTCTGCCAGAAGGATCCAGGGGCTTCGTTGCTCGGCCAGCCGACCATCCCGGAGTCGGCATAGTCCAGCATTTCCAGATCGCTGATCTTCAGGGCTTCGCAGCTCGCCTTCAGTTCTTGACGGCGCATCAAGGCGACGGCCGCCGGATCGTGCCCGGCATCGCCCGGTTTGGCACCCCCCGGTCCATCACCGCAACCGCCGTCGGTACACGTCACGAGAACCGTGCGCATGCCCTCCGCCGCGTACCGCGTGAGGACCCCTCCGGTGCTGGTCGCCTCGTCATCGGGGTGGGCGTGCACTGCCATGAGCGTCAAGGGCCGGTCAGTCATGAGCAAGTCCTCCAGTAGTAATACGGCTCGGCCCGCGTGCGCGGCGGGCTTACCACGATCCGTCCCGAGGCCCGGATTCCGGCAGGCGGACGACCTTGCGGTGTCGGTGTTCCCCGCCTGTGCGGCGTC
>NZ_JBEPDN010000015.1:0-183006 GCF_040300365.1 Streptomyces sp. NPDC000404 | reverse complement strand
GTGCGTCGGTGCGTCGGTGCGTCGGTGCGTCGGTGCGTCGGTGCGTCGGTGCGTCGGTGCGTCGGTGCGTCGGTGCGTCGGTGCGTCGGTGCGTCGGTGCGTCGGTTGATGCAACAGCGCCGGGCAGGCCGGCTGTTCCCGGTATGGCCGTTGGCTTTCAGGAGTCGGCGTTTCGACGTGAACGAGGCACCCAGCTATCCGAGAACGCCAAATTCCTCTGGACGCCAGCGCCGACCTGGCGAACGTCTTCTGCCACGACTCGCTGCGAGCGTGCCGACGTCACTTGTGCCGTTGTGTCAGGCGCCGAGCCCGATGAGGGAAACGGTCGTAGGCGCACTGGTTGCTGTCGAGTTCGGCGATGACGTCGCGCCAGGTGCCGGCCGACACCTGGCGCGCTGTGCCGATCGGTGTCCCACTCCAGATGCGAGACAACCAGCACCGACCGGCCCACAGCCGGGCGGCGCAGTCCCAAAGCGCAGATACGTCTCCCAGCCGAAGCCCTGGCACGGATCGTCCAGCAGGCCATCTGCGGATCATGGACCAACGCCGGCGTCAGGTTCAGCTTCTGCCGTATCCCGCCACTCAGGACGCCCGCGCGCTCTCCGGCGTGCACGAGCGTGCCCGGCGAAACCGACCAACCGCGACCGCGCAGGCCACGCCCGAGTCACACGCCTCGGCCCCCGGCAACGCCCGGGCGGCGAGGTCTTCACCCGGGATGCACGAAAGGCGCGACACGGATGTGCAACCACGTCAAGCTCGCCCAAGCCAGCACCACCACAGCGACGCACACCGCCACCACCGGCACCACGGCCCGCGTGACCCACCCAGCCCGGCAGCTCAAAAGAGACCTGGAAAACCGCCAGGTCACCAGCGTGACCGCAGGGAAGCCGAACAGCATGACCGGCAACTCCACATAGAGCAGACTCCAGTCCCGCTCACCCTCAAAGCCACCACGCAAACCAGGCAGGGCACCATACCGCCACAAAACCACCCCGACCACCACAGCGACGACCGCCGCCAAAAAGCCGACGGCACCGGTCAACTCAACCCGTTTGGCCATGCCCCTACAGACGCGCCCCCGAACACACGAGTTCCCACCGCCCACGACGCCCCTCAGAACAAGCACGCAGCAGCTGGCGGAGGCCACCCCGGTCTGGACTGCCCGTGGCCGCTGAGCCGGCAGCGCCCTGCCTGATGCTCGCCGACCCGGTCGGCGCCGACGGCGTGCTGCGCCATCAGGTCATGGGGAGCAGTGATGGGGCCTCTGGGGCTCCGTGACCGGGCCTTCGCTGAGTGGCAGGGCCTGGAGAGAGCTTGGCGGCGGCGCACCGAGAGGAATCGCCCTGCGGCCCGGGGGTTCGCCTTCAGCAGCGTTCCTGTCCATGGTCGCCACCGCGATCTCGGGGATCCCCTCGGTACCCAGGTGGTGAATCGTCAGTTGCCTGCTCAGGCGCCGCGCTGGCTATCGCGTTCCGGAACACCACGAAGGCGCACGAGCAGTGGATCTTCGGTCGGGAGGTTCTGAACTGGCTGTACGCCGAGCGCTTTCTCCTCGAACAGAGCGCAGGGCCGTACACCAGTCTCGTTGAAGACGAGACCACCCGACTGTTTTCGACCCGCATCATCGAGATCGTGACGGATGGCCACGACTCATGGGCCAATCATCTCTCCAGCGCCATCGACACTCTTACCTCGACGGCTGCTTCCGCGCCGCGCTGACAGCAGACGACTACAGGCACAGCGCTTCCGGAGCCAGTACGATTCGCTGCCGGCCGTGGCGACTGCGGTGCTTCGCAAGAAGGCGTCAGCGACGACCGGCTCCCGAGGAAATGGCCGACGCCTTCGAGGAGACGTACTTCCTCTCCAACTCGAGGATCCGTTTGCCGCGGGTGGCTACTGCCGGTGCAGGACTGCGGATGCGAGCACCACCCCCGGAGATGGTCCTGCAACCTCGCCACCTGACCCCAGGCGGGGTGGGTCGGGCCGCACCAGGGCGACGGCGACGAGCGGTGCAGCATCACGGTGACGGGAACTCCAGGAGCTCCCTGTATCGGCGGCTCCTTCGTCAGGGTGACCGTCGAACCCGGGTATCCCAAGCAAGCAGTACGGCGCCGTCTCCAGCGTGCGGCCACGGAATTTGCCTCGATGCCCGAGTCGCTGCTCTGCGGCGTCCACGAGTTCGTTGATGGTGCCATCCCTGGCCTGCTGCCTCGACAGACGTCTCCGACATCCCCTGACCGTCCGCCCATCTTCGGCGATGTTGATCACTTTCGCCTTCTTCCGGCCATTCGCGAAACTTCTCACCGGCGCCACATACCTCCTGCACAGACGGCTCTCTCGCTACCGGCAGGTGGATCTAAATGATCGGTAGCAGCACAAGATGGCGTGAACCCGATACAACCCACCGTTCTGCCCTCTCATGCGGTGTTCACGGTTGATACGTTCTGGGCCGTCGCCGAACGCTTCTGCGGTCTGTGCTCAGTCCGGAACATAGAGCGACGACGTGGCGATCAGGCCTGTGAACGGCTCGGTCGCTTGCCCTGGGGGAGGGCGCCGCCTTGACCGGGCCAGCCACAGCTGGCTCTCCTCCCGATGCCGATTCAGGAGGAGTAACTCACATGACAGTGCGGACGATGCAGAAGGCTGCACGCGCGGCGACCGATTCGGGAATGGCGCTGGCGTCCATGGCGATGTCCAGCGCGGCGTACGCGGTGGACGCAACTCCCCCGGCAGCGGCAAGTGCGAAGCTCGCAGCCGCAGGTTGTCCCGGTGATGGTCACATCTCGCGTAACTACACGTGTACGTCGCTGAGCGGCGGTGCGCTGTTCCACCAGAAGTACACCAACGACAAGGCTGCCCACCTGGTATGTGAAGACCAGCGGTTCGAAGATCTCCGGCAAGTTGGGCTTCACGAAGTCCGGCAATTCGCGGTGGGGTACGTCTCCCAGTCCAGCGGGACGACGAAGCGGACCACCTGGTCCGGCGTGACGTACTGCTCCAGCACCGTGGGACTGATGTCGGTCAACGGCCAGCAGGTCTACCAAACTCCTCTCGCCACCTGCGACAACTGATGACGCCGCGCGTGGTCCGCACCGTTCACTCGGGCCACGCGTGCCTTCTCCAGATGGGTGAAGCAGTCCCGTGCTCACTGCCGTATTTCAAGGCAAGGCAAGCTTCATTGCCTTCGCCTCAATCGCCGTACTTCTTCTTGCCACCGTGGGGTACGTCCTCGGCCGACGATTCTCCGGGCGGCCGTGGGCCGTCGCCGCGTTCGTGGGCGCCGTCAGCACGGAACTCGCTCTGACCCTCTTCCTGCCCAGCGGCGGCCCGGCCGGCTCCGGTGGCACGGGGGCATGCATCATCAACCGGAACTTCGCCGAGCCCTTCGCCACCGAACAGGGGCTTTTGAACATCCTGTTGTTCCTGCCCATCGGATTCTTCGGCGTGATGGCCTTCCGCACGCTGCTCCCGGTGCTGGCGGGCAGCGTTCTGCTGACCATCGCCACCGAACTTCTCCAGACCCTCGTCCCCGGCATCAGCCGCGGATGCGACAGCAGCGACGTGGAGATGAACACCCTCGGCGCGGTGGTCGGACTCCTCCTCGCTTGGGCCCTCCTCCACCTCACCGGCCGCCATGTGAACGCGCCGAAGGCCCACGCGGGACCGACCACGATCGGCGCAGGCATCGGCCTGGGCTGCGCCGCGGTGGTATGGCTCGCCTGGATCACACCCACCGCCGTCGACGCGACCAGCCTGCAATTCACCGGGAGCAAGGAGAAGGAGGCGGTCACGCAGGCGATCCGCCAGGCATTCGGCGAACGCTACAAGATCGTCAACGTCCAACTCTCCGCCGGCGCGGAAGACGTCCCCGACAGCCTGTTCATCACCCTCGATCACGGCTCAGCCGAGCTTTCCTGGCCGGACGCCGCGCAACTCAACGTCACCCTCGAAGACTCCAGCATCACCACCGAGAACAGCTTCCCCATCCCCGGGACACGCAAGAAGCCGGCCGGCGAACACGATGCCCTCGCTCTGGCCCGCCGCTACGCCCAGGAGCACTACCCTCGCGAACTGCACGGCGCCGAACCCCAGGTCACAGCCGTGGGAGAGAAGGCCGAACTCGGCTGGATCGCCAGCTGGCGCCGCCGCAACACGGCCGGGGTGCTCATGCCGATGCGCCTCGACATCCAGATCAACACCGCCGGCCGCATCTCCCAGATGCTCATCAACACCACCCCGGACCCCACCGCCCTGCCCCAGGCCACCATCTCCGAGAAGGCCGCCCAGAAGACGGCCCTCGCCTATGCGGAACACCCGAAGGGGCCCGACGGCCTCCACCCCGTTGACAGTGAACTCCTCGCCGTACAGCGCGACGGCCACTGGAGGACCCAGTGGATCACCACCTTCGCCGCAGACGACCCGACCATGCAGCTGGAACCCGTCTACGTCGACGCCTCCACCGGCAAGGTCACCCAACGCGCCACCCAGAACCAAGAGCTTCCGCCGCCCTCCGCCGATGGCGAGGCCGTCACAGAAACGATCACAGAACCCAACTGATCCGCCTGCATGGCAAGTACCACAACATTACTTACTCGAGGACGGACTGATGCGTATCGAAGCTTCCACCGCCATACGTGGCGTGGCCGCCACTGCACTCGCCCTCCTTACGATGGCCTCCTCCACGGGGGCTGTGCAGGCATCCCCCGTACCCGCTGCGGCAACTGCTTTGGCCGCCAACTGCCCCGGAGACGGCAAGGTAGGGCCGGGTGCCGCCTGCACCACGTTGTCGAGCGGTGAGCTGTTCCACTACAAGTTCAACAACGGCCCGAGATTCGAGGTCGTCTCCTACTATCAGAAGACCAGCGGCAACAAGATCGCCGGCAAGCTCGGGTACTCCTACAAGAACAAGACCACCTGGGGCAGCAGGTTCACCCAGACCTCCGGCACCCGGAAGACCAGCACCTGGCACCCTTCCGCCATCTCCCAGTGCTCCCCCACCGTGGGGCTCCTGAGCGTCGAGGGCCAGAAAATCTTCCAGACCCCCTGGCCAACTGCTGACACCGTCAACTACCCAGCCCCCGGTCAGGGAAGTCTCCCGTACCAGTCTTGAGGACGGGGTGGCCGTCGGGAGCCTCGCACGGCGCCGGGTCGACCGAGTCCTTGCCCAGCGAGCCGGGGTTGCGCTCGGAGTGCCGCTTGCCGTCAGTGTCCAGTCCGGAGGCCCGGGTCGCCGGGTGCAGCGCCGTCCTGAGCTCTAGGCCGGTGACGGCGGTGGGGCCGCGCGGCGTCATCACTCGGGACGCGTACACACCCAGGACGCAGCCGAGTTCGGCCGACGGGAGCTGCCCGGCGGTGTCCCAGTGCCGGGTGTCCAGTGCGTGCCAGGACGGGGTGCACAGTTGCACGCAGGCCCGTGCCGAGCCTCTGGCGGGGCGGTAAATCCGCACCCACGGCCGAAACCGCGCTTGGGTCCGGGGAGCTCGGCGGCGGACTGCTGCGCTTCGAAACGCGTGGCAAGGAAGACCTGGACGGCGCCGGTCCACACCAGTGCCGACCCCAACAGGTGCAGGCCGACGGCCGGCGCGGGCAGCCCGCTCAGCGACTGCACCACCCCGAGCGCGCTTTGGGCCAGCACCACGGCGACGAAAGAGAGCTCCTTCTGGCGTGCACGCCCCCGACCGTCCTTGGGCAACGCCCGCAGCAGGTACCCCGTCAGGGCAAGCGCGGCCACCGCGAGTGAGCCATGGAGGACCGTCACGACCGTCCAGTTGAAGGGCATCCAATGTACATCGCTGGAGTCCCCGGCGTGGGGCCCCGTCCCCGTGGCGAGCGTGCCCACCACGAGCAGGAGCACTGTCACGCCGAGCAGCCAGCCCGCTGCGCCACGGCAGCGCTCCGGCAACCGGGACCGCTCTCCCCGCCCGGCCTCCAGGCCCTCAAGGGCGAGCTGTTCGCGGCTCACCCGGTCCCAGGTAACCACCGCCGTGGTGGTAGTTGGTCGCCAGGCGACCCTCCCCCTCTGAGGCATTCAGGACCGCGACCAGAAGCACGAACCAGTCGTGGACTGAATCGCCGTCCCACAACGCCTCCACCGCCACCACACGACCGGGGAGAGCCGCGGCGCGGGCTGCGAGCGAGGGGAGGTCCAGCGGATCAGGCGGGGTGCGCTGCACGCGGTCGCCCAGGGCCTCGTATCGCGAGTGGACCACCCGCTCGGCTTCGTGCAGGCCCACCCCCAGCGGGCGCAGAGCCTCCCAGACGGACCTGACCGCCGACAGCCGGCGGTCGCGCAGCACGTCGGCATCGACCTCTCGGCAGGTCCGCTCCTCCAAGTACTCCCGCCAACCGCTCACCGGGCCACCGTCCGGGGTTCCAGGGCGCATCATGGGGTCGAACGTACGTCAGCACTCGGTTCCCCTCCCGATCGTGAGCACCCCACCTGCTGCACGTCGACGAACTCGGCAAGCACCCCGACCCCGCGGCCGTCCTGCAGTCCTGGCTCGGCTCCCCCGCCACCGGCGAGATCCTCCCCCGCCCCGAGGTCCACCGCGCCGTCGTGAAATCCCGCTACCGCACCCTGGAGCACCTGCGTCAGATCCCCGCCGACGAGGTCCTCACCCGCCACGAACCCGAAGTCGCCCTGAAGATCCTGCTGGACCGCTGCGGGCGCAGCGCGGGACGACGGGAGGCACTCGCCGGCATGACCTTCGACTACGACGACGAGAAGATCACCTTTGGTCAGCTCCTCGACTCACTCCCTGGCCCCCTCGCTCACACAGGCACAGACACCCTGACGGGACGTCCCGTGGGCCGCTGCGTGCGTGGGGCCTCTGCGCGCGCAGTCCGCGCGTGTAGGTTCTCAGCTTCCGTGTCATGCAACGGTGCGGTGGCCTGGGCGCCCTCAGGTCGTCTCGCGCTGTGGCACCTGCCTGCTGTCTCAGCTTCGTGTCGTCTCCTCAAGCGAGAACGAAACGACCGGCCGCTCCTCAGTCCTGGTCCGCGTCGCCTGTCGTGTGGGGAAGGAGGGGGAACAGTCGGGTGATGAGTGCGACCGGACGTGCACCATCGGGCCGGGCCAGGGGGCGTTGTTCACGGTCCTGGTAGGGCGCGAGCGCCCGACGAATCACATTCGCGACCCGGCTCATCTCTTCCGGTGTCAGGTAGGCGACGGCGCTGAAGGCTTCGTCCTGACGCCATTCGGCTGGCGCCTGGTCCCGCTGGGCCAGCCATCGCTGCCAGCTTTCGTCCTCCAGCCCTCGGGCCAAGTCGCCGAACTCCTCTTCCGCGGGCCCGTCCGCATCAGAGGTGTGCTGCCTCAGACGCCAGGGGCGTGCGCGACCCCCGCCATGGGGGGCCTCTTCGATGTGTCCGTGTCGTGCGAGCTGCCGTAGGTGAAATGAGCACAGCCCAGAGCTGTAGCCCAGCCGGGATGCGGCTTCGGTCGCCGTGACAGTGCCGACTTCGGCGAGCAGGTCCAGCAGGGCCGTGCGGACCTCGTGCTCGCGCAGTTCGCCGGTGGTGGCTGCCTGTTCGCCTGGCGCGTTAAGGTCATCTTCGGTCACTTTGCAAAGTCTGCTACTTTGCAAAGGAGTTGGCAAGCGGTAGTCATTACCGAAGGAAGCAACTGCGGTC
Source organism: Streptomyces sp. NPDC000404 (assembly GCF_040300365.1). Taxonomy (NCBI): domain Bacteria; kingdom Bacillati; phylum Actinomycetota; class Actinomycetes; order Kitasatosporales; family Streptomycetaceae; genus Streptomyces; species Streptomyces sp. NPDC000404. Next base: position 175,374 of record NZ_JBEPDN010000015.1, on the reverse strand, counting down.
CGCAGCATCTGTGGCGTGTGCAAAAGAGGAGACAGCCATGCCTGTTCAACACGACCGTCCCGTCGACCGACGAGTCCGTGTGCAAGGCCGCCCCGTGAACACCTATCCGGCTCTGGCACCGGAGGCGGGACGGGGTTCGGTTCGCAGGGTCACGGTGGTGGGTGAGGAGGTGCTGAACCGTCCGTGCCGGGAGGTGACCGAGTTCGGAAATCCGGAGTTGTCGGCGCTGATCGACGACATGTTCCTGACCATGTATGTCGCCGACGGCGCCGGCCTGGCCGCCAACCAGGTTGGCATTGACCTGCGCCTGTTCGTGTATGACTGCCCGGACGACCATGGGGTCCGGCATGTCGGTCACCTCATCAACCCTGTTCTGGAACTACCCGATCCGGGAAGTCGGCGACTCCTTGACGACTTCGAGGGCTGCCTGTCCGTGCCCGGAGCCGCCATCTCGGTTCCCCGCACCGATCGCGCTGTCGCCCGTGGGTTCGACAAGGACGGCAACCCTCTCGTCATCGAGGGGATGGGTTACTTCGCCCGGTGTCTGCAGCATGAGACCGATCACCTCGTCGGCCACACGTATCTTGACCGGCTCTCCAAGCGGGACCGCAAGGACGCGTTGCGGCAGATGGAAGACCGTCGGGACGACGTCTTCGCCCAACGCGCGCTCAAGGCCACCAGTCTGGCCCGGTGAGACGGTTGGCGGCAGCGGCCACTTTTCCGCCGAAGGGCGTGGGCCGCGCCCTGCGGCCCCGTTCTGCACGTTCGATCAGGGGACGGCCCAGGTCCCCTTCGAGCCGGCTGATCTGAGTTGCCGGTGTCGATTGGTGAATGCCGACGGCTCGGGCAGCTTCAATGACGGTTGGGCAGGACAGGGCAGCAGCGAAGCGTTCGAGTCGCTGCCGGGCATTTGAGCTGTTCAGGGCGTCACGCAGGATGGCATGAGTGCTGGCTGCAGATTCCCGGGGCCGGGCTTCAACTTCCCCGCCCCGCCGCCGGAAGCAGGCCACCGCCTCCATCCCCACTTGAGCGCTGGCGGGAAGTCGACTTCGACGTGCTCGTCACCACCGCGATCGCCGAGGCGACCGATGACGTGCATGCCACAGCGCTAGAGGCCTTGCATGGGGATTGGCTCGATTCGTGGGCTGATGCCCTGTATACGGGTGCCGGGGAGCTCGCTTCCAGCGTGGAGCGGATGGTCTGCACCCGCGACAGACGTCTGAAGAACGTCCAACGTCGCGCCGCGAGCCGAGTACCCCCCGGCTCGTGAAGGGCAGGAGGCCTATCGCGACGCGCAGTCGAGTGGTGCGAGAGCTCCACGAAGCCCTCGCCCGGGTCCAGTAGACGTCGTTCGTCACGCAACGATCTCAAGCACGCCCGTTCTCGTCTCCGCAGGCACCCCTTGGAGCACACCGCCAGGAGGAACCGGTGTCATATCCGCAGCTGCTCACCCCCGAGGAGAAGCTCGCCGACGCGAAGAAGCTGTTGAGCCTCCCGCGTACCGTCGTGATCTGCGGCTCCACCCGCTTCATGACCGAGATGAACGAGGCAGATCTGCGGGAGACCAAAGTCGGAAAGATTGTGGCCAAACCGGGCTGTGACATGAAGTCGCCGCACGAATTTGGGTCCGGTCCTGTCGAGGCCGAGGCGCTGAAAGTTCAACTCGGCGAACTGCACCAGGCGAAGATCCGGCTCGCTGATGAGGTGCTCGTCGTCGGCGACTACATCGGAAACAGCACCCGAGCCGAAATCGCCTACGCCCGGTCGCTGGGCAAGCCCGTGCGGTTCACGCACCCCGAAGCCGACCCTGACGCCTGACCGCCGGCCGCCACCTCAACAACGAAGGCCGGCAGCCCGCCGCCTGACCGTCTCGTGGTGGCTCTCGTGGCGGCTCTCGTGGTGGCTTCGGCTGCCGCTCACCCCCCACCACCTGCAGGCATCCCTCGAAATTGATCACCAGGGGTTTCTGTTGATTCGGTCGTCCGGTCAGCGGTCTACCCAATCCGGGGTCCACACGTCCTGCGGCGTTCGCGGGCCTGTGGTGCGCAGATGGTCGCGTAGCGCGGTGAGCACGGGGTGCTGGTCTCCGCTGCGGGACAGCAGCATGTGCGGGTAGACCGGGGTCGGGCCGTGCAACGGGATGCGCCGTAGGTCGTGGGTTCGGGGCCACAGGTACCGGTCCCCACTGCCGACGAGGGTGGCCAGCGAGGCCGAGTCGGCCAGGGCGTCCATCAGGGCCTCGTCGCCGAAGTGGGGGCCGAGTGCGTCGATGCTCAGGTCGAAGGCCTTGGACAGCGCCTGGTAGAAGGCTGACCACTCCGTGTCCGGCCTGATCCCGGGGATCCAGATGCGGTGGCCGGCCAGGTCCGCAGGTCTGACCCAGGACGCGTTCGCCAAGGGGTGACCCGGTCCGACCAGGAGCTCCAGGGGTGCGTCCAGGAGCCGTTCGGCGCGGATCCCGGCCGGGACCTGGTCGGCCGGCAGGGCGCGGAAGGACGCGTCGACGATCCCTTCGATCACCGCATGGGCGGCCTGGGCGGCGTTCTCCGCGCTCAGCGTGACCACGTCGAGGTCCGTCCCGGGGTGGGAGCGGTAGAACCGGTAGACGGCCTGGGCAGGGGCGATGCGCCGGTTGAGGACATCGGCACGCAAGGGACGGCTGCCGGGGCGCACGGCCCGCTCGGCCTGCTCGATGGCCGCCAGGACCTTCTTGGCGTGCGGCAGGAAGACCTGGCCGTCCAGGCTCAGCCGGGAGCCTCGGGAGGTCCGCACCAGGAGTGTGGCCTCGATGTGTCTCTCCAGGGCCGCGATCCGCTTGGAGGCCGCCTGCTGGCTGATCCCCAGCTCGTCGGCCGCGGCCTGGAACTGGCCGGTCTCGGCGACGGTCACGAACGTCCGCAGCGCTGCAACATCCACGCTTCCACCCTAATTCCACAACCAGTGGTTGTGTCCGGTGTGGCGGAGGGTTGTTTGATCGAGTGTTCTGCCCGGTGGTGGGATCAGCGCATGTCTACCCGCACAGAGCAGGTCATGTATGTCCGGACGCCTGAGTTCACGCGTCATGCGGAGCGGATCGCGGAGGTGACCGATGCGACGTCCCGGCTGAACGTGCTGCCGTTCAGCGACAGCGAAGGCCGTGCGGAACTCCTTTCGGTTGTGTTCGGTGGTCCGCTGCCGGAGTCCGTGGTGATCTACCCGCCGTTCTTCACCGAGCACGGGCTGAACACGACGTTCGGGGAGAACGTCTTCGTCAACCAGGGATGCACCTTCATGGACAAAGGAGGCATCCAGATCGGGAACGGCGTCATGATCGCCCCGAAGGTCAGCCTCATCACCGGAGGCCATCCACTGCCCCTGGCCGAGCGCCGCAAGTACCTCTCCTTCGCCCCGATCGTCATCGAGGACAACGTCTGGATCGGGACGGCTGCCGTGATCACGCAGGGAGTGACCATCGGTGCCGGTGCGGTGGTCGCGGCAGGCGCGGTAGTCACTCGTGACGTTCCCGCCGGCACCGTGGTCGCGGGAGTGCCCGCCCGGATGATCAAGACGATCGGCTGAGCCCGGCCGGGCTGCAGACCCGGGGGCGCAGCGCCTCCGCGGTCTGCTGATGCTCGTCACGCCTGGTGACCGGCCGGCAGTGGCCTATCGGACGGCCGGGCGCGCCGGCCACGTCGTGGCGATCGAGGCGATTGGGGACGGTGACACCGTCCACGACTGGTTCGTGCAACTCCTGGCCATCACCGCCGACCCCGCAGCCAAGACTCAGATGGCCACCATCGACTGGTCCACGGCCAAGCTGTACCTCGGCGAGGACGCGGACTGCCGCCCGCGTCACCCGGTAGCGGTAGCGGTAGCCGCCGAGCGGGCTGGTAGTGCCCTTGCTGCCCACCTCTCGGTGCCCTTCCACTTCGCCAGCCCGCCGGACACTCCCGATGATGAGGCCCCGCGCCAGCAGTCCTGAGCGGCGACGAAGCGGAGACGCGATCGGCGAGTATCGCGCGACGGCTCCGGGAACTCAGTGGTGAACTGGGCGCGCCGACGATCGTTGAGCGCCACATCGACCGGCACGGAGCACGCCATCGACCGACTCCACGCCTCCACGCCTCCACCGGGATCATCCGTCTCCCCCTTCAGCAGATCGCGTACGAGCTGCGCTGCGAGATCGACACCCAGAGTGGCCGGTAGCTCATGGCTCCGTTCGTGCAGCGTCGGTCATGCGAGTGCCAGACGCATGCGTCGCACGGGCGGGTCGACCTCTGCGATCCGCACGGTCATCACGTCGCCGACACGAATTCCCCGGTCCGGTTCTGCTGCCAGGAGTTCGGAGCTGTGAACCAGCCCTGTAATCCCGTCATCGAGACCTACGAAGGCACCGAACGGGACGAGCTTCGTGACGCGGCCACTGACGATGCTGCCCACGCACGTAGCCCAGACGAGCCATGGATTCTCCTGCAGGGCTGTCAAGGACAGCACAGCCTGCCCACGCTTCTCGGTGTCCAGCGCCAAGACCTCAGCGCTCACACGCTGCCCCATTGACACCGCTTCGTGACAAGAGGAGATCCGTCTCCACGAAAGTTCGGGCGGAGGAATGAATCCCACCGAAGCCTCCGGCGCCCCGTCGAGATCGACGAACACACCAAAGTTCTCGATTCCGCTCACCGCCCCAGCCACGACATCGCCTGGGCGGAGCGACAGGAGGAAATCTCTCAGGGCCCTGGAAGGGAGCGGATACGTCACGGCTCAGGCCCTATTCCGCCCGTCCGAATATCTGAATCCACCGGCATTCGCGGAGAAGGCAGGCAACGGCGGCTACATCAAGCACGCCACCGTCATCCGCAAGGTTTGCGACGAAGGTACCGAGTGTCCCGAGCCTGTCCAGGACGTCTCCGATCCTCGGCGCCGCCGTCCAACCGGCCGCTTGACGGTCCTCACACCCAGCAGAGACGCCCGGGGGCGGCCGCCGCACCCGACCAGCACGCTCGCGACCGGCGCCGGAAACCCCCGCGCAGGCCACGCCCTTGGGGATCGGGCCGGCCAGCGGCCGGTCCTTCTCCCCGAGGTCGCCCTCGATGCCATGCGTGCCTGCAAGCGATCAAGTTCGCCGGACAGGCCACTACTGGAGAGAGTTCAAGCCCGCCACCGCGGTGGCAAGGGATATCCGAGTCGCCTGGCGTACTCCGGAGATCCGCCGCAGATCTCGGCTGTCCGACGTGGGTCATCCGCCACGAGTTGATCAGCGAGTCTCTCGGCTTGCTTTTCGGGGGTATCGCTGGAGACGTCAAGCGTCATCCGGAACTGCAGCCATGGGAGGCCTTCCCTGAGGGCCGAGCGGCCTGGGTGGAGGAGGAAGAGGTCGATGTGCCGGGGCTCCCATACCCAGGCTGACACCGCGCCAATTTCACATTCCCACTGTGCAAGCCAATCGGTGCGCGCTTTGAGGTGCAGCTCCAGAAGCCGGGCAACGGTGCGCGCCGGCCACTCCCAGCTGTGGTCCGCGACAGCTCGCTCGACCTCTGCCTGGTACTCCTGAGCACCGAACCAGAACTCCGGTAGGTCGACGTCGTCTTTATCGGGGTTGCGCCACTCATTCCAGATCACGCGGTCGCCGTCCCGCCGGATGGTCACGTAGAGAGCGCCGCAACACCCTTCGGTACATGTCGCCTCGGCCAACCGCACCTCGTGCGGCTCAGCAACGGCTATGAGAGGGCTCTCCGGCAGCAGAAGGTACCTGGGGTCCTCGCCTCGCCCCTCTGCAAAAGCCTTGGTCAGGATGTCCTCACCGTCGACCAGCGGTTGGACCTCCACTGTTGCGCCCCTTTGCGAACGGTCGGGAACAACAACGTGGAGGGTGAGGCAGCGTTTCTTGTCAGTCACCGAACGATTGTCGGACCTATGGCACCGAGGATTCGCATCATTATCTCGCAGATGATCTCCGCTGGCGGAATCACCGGTGGCGACACGGCAACGGTTCAGCTGAGCCGCCAACTTCGGGTTCGCGACACGTGCTGCGGCAAGGTCTTCGCCACGCTCAGCCCGCTCCGATAGTTCGCACATGGACCGGCGGCCGACACGGCGTTAGGGAGTTCCACGCGCCGCCGGTATGGGCCACCGCGCTTGCCACCGTGCTGCCGGCAGAGCGCAGGCGACGCCTGGTCCGGCTCGGCGCTCCGGCCCTCTTCGCCGAGATGCTGCTGGACCGCCCTGGCGACCATTCACCGTCGCTATGAGGCGCCCCGTCTGAAAAGGAGGTGGGCGGAACGGGTTGGGCCGTCGGTAAATGCCTCGACATCGGTCGCGGTGATCGGGGACGCTTCGCGCGATGACAAGAATCGACGACACTCCGTCCGCATGGGACGAGCGCACCCAAATCACCACGTTTCTTGACTACGCGCGGGACACCGCCCGCGCCAAGTGCGAGGGCGTCTCTGCGGAGAACGCCCGCAAGGCGCTGCTGCCGGGCTCACCGCTGATGACCATGAGCGGAGTGATCAACCACCTCCGCTGGGTCGAGTACTACTGGTTCCAGGTGGTCTTCCTCGGCGAGGAAGACCGGGCCCCCATGACGGATGAGGACCCGGACCGTGAGATGCGTACCGCCGTCGAGTTCCCGCTCACGCAGTTGCTCGACGAGTACGCCGAACAGAGCGCCCGCTACCGCGAACTGGTCGCCGGGAACGCCTTGGACAAGCAGGCCAGGGGAACCATCCGCAACGGCCTTCACGTCGACCTGCGCTGGATTCTCCTCCACCTCACCGAAGAGACAGCCCGCCACAACGGCCACCTGGACATCCTGCGCGAGATGCTCGACGGCACGACCGGCGATTAGACCTGGCGAAGAGCACGGCCGGAGCCAGAGTCGGAGGTCAAGGCGCGCCGAGGCCGCCGACCGATCGGTGGCCTCGTAGATCCGCGCTGTCGAGCACAGTTCACGCGGCTTCACCCGTGATCCGCGACTCGCTGGTCATCCGAATCGGTGGGCGAAGGTGGGACCTCGACGACGAGGAACGGGAAGCAGGGTTTGGCCGAAAGGTCGCGGAAGCCGTCGGGGAAGAGTTCACGGGCAGCCGGGTCGGGCTGCGGCTCACTGATGGTGGAGAGGCGGAAGCCGGCGGTGGTGAAGGCATCGATCATCGCGTGCAACGGCTTGCGCCAGAACTTCATCGGGGCCCTACTGCCCGCCGCACGTCCAGTCGAAGGTGTAGCTGGTGGTCGCGAAGTAGTCGGGCCGAGGTTCCTGGATCGTGTAGGCCACGGTCGGGTGGTCCATCGACGCGAGCAGCCGGCCGCCGGGCTTGAGCACGCACCGCAACTCGGCCAGCGTCGGCCCCCAGTCCTCCACGTAGTGCAGGACCAGGGAAGAGACCACATCGTCGAATGCGCCGTCGTCGAACGGCAAGCGGTCGCGAAGGTCGACCTGGTGCACGTCCGCGCCGTCACCGAGCCGTTGCTTGGCCAGTGCCAGCATTCCGGCACTGGTGTCGATGCCGGTCACGACGGCTCCGCGGTCGCGCAGTGCTGCGGACAGGGGGCCGGAGCCGCAGCCGGCGTCCAGGATCCGGCGACCGGCCACGTCTCCGGCGAGGTCCAGCATCGCGGGCCGTGCGTAGTACGCATTCACGAGGCGTACTCGTTCTCCGCCGAGTACGCCTCGGCGAAACTGTCGTAGTCGTTCACCCGGGCCGGATTCGCAGACCGGGCGAGGCACTCGGGCGCATCGGTTTCGCGCTCCATCACCGCAGCCTGGTGACGTAGCAGGCAACGCTCGCCCTGGGCAGGCTGCGACAATGACCTCATGGACGAAGGAGCCATTCCCATTCTTCGCGTCGAGGACGCTGCGGCGGCGGTCGCTTGGTACGAGCGGCTGGGCTTCGCCAAGCAGTGGGAACACCGCTTCGAACCGGGACTTCCCGCGTTCGTCGAAGTCGCCAGGGGCGGAGTGCGGTTGTTCTTGTCAGAGCACAAGGGCGATGCCCGTCCCGGCACGTTGGTCTACCTCCGCGTTCGTGATGTCGAGGTCATCGCCTCCGAGTTCGGTGTGCAGACGAAGGATGCTCCGTGGGCGCGCGAGATCGAGGTGCGCGACCCTGATGGCAACCGGCTGCGGATCGGCACACCGACGGAATGAGCATCACCGGCAGCACGCGGCAGGGAAGCTGTGCCGTTGCCTGATGCGGCACCAGGGCCTGTCCAGCGGAGCATGTGACTGTCGGGCTGTCCACTCGTTGCGTCCGGTGTTGGGCGGGGTGATCTGACAAATCAAGAACTCCCGAGCCATCGCCACCCGCTACGGCAAGAGGGCCTACGTCGGCGAGAACGGGTGCCGCTCGAAGGTGTGCGATGGATTCTGGGCACCTGCTGGCCTGTTGGCCGGGAGGAGCGGGTACGTCACGCCTCAGAGCAGCAGGAACCAGGGGGTTCATCGTCCGCGCCAAACCTGAACGCTGTCCAAGCCTCAGCATGGTACGAGCCGAAGTCGTCAGCTTGCCCCCAGCCCCGGCCCTGTGGGAATTCGACGTTGCGCCTTCCGGTGGGAGGCCACGTCCTCGCTGGCTTCGTGCACGTTCAGGAGCAGCGTTTGTTGCTGAGTTTTGGGCAGCAGTTCGTAATCAATGAGCGCGCGGATATTCACGAGAAATGGCTCTGGCGCAGATTTCGTGATGGGTTACGGTGCGTGTTGGCCACTGATACCCGGCAGTGGTGCGCTGATGGCCAGGTCTTCGTCGATTCTGGCTACCAGGTTCTCGGCGAGGTTCGGAACATGGCGAGTGGCCCACTGCTTGGCCAGAGAGAGAAAGCCTTGCAGTCCCTCCTGCACGGTATGCAGGATCCCCGGTAGGTCACCCACCACGATCTCGATGGGCTGCCCGGAAGGAGTTTCTTGAGCGCCTACGCTGTCTGGCCACAGCTGCACGACCTCGTCAGCATGCTCAAGCCTTGGTGAAGGGTCATGGCCGAGCCACAGGGTCTCTCCGTCTGCGACACCGAGCCACTCGCGCCAGTCCTCCAGCCCGCAACAACATCCTGGCTGGACGGTGAGATTGGTACGGGTGTCATGGACGCGCAGCCCTCCTGGTGCGATGACTTTGTCTGTCGCCAGCAGGCGGCGAATCGCCTCGCCGGCGTCCAGCGAAGGGCGATCGTCGTCACCTGTCCGCGAGTTGTAGTCAGCCAGCACGGCCAGCGCGCTGCCGACTTCGAGCGGGGACATACCGTTCGACAGAGCCATGAACTGGTATGGAGGCAGGTCAGCCACTGGCCAGAAAGAGAAGCCAACGGTGTCTGGGGTTTCCAGGACGGCATTCACGATCAACACGTCGTCATTCTCGCCTCCTTCATCCGGAGCTGTTCGCCCTCGGAGAGGGGCTCGGGATGCCGGAGCACCCAGCCGGCGAGCGTGCAGGGTGAGGGCGGAGGTGACCAGGCCGCTGAGAGGCGCTTGGTGCGGAAGTAGGCGCGAACTCGCTGGTAGCTGCCGGTTCAGCCGAGTGGCACGATATCCCCCGATGCCCGGCCGGCGTTGGATCCCGCGGCGGCTGTGGCCGGCGGCCGGCGAAGCGTGGACAGTGGCGTGGTTGGCCCGGGATCTGCCGGCGCACCGGTGGACCGTCGGCCGAGGTGAGCCAACAGGGTCGGCCGGTTCTTTTGGTTCCTTGACCTGCCGGAGCGGCTCGCGCGCAATGCCCCGCAGACACTCCCGGCGCCCGGCGCCACCGTTCAGCGGCTTCGCTGAGGTTGTGCCATGAGCTTTTCTCGGGATGTTGCGGGGCGCGGGCTGTGGGAAGTGATCGTCCAGTCGTGGCAGATGTCGTCAAGCGTCCGATCGTGTGGGCCGTCCAGTTACCTTTCGCCGTCCGGGAGCAGAGCCAGCTTCACGGTGGCCAGGCGGGCCGGATCGGCGATCACGTCGTAGGCGGTCACGCGGTCCTGTGTGACGGACATGCTCAGGACCAGGCTCAGCCGTCCGCCGGGGGCGATCAGGATGCCAGGGGCGCCGTCCACCAGGGCGGCCGCGCCGAAGCGGGCGCGTCGGCCCCACACCGTTGTTTCCCGGGCGATGGTGAGTGCGCCGCGGGCGACCAGGGCGCGGCCCGGGGGCAGCGCGGTCGGATCGGCCCGGCGGACGACGTCCGGGGCCAGCACGGCCAGCAGGTCGTCCAGTTCCCCGCCCCGGGCGGCGGACAGGAATGCCTCCGCCACTTTCTGGTGCCCGGCCAGCTGCTCCGGCGGCTCCGAAGCCGTCCCGCGCACTCGCCGGCGGGCCCGGCTGGCCAGCTTCTTCGTGGCTACCGGGGTCCGGCCGACGATCGGTGCGATCTGTTCGAAGGGCACCGCGAAGCTGTCGTGCAGTACGAAGGCGACCCGCTCGGCCGGTGCCAGCCGGTTCAGCACGACGAGCAGTGCGCGGCCGACCGACTCGACCAGTAGTGCCTCCTGCTCCGGGGCGTTGCCGTCTCCCGCCGCCTCGGGCGGCGGCTCGGGCAGCGGCTCGCCGGTCGGGTCCTCTCGGCGCGCTGCTCGGGCCCGTAGCAGGTCAAGGCAGATGCGGGACAGCACGGTGGTCAGCCAGCGGGGGAGATTCTTGATCTCTGCCGGGTCCGTCCGGGCCAGTCGCAGCCAGGTGTCCTGGACGGCGTCCTCCGCCTCGGCGGTCGAGCCGAGCATTCGCTGGGCGATCGCCCGCAGCCGTCCGCGCTCGGCTTCGAAGCGTGCCGCGAGTGTCTCGTCCAGAATTCTGTCCCAGCTCATCGGTCACCTTTCCTCGGTCCGGCTCGTCATCGTGGTGACGTGCCTACCTCCCCCAAGGTGACAAGGAGATCGTTATGACGTCCGCTGCGCTGCTCCACCTGGATTCCGGCATCAGTCCGGCCGGGTCGGTCAGCCGTACCCTGACTGCTCGCTTCGCGGCGGCCTGGAGAGCCCGGCACGATGGTGCCGCCCGCGTCCGGCACCACGACCTTGTCGCTGATCCCGTGCCCGCGGTGCGTGCCGCCTACGCTGATCTCGGCCGCCGGGTCGAACGGAAGGGCGTTCTTTCGCTGGACGATGTCGCTGCCCTTGTCGAGAGCCCGGAGGAGGAACGTGAGTGGGTGCTCACCCGTTCGCTGATCGAGGAGCTGCGGGCCGCCGACACCGTGCTGCTCGGTTCCCCGATGTACAACTTCACCGTCTCGACGGGTCTGAAGGCGTGGATCGACCGGATCACTTTTCCTGGTGCCTATGTCGATGCGGGCACCGGCGAGAAGCTGCTGCGTGACACGCGTGTCGTGGTCGTTGCTGCCCGAGGCGGCGGCTATGGACCGGGTACGCCGCGTGAGCACTTCGACTTCCAGATCCCTTACCTGCGGGCCTGGTTCGGCAGCCTCGGGGTCGCGGAGGGCAATGTGCACGTGGTCACTGCCGAGCTGACCCGGGTCGACGACATCCCTGCGCTGGACGGTCTCCAGTCGCTCGCGGCGGAGTCGCTGGCTCGGGCCGAGGCTGCGGTGGATGCGATAGCCGCAGCGGTGTGATGTCCTTCGGCGTGGCCGGTGAGCTGCGGCGGTGTCGAGAGCACGCTGTCAGACACGCGGGGCGGAAGTGTCGGCCCCAGGCCGTTGCCGGCCCGTCGGAGAAGCCCGGCGGGCCGGCAACGGGGCTGGTGGTTACCAGAGGCTCTTCCACCACGAGGCGATGGCCGCTCCGAACTCGGCGAACCACTCAATGACCTTGTTCATGAAGTCCATGAACCTGGCAGCCAGGTCGGTCAGGAAATCCACCACCTTGGACCACATGTCGGTGGCGTGGCGTGGCGGGTGTGCTTCGGGGAGTGGCCCGGTCGTGAGCGGCCGGGCCACTCCCCGTGGTGGGGGCAGCGGGTGTGCGGTCAGGCCGGGCGGTGGACGACCGTCCGGCCGTCCGCGGCGGTGATGTCGATGCCGGTCAGGTCGGTGCCGTCGCCGGTGAGGTGGACGGCGTCCGAGTGGCGGCCTTCGGCGTGGATGCCGCCGTCGGCCCGCAGGTCGCCGAGTTCGCCTTCGATGTCGACCGTGACCACATGGTCGCCCCGGGTGGCGATGCGTCCGTCCACGGCGGTCTGTCCGATGCGCCCGCCCGGCTTGATGCTCAGTGCGATCGCCTGCAGTTCGACCTGGACGCCGCGGACCAGGCTGGTTCCGGTGCCGCCGGAGGTGGTCAGGTCGCCGTGGATCTCCAGCCGCGGCAGCTCCTTGCCGATCTGGATGCCGATCGCGCCGTCGCCCGTGGTGGCGAGGGAGGCGAACGAGGCGTGCCGCAGCGAGCCGTCGTAGAGGTTGAAGCCGCGTGCTCCGGTGCCGTGGGTGGTGATCGGTGCCCGTATGTCCAGCCGTCCGAGGTCGCCGAAGTTGACGAAGCCGATGCCGCTGGGGCCGTACGAGGTCACCGGTGCGGTGGCGGTCCAGGTCTCCACCCGGCCCCAGTTGTCGAGCACCATGTCGTTCTGGCCGTGGGTGGTGACCGGGCCGGCGTTGATCACCTCGTCCACCACGGCGCCGGCGAGGGTGAAGACGCCGCCGCTGATCAGGTCCGGGGTGCCGGCGGGGATGCCGCCGTCGGTGTGGATCTCCCCGGTGCGCAGCAGCGGCACCCGCACGGTGCCGCCGTCCGCCGCGCCGTCCCGGTCGCCGTGTCCGCCGACGAAGACGCCGCTGCCCCGTACCGGGCGGCCGGCACTGCCGGCGGCCACATCGAGCAGTTCCGCGGTGATCTCGACGGCGCTGTCCGGCTGCTGGTTCCACAGGGTGAAGGCGCCCTGCAGGGCGTCCACGCCGAAGCCGTGCGGACGCTCCGCGCGCCCGCGTACGTCGGCCGCCTCCACCGTCAGGCCCTCGACCCGGACGTGTCCGGCGCGCACCGCGTCGCGGGCCAGGAGCAGCACCTGCCCGGTGGTGCGGACGCCGCGCAGCACCAGGGTGCCCAGGTCGGCGACGGAGAGGTCGTTGAGGACGGCCGTTTCGTGTTCGGGGGTGCGGATCGTCACGTTCTCCAGGACGTTGTCCCGGGTCAGGCGGACGCCCTTGGCGCCGAATTCCAGGGTGCCGCCGCGCAGCCGCACTCCGGGCGCCAGCGTGATCATCGGCATCCCGCGCAGGGTGCCGTCGACCTCGATGGCGGGTTCCTCGCGGTCGACCGCCGCCATCAGCTCCGCGGCCGTCGCCACCCGCGTCCAGTCACTCACCATGTCCTCCTTCAATAACCTTCAACAAGATGCCGTCGTTGATGCCGTCGTCCGGAGATCCGTCGGTCTTCCCTCATGGCGTCGCCGGCTGCGTCTCCTCCGGCCCGTCGGGCGCGTGCACGGGGACGCCGCCGAGGAAGGTGTGGGTGGGCCGCAGTCCGGGCAGCTCGTCCGCCGGCGCGGTCAGGGGGTCCCGCGCCCATACGGTGAGGTCGGCGAGGCGTCCCGGGGTGAGCTGTCCGCGCAGCGCGCTCTCGCCGGTGAGGCGGGCGGCGGCCGTGGTGTGCAGGGTGACGGCCTCGTCGCGCCCGATGGCGTGGTCCGGGCCGAGCACGCCGGAGACGGTCTGCCGGGTGGTGAGCCCGTACAGGGAGTGGGCGGCGCCGTACGAGCCGACGGGGTAGTCGGAGCCGGCGGAGATGTCGGCGCCGGCGTCCAGCCACTGCCGTGCGGGGAACAGGTGGGCGACCCGTTCCTCGCCCCAGTACGCGCTCTGCACGGCGGCCGCGTCGTGGAGCAGTGGCTGCTGCACGGTCACCGGGATGCGGAGGGCGACGGCACGGCGGCGCTGCTCGTCGTCGGCGATGCCGCCGTGTTCCATGACGAGGGCGCCGTCGGGCAGTCCGGGGATGCGGGCCCGGACGCGTTCGAACAGGTCGAGCAGGGTGCGCACGCCGCGGTCGCCGTAGGCGTGGATGCCGACGCGCCAGCCGCGCCGTACGACGCGTTCCACCGTCTCCTGCAACACGTCCGTTTTCCAGGCGAGTTGGCCGGTGTAGCCGGGGCTGGGGCAGTGGGCGGGGCAGTAGGGCGCATCGAGGGCGCCGGATTCGATGCCACCGTCCATCCAGAACTTCACGCCCCACACCTTCAGCCACGGGTCCGCGGTGTACTTCCACTCCTCCATCCCGTCGAGCACCTCCTCGACCTGCTCGACGGTCGTGAAGCCCATGGTGGTGAGCAGCACCCGCACCCGGCAGCCCAGGTCACCGGCGTCCCGCAGCTGCTTGAGCGCGGCGAGGTCGGCGAGCGAGGTGTTGGTGTCGCGGACGGTGCCGATGCCGGTGGCGGCGTAGTCGTGGGAGGCGATCCGCAGCCCGTCGAGCTTGCGGGCCGGGTCGGGGGCGGGCAGCTGCGGTTGGATGAGGGCGAGGCCGTCGACGAGGTGCCCGTTCGGGGTGCCGTCGGCGTCACGCTCGATGGCGCCGCCCTCCGGGTCGGGGGTGGTGGCGTCGATGCCGCAGGCGGTGAGCGCGTACCCGTTGAGGACCTGGTTGTGAACGCCGCGCAGGACGAGCACCGGGTGCCGGTCGGTGGCGGAGTCCAGTTCGGCGGCGGTGGGGAAGCGGCGTTCGGCGAGGTTCAGCTCCTGCCAGTGCCCGGCCGTGCGGATCCACCGGCCGTCCGGGGTCCCGGCGGCGCGGGCCCGGATCAGGTCCAGGAACTCGGCGATGCTGCGGGCCCCGTCGACCGCCACGTCGTGGGCGCTGTCCCCCGCCGAGATCAGGTGGGTGTGGGTGTCGTCGAAGGCGGGCAGCACGGTCGCGCCGGGCAGGTCCAGCACGCGGGTGCCGGGTCCGATCAGTTCGTCCAGACCGTGCGGGTCGGGGTCGACGGCGGCGATCCGATCCCCGCGCACGGCCAGCGCGCGCCCGGGTGCCTGGCCCTCGACGCGGGTGTGGATGCGGGCGGCGCGCAGGAGCAGGTCGGCGTGCGGGCAGGGGGCCATGGCGTGTCTCCTCCGGACGGGCCGGCGACGGTACCGGCCCTCGGTGCCAGGCTACGGCCCGCCGGCCTCGCCCTGCCGGTTCTGCCCGCTGGAGTGGCGATGTGCGGACGGCTCGCGTCTTGCGGGGGCCCGGTTTCGCCGGGCGGTGGCCGGCCTCCGTCAGCTCGCGGCTGACAGGGCGTCAGGACGATGCCGTCGCCTCCCACGAGGAGGGCGGCCGGGTGCCGGTCTTCACCCGGGATGCCGCAGGTGGGTCCGTACGCCCGCAGGATCCGGCGGTCGATCCGGCCCGCCTCGCACGGAGGTTGGCCTCTTTACACACATCCACCGCCCCGGCGCACGCACCATCCGCTTTTCCCACCATTGAGGGAACTCGGTGGATCATCGCCGCCGGACCGGCTGCGCGCTGCGCACAATCGGATCGTGTGCCAACTCCACGTAATACCCCGGCCGGTCACCGGCCTCGCCACCGCCGCAATTCTGCTGCTGACGGGATTCGCCTCGATACCGGCCCTGGCCGCCCCTGCCGTGGCCGACCAGACGCACGACACCGGGCACGGCGGCATACACCGCCCCTCGCACAGCCCCGGACACCGCGGAGCACACGCCGGCGCCGACCCGCACTCGGCCCCCACCCCGTCCGGCGACGCCACCGCCTCCGTCACCCCTGACGGCGTGTACGTCTCCTTCGGCGGCATCTGCGTGTACGTCGGGGTGTGGCTGCCCGTCGGCGGTTTCCCGATGCCCGGCCGGCATTTCCCCTGTACGACGCCGACGCCGACACCTACTCCTCCCGGCGAGCCGACGCCCGGTCCCCGCCCGCCGGAGACCACCCCGCAGCCGACACCCACGCCCCGGGCGCCCTCGCAGCAGCCCGCGCCGTCGCCCCCGCCGCCGCGTCCGGCGCCGCCCGGGCCCGGCCCTCACGAGCCCGCCCCGGCGCCGCACTCCCCCGCGGCGCCGGCCGCCTCCCCCACGCCTCCGCGCAACTACGCGGCGATGGCGCACTCCCCGCACGGCGGCCACTCGATGGTGACCAACACCTTGCTGATCACCACCCCCGCCGTCCTGGCCGGGGTCGCGCTCCGCCCCCGCTCTTCGTCCGGTTCGTCCGGACGCCGTTCCTCGTAGGAGAACCCATGTCGCAATGGCTGGTACTGGCGATCGCCATGGCCGCCGCCTGTGGCGTCGTTCTGGCCATCACGGTGCTCAAGCAGCGCCGGATCGGTGAGGACGACGACCCGTCCGAAACGCCCGATGTCATCGAGTACATGACGATGATGGTGGGCGTCGTCTACGCGATCGTCCTGGGTCTGGCGATCGCCGGGGTCTGGGAGGCCCGGGGCACCGCGGAGGACACCGTCCGCACCGAGGCGCAGGCCCTGCACGAGATCAGCGAGCGGGCGCGGGTCTTCACACCGCCCGTCCGCGACCAGATCCGTACGGACGTCGACCGGTACGTCACCTATGTGGTGCAGAAGGAGTGGCCGGTGATGGCCGAACGCGGTGAGGTCACCGCGCGCGGCACCGAACTCCTCGCAAAGGTCCGCGCGGACGTCACCGACCACCGCGCCCGCGACAGTTTCGAGGAGCAGTCCTACCAACCCCTCACCGATCAGGTCGCGGTGGCGGACGGGGCGCGCAACGCCCGTGCCGATGCGGCCGGTTCCACCCTGCCGTCCGTCGTGTGGTTCGGGCTGATCACCGGTGCGGCCGTGACCGTCGGCCTGATCTTCACCCTGCAGATCCGGCGATCGGGCAAGGAACTGCTGATGGCCGGGCTGTTCAGCGCGCTGATCGCGTTCTTGCTGTTCCTGGTCTGGGACCTCGACGCACCGTTCAGCCGCGGCCTCGCCGCCGGCGTCGACTCCTTCACCGCCCTCTTCCCGCACGCGGGCTGAACCCTCCCTCCTCCGGCCGGTGCGCCCACCCGGGCCCCGGCCGGAGGCCTGCCCGGCCGCCGTCAACTCTCCGCGGCCGGGTTCTCCCTTGTGCGGCGGAGTTCCTGCCTGCGGGGGGAAATTCCGCGGAGGCTTCGGTGCGGAACCGCTCGCATCGGCCGGGGTCTGCGTACACCGACGGGACGCCCTTTTACCGGGGCACGGGTTCGCGGGTTTCAGGAACGGAACTCCTCGCGGGCGGTGGTTTTGCGGGTCAGGTCCACGAAGTCCGGTTCGTGGCCGTCGACCGCGGTGACGGCCTCCCACAGCCGTCCGGCGGCGGCGTGGGAGATCGGCAGCTGCCGGGCCGGGTCGGGGACGGCGGTGAGCAGGGTGTCGTCGTCCTCCGCCGAGCGGCGCAGCGGGCGCGGGTTGGTGGTGTCCCGGGCGCGGGCGACGACGGCGGCCATGGGGCCGACCGCCATCAGGTCCAGCGCGGTGTCGTAGTCCTGGCCCAGGTGGTCGGCCAGGTCCAGGGCCTCGCGGATGCCGGCCTCGGCCGCCATGATCGCGACATTGTTGATCAGCTTGTAGGCCACGCCGGACCCCGGCTCGCCGACGTGCCGCGCCTTCCCCAGCGTCTCCAGCACCGGGCGCGCCCGCGCGAAGGCGTCCGGCGCGGCGCCGACCAGGAAGGTGATCCCGCGCTCGCGCGCGTACTTCACCCCGCCGACGATCGGCGCGTCCAGGACGGTCACTCCGGCGGGCGCTGCCAAGACCACGGTGTCCAGCAGTTCGGGCGTGGTGGTGGAGCAGACCAGGACCAGGGAGTCCGGCTCGGCTCCGGCGAGGATGCCGTCGGGGCCGAGGTAGGCGGCGGGGATGTCGTCCGACATCACCAGGCCGAGGGTGAGCCGCGCGCCGCGGGCGGCGTCGGCCGGGGTGGTGTGGACGGAGGCGCCGAGGGCGGCGGCGCGCTTCCGCTTGGCGGGGTCGGTGTCGCTGACCCGGACCTCATGTCCGGCGGCGACGAGGTGGGGCGCCATCGGCTCCCCCATGTCCCCGAAACCGACGATCGCGACCGTCGTCATTCCTTCCCTCCAGGGTGTCCGTGGGCAGGCGGGCGTCGTGCGGGTGGGCTGGATGCCGCGCGGGGCGCGCCCTTCCTTCGGCCGGGAGGGCGCCGCACGGGCGGGCGATGAATTCTCCGCCGGTGAGGCAGAAGTTACCTTCGGGCACAGCCGGCGGCCCGTCAGGATCGCCGGTCGGGAGGCCATATGTGCGGGAGGGCACCCGCGTGCGCCCGTACCGCGGGGCGCCGCGCCGTCAGCCGCGCAGGAAGTAGAGGACGGTCGTGATCACCGCGGTGGCCAGGAGGACGCCGCGTAGCAGTCGGGCGGGCAGGCGGCGGGCCAGGTGGGCGCCGGCGAAGCCGCCGGCCAGGGCGCCGATCAGCAGGGCGGTGAGGAGCAGCGGGGCGCTCAGGGCGTTCGAGGCGAGGAGGAACAGCGCGGTCGCGCTGAGGTGGACGGCGGCGAGTTGGGCGATCCGCATCGGGTTGCCGGCCGCGGCGTCCAGGCCCAGGCCGATGCTCCACAGGGCCAGCATGAGGATGCCTACGGCTCCGCCGAAGTATCCGCCGTACACGGCGAGGAGGAACTGCCCGGTCAGGACGGCTCGGGCGCTCATGCCGACCGGGCGGCCCAGCGCGCCGGTCAGCGCCTTGGAGAGGTGGCGGCCGAAGGCGAGGACGAGCGTGGCGAAGGCGAGCAGCCATGGCGCCGCGATGTCGAACGACGCTGCGGGCAGCGCCAGCAGCAGGCCGGCGCCGACGCCGCCGCCGATCACGCCGGCCGTCGTCAACGCCCTGACGGATACGGGTCCGACCGGGGTGAGGTCGCGTCGGTACACCCATGCGCTGACGAGCGCTCCGGGTGCGAGGGCGACCCGGGACACGGTGTTCGCCGCGACCGGCGGCAGTCCGAAGGCGACCAGTGCGGGCAGCGCCACGAAGGTCCCGCCGCCTCCGATGGCGTTCAGGGCTCCGGCGGCCACACCGGCCAGCAGGACAGGAAGGAACTCACTCATGCGCCGAGCATCAGCCCCGGGCGACGGGTTCCACAATGCGGAATCTTCGTACTCAGGCTTAGGCTGCGACGTAGTCTGGACGGGTGCGCTATGACCTGGACGATCTACGGCTCTTCCTCCACATCGTCACGGAGGGGTCGATCACGGCGGGCGCTCGTCGTATGCCTCTGAGCCTGCCCTCGGCCAGTGCGCGGGTGCGTGCGCTGGAACACCACGCGGGCGTGGCGCTGCTGGTCCGCGGCCGCCGGGGCGTACGGCCCACGCCGGCGGGGACGGCCCTGGCCCGCCATGCACGCGAGGTGCTCGACCGGACCGCGCGGCTCGAAAGCGCCGTCGCCAGCTACGCCCGGCCCCCGACCGCTCCGCTGACCCTGCTGGGCGGCGGCTCCGCGATGCACCGGCTGGTGCCGCAGGCCCTGACCTCGTTCCTCCGCGCCCACCCGGACGTCGATGTCACCGTGTCCGAGAGCCGCACCCCGCGGACCGTGCGGCGGCTCGCGGACGGCGAGGCGGAGTTGGGGGTCGTCATCGATGACGAGGCCGGGGAGTGCGGGCTGCGCACGGAGCCGCTCGGCGACGACTCCCTCTTCGTGATCGGTCAGGTCGGCGGAGTCCTCAGCGGACGGACCGCGCTGACCTACCGCGAGGTCGCCGAACACCCCCTCGTCGGACTGGACGCCGACTCCTCGCTGCGCCGCTGGATCGAGAGGCATCTCGGGCCCCACGCCCCGGCGGTGCGCCACCGCACCACCGTCGCCCACCTGGGCGTCCTGGTCTCCCTCGCCGCCGCCGGCGCCGGGCTCGCCATCGTGCCGCGTCGCGCCATCGACCCCGGTCAGCCCCTCGACGTGTGCCCGCTCCAGGACCCCTGGGCCCGCCGGCAGCACCTCCTGGCCTGGGGCGTCCGGGACCGCGCCGCGTCGCCGGAGGCGGTGGCCCTCGCCGAACACCTCCGCCGGGCGGCCAGGTCCGGGCCTTCCTGACGGTTTCGGAGGGCGGGGCGGCGGACGCGCCCCCGGTCCCCCCGTCCGCCCCGTCCGCGGTCTGAGCGGAGCAGCCGAGGACCGGAGCCGCCGTCCTGAGGTACCCGGTCCCGGATGGCAGGAAGGGTGGGATTCTCGTCATTGCGGACATGGGGCGGGCCGCGAAGGATGGGCGTCATGATGCAGCGATCCGTGCTGGTCGTCCTCTTCGAGGGCGTGCAGAGTCTCGATGTGACCGGCCCCGTGGAGGTGTTCTCGGGTGCCGGCCGGGCGAGCGGCGAACCGTATGTGATCCGCACCGCCTCGCTCGACGGCGCGCCCGTCCGGACGTCGAGCGGGCTGCGGATCACCCCGGACCGCGCGCTGCCCGACGCCGGGACGCCGCACACGCTGCTCGTCCCGGGCGGTGACGGCTCCCGCTCCCCCGACCCCGCGCTGATCGGCTGGCTGCGGGGGCACGCGCGGCGGGCGGCGCGGATCGTGTCGGTGTGCAGCGGTGCGCTGCTGCTGGCCGGGGCCGGGCTGCTCGACGGCCGCCGGGCGACGACGCACTGGGCGGTGTGCGAGCAGCTGGCCGAGCAGTACCCGGAGGTGACGGTCGAGCCGGACCCGATCTTCGTACGGGACGGCGCGATCGCCACCTCCGCCGGGGTCACCGCCGGCATCGACCTCGCGCTGGCCCTGGTCGAGGAGGACCACGGCCGGGAGGTCGCCCTCGCCGTCGCACGCGATCTGGTCGTCTTTCTCCGGCGCCCGGGCAACCAGGCGCAGTTCAGCGCCCAGCTGGCCGTTCAGACGGCGCGGCGGGAGCCGCTGCGGGAGCTTCAGCAGTGGATCACCGAGCATCCGGAAGCGGATCTTTCGGTCGAGCGCCTCGCGGAGCGCGCCCGCCTCTCCCCCCGGCACTTCGCGCGGGCGTTCCGTGCGGAGACGGGGATGACGCCGGGCCGGTACGTGGAGCGCGTCCGCCTGGAGCAGGCCCGCCGGCTCCTGGAGGACTCGGCCGACGGTGTGGAACAGGTCTCCCGGGCCTGCGGATACGGCACCCCGGAGGCCATGCGCCGCGCCTTCGTCAAGGCGCTGGACACCGCACCGGCCGAATACCGCCGCCGCTTCCGCCGATGACCCCAACTCCCCCGGCCCGGCCGCCCCCGGCCCGGGCCGGCCTCTCCCCCACTCCCCTCCGTGAAAGGAAAAGCCATGCAGATCGCCATCGTCCTCTACGACCGCTTCACCGCGCTGGACGCGATCGGTCCGTACGAGATGCTGTGCCGTACGCCCGGGGCCGAGACCGTCTTCGTCGCCGAGCGGCCCGGTCCGGTCACCAATGACCAGGGCACGCTCACGCTGGTCGCGGACAAGGCGCTCGCCGAGGTGCCGCGCCCGGACATCGTGGTGGTGCCCGGCGGCCCGGGCCAGCGGGAGCAGATGACGAACGAGGCGCTTCTGGGCTGGCTGCGCGCCGCCGACGCCACCAGCACCTGGACGACGTCGGTCTGCACGGGCTCGCTGCTGCTCGGGGCGGCCGGGCTGCTCCAGGGCCGGCGCGCCACCTCGCACTGGCTGGCGCTGGACGCTCTCGCCACGTTCGGCGCCACGCCGACCGGGGAGCGGGTCGTCGTGGACGGCAAGGTCGTCACCGCCGCCGGGGTCTCGTCCGGCATCGACATGGGCCTGGCGCTGGTCGGCAAGGTGGCCGGCAACGAATTCGCCCAGGTCGTCCAGCTCGGGACCGAGTACGACCCGCAGCCGCCGTACGACGCGGGCTCCCCGCAGAAGGCTCCGGCCGCGATCGTGGACAGGATCCGCAGCAACGGCGAGGCCGTCATCCGCTGATCCGGCCCCGTGCCGGTGCCCGGGCGGGCGGCTGTGCGCCCGGGCACCGGCCTGTGGGGGCTATCCCTGCCCGCCGGGCTCGGCGAACGCGTCGTCGTAGAAGTGGAACAGGCGCGGCAGCGGCGTGGCGGTGTCCTCGTCCGCGGGGAGCGCGCGCAGGGCGTCCCAGCATTCCCGGGCCAGTCGGCGGGCGCGGCTGCCGGGCCAGGGCCGGGGCAGCAGTTCCGGGGGCAGCAGCGGATCGCCGGTCATGGCGCGGCTGAACTCCGCGGCGAGCTCCACGGCGAGGGTGAGCTGCTCGGTGCCGGACAGGTCCGTCCCGCGGCCGATGCGGTCGGCGCAGGCACCGGCGAAGGCGGCGAGGTCGTCGTGGCGGGCGGCGATCGTCTCCAGCGGCCAGATGGCGGCGGCCAGTTCGCGCGGGTCGGTGGTGTCCCCGATGCGCAGGTCGGTGCTGGTGAGGAAGGTGACGGAGCCGAGGACGTCGAGGTGCCTGGCCTGCGCCTCGACCAGGTCGGCGATGGGGTTGGCGGCGACGTACAGCCCGCCCTGGACGGGCGCCGCGCCCAGGTGGAGCAGGGTTTCGCGCAGCGCGTCGCGGGCGGTGCGGCGCGCTTCGGGGACGGCGAAGGCGAACAGGTGCCAGGTGCCGTCCCACGGCGCGAGCCCGCGGTCTTGCCGGTAGGCGTGGCGGACGTGGTCGGCGTCGGGGGCGACGGTTCCGGTCGCGGCGTCGGAGACGGCCCGCAGCACGGCCTTGCGCCCGCGCCCTTCCTGGACGAACCGCCCCTCGGTGACGAGGCGTTTGACGCAGAGCCGGACCTGCTGGTCGGTCATGCCGAGGAGCCCGGCGACGGCGTAGAGCTGTCCGGCGTCGACGGTCGCGTCCTCCCGGACGAGGGCGTGCACGAGCAGCCGGGTGGGGATCTCCGGGCGCCGGGCGTCCGGTTGGGGGCGGGGCATCAGGGGGTTCCTCCGCTGAGGTCGTCGGGGGTGACGGCACGGTGCATGGTGGTGACGGCTCCGAAGCCCATCGGCTTCCGCAGGAACGGGGTCTGCCGGGTGTGCACGGCGCCGAAGCCGTGGCGTACGTAGAGGGCCCGGGCGCGCGGGTTGGTGTCGATGACGTCGAGCCGGATGCGGGTGCAGGCGTTCTCGGCGGCCACGGCGGCGGTCTCGCGCAGCAGCAGTGAGCCGATGCCGGTGCCGCGGTGCGACGCCGCCACGCAGATGCCGTCCATCACGAGTTCGCCCTCGGCGGGCCTCCGGGTGAACAGGGCGAGGAGGGCGATCCGCGGCACCCCGCCCAGCAGGCCGTATCCGGACAGCACATCGCGTGCCGAGCCGCCGAACAGGGCGCGGCCCGCGAGGTCGTAGCCGGCGACGCCGATGACGCGGCCCGCGCCGTCGAGTGCGGCGATGCCCCGGTCGCGGTGCAGATGGGAGGCGAGGAACGCCCGGCCCTTGGCGGGCGGGCCGAGCGCGCCGCCGAGCTTGCGGCCGAACGCCTCCCAGTACAGGGCGGCGACCTGCGTCTCGCCCCCGTCGGGGATGCCGCGGTGCAGCCGGGGAGCGCCGTCGCTCCGGTCCGCCTTCTTCGGTACGTCCATCGTTACCCCTCTCCCGGCGCGGGCCTCGCCCGCCTCCGCCGGATTCCGCCGGTCACTCTCACTTCGACAACCATAGTACGCTCGTTTAAGAAACGACCGTTTCAACTTCGATAGTTTCGACGTCTTCAAGGAGTGCCGTGAACGTCCGACCCCGTACGGAGAGCCCTCCGCATCCCCGCCCCGCGGCAGCGGCACAGCAGAGCGGCGGTGCGCGGTTGCCGCAGGTGGATGCGCTGCGCGGCTTCGCCCTGTTCGGCATCCTGATGGTGAACATCACCTACCTCGCCTCCGCCTACCACGGGACCGGCCTGGAGGACCCGGGCTTCGGCGGCCCGCTGAACGCCGCCGCCCGATGGCTGGTGGCCGTGTTCTTCGAGGCGAAGTTCTTCCTGCTGTTCTCGTTCCTGTTCGGCTACAGCTTCACGCTGCAGATCGACTCGGCCGAGCGGCGCGGCGCCCGCTTCACCCCCCGCTTCCTGCGGCGCCTGACCGGCCTGTACGTGATCGGCGTCGTCCACGCCGTCATCCTCTTCCCCGGCGACATCCTCACCCTCTACGCCGTCCTCGGCCTGATCCTGCTGGCGCTGCGCCGCCTGCGGCCCCGTACGGCGGTGCGGACCGCGGTGACGCTGCTGGTGGTGACCGCCGCCTGCTACGCGCTCCTCGCGCTCGTGCTCCACCAGGCGGGCGGCGGTGGCATCCCGGCGTCCACGGCGTCCGACGCCGCGCAGGCGACCGAGGCGCTGCGCGGCGGGCCGGGCTCGGTCGTCCGCGCCCACCTCGCGCAGCTGCCGGACGTGGCCTTCCTGCTGGTCTTCTTCCAGGCGCCCTCGGCGCTCGCCGCCTTCCTGCTGGGCCTGGCCGCCGGCCGCCGCCGGGCCCTGGCCGACACCGACCGCCACGAGCGGTTCCTGAAGCGGCTCCAGTGGGCCGGTTTCACCGTCGGACTGCTGGGCGGCGTGGTGTACGCGGACGCGAGCCTGAACCACCCCGGGTCCGCGTACCAGGTCCTCGCCATGGGCCTCGATGTGCTCACCGCTCCGCTGCTGGCCGCCGGTTACGCGGCGACCGTGCTCCGGCTCGTCCGCGGCCGCCGGGGCGGGGCCGTGACCGCGGCGCTCGCGCCCGCGGGCCGCATGTCGCTGACCCACTACCTCGGCCAGTCCCTGGTCTGCGCCCTGCTGTTCACCGGCTACGGCGCCGCGCTGGTCGGCCGGGTCGCGCCCGCCGGCCTCGTGGCGATCGCCCTGGCGCTGTTCGCGGTACAGACGGTGGCCGCCCGGTGGTGGCTGCGGCAGCACGCCTACGGCCCGCTGGAGTGGCCGCTGCGCTCCTGGACCACGCTGTCGGTGCCGCCGTGGCGCCGGCGCGACGACGCGCACCCGCCCCGGCCGTAGCACGCAGGCATTCCTCGTCCCGGTACACACCCGAAATCGAAGAAAGGCGCATCGGTATGACTGGCGCAGGCACGGCAATCGTGGTACGGCAGAAGGCGTCGCACCGCATTCTGGTGGCGATCGGCTTCCCGGCACTGGGGGCAGCGGCCGGACTGCTGCTCAAGGCCCTCGCGGACTGGGCGGCTTCCTGGCCCTGGGTTCCGTGGGAGGGGCTGGTCGAACTCATCCACAAGGCGCCCGAACCGACGGCGACGGTGGTGAGCCTCCTCGTCGGGGCCCTGGCCGGCGGCGTGATCGTCTTCCTGGCCGAGTACGGCTACACCACCGTCACCATCGAGGAAGACCGGATCACCACGAGCCGCGGCGACGTCCGTCAGAGCGTTCCCCGGACCGCGGTCCGCGCGGTGTTCGCCGACCGCGGGCGGCTGGTGATACTCGGCGAGCGGGGCGAGGAGCTGGCCGTGGAGCACAAGAGCGAGGGCGCGGACCTGCCGTCGGTCGCGCAGCTCGCGAAGGGCTTCCGCGCCCACGGGTATCCGTGGCTGGCGGACGGCGACCCGTACCGCGACGCGTACCGGCGCTGGGTCGAGGAGATGCCGGGCCTGCCGGCCGGCGGCAACGCGCTTCTGAAGGCGCGGGCCGAGGCCCTGCGGAAGAAGGAGGAGAAGGAGGTCGCGGAGCTGCGGCGGGAGTTGACGAAGCTCGGGGTGGTCGTCCATGACACGGGCGGCCGGCAGTGGTGGCGCCGCGTCGGGCAGCCGGATCACCCGTGAGCCGCCGCCCGGCGGGGCGGCCGGGGCCCGGAGCGCGGGCCGGGGGACGGTGACGACGGCCCGTGGTACGGGCGGCATCTGCGCGCCCGTACCGCCGCGTTGCCCGCTCCGGTCCGGCGCGCCCGTGCGCGGATGCCCGTGTGCGGGCGCCCATGTGCGGGCGCCCGTCGGCGCCGCCGCTCAGCCGACCGCCACGTCCTTGCCGGTCAGCTGCGCCCGGATCCCGTCCTTCGTCACGGAGAGGTCGCGCAGCCGGATGTCGCCCGGCAGGTCGTCCGGCAGCCGCGCGGAGAACTCCATCCGCTGGGCGACCTTCGGCTCCCGGAGCTTTTGCAGGCCCTTGATCAGCGAGGGATCGATGCCGGTGGGTGCGAGCAGCGACGGATGGTCCGCGAGCGTGTCCAGCATGCGGCCGGTCATCCGCTGCCGCGGGCTGACGTGCTCGCCGGTCGCCCGCCGCAGCTCGCCCTCGTCCATCCGGTCGGCGACGGGTGCGGTCAGCTGGAGGCCGCCGCC
The DNA here is from genome assembly GCF_040300365.1 of Streptomyces sp. NPDC000404. Lineage (NCBI taxonomy): Bacteria > Bacillati > Actinomycetota > Actinomycetes > Kitasatosporales > Streptomycetaceae > Streptomyces > Streptomyces sp. NPDC000404. Next base: position 149,367 of record NZ_JBEPDN010000015.1, on the reverse strand, counting down.
CTTGCCCGGCACGTAGGTGAGCAGGCCGGGCACCACCACGCGCGTGTCCTGCACGGCCATCCGCAGGCCGCGGTCCCCGGTGCGCTCCAGCTGCGCGCGCCCCTGGACGCGGGCCTGCCTGCCGCCCACCGGCAGCTCGCCGGAGGCCAGCACCGTGTTCTTCCCCGGGCCGGGCCTCAGACGGATCTGCGAGGCCCCGACCTCGCGGTTCAGGTCCTTGAAGTCCAGCAGGACGTCTCCGCGCACCCGGCTCAGGACCGCTCCCTCGACCGAGGAGGGCAGGCTGCCGACGATCCGGATGTCGTCCACCGTCCCCTTCACCCGGGCGACGGAGACCGGCCCGGCGTCGACGTGGGGGACGGTGACCTCGACGTGGTCGATGCCGCCGGCGAGCACCTGCCCGACGAACGGGAAGCTGTCGATGTGCACCTCGGGCTCGGCGTGCAGCTTCAGCGCCCGTTGGACCTGCTGCGCCGCCACGTTCTCCGCGTAGAGCACCGCCCACCGGTCGCCGAGCGCGAGAAACGCCAGCACGACGGCGAGCGCGACGGCCGTCTTCACGGTCCTTCGCACCAGCACCCGACGGGGCTTGCGTCCGGGCCGCGGGGGCTCCTTCCCGTCGCCGATGGGCGCGGTGTCCGTGCCCGTGCCGGCGGTGGCGGTGGTGGCAGCGGGGTCGGTGCCGCTGCCGGTCACGGTGGGTGCGCTGTCGGGCACGGCGGGGGCGGGGGTGCTGCCGGTGGCCGGGGCGGCGCCGCTGTCCCGGTCCGGGGCGACGTCGTCGTTCCGGCTCGGGTCGGGGCCGTCGTTCCGGCCCAGGTCGGCACCGTCGTTCCGGGCAGGCGCGGCGTCCGGCTCCTCGCCGTTCCGGGGCGTGCGGCCGGCCGGAACCCGTGCCGTGGAATGTGCGGAAGGTTCGTTGGAGAGCATCGCCGCCATGCGATCACAGGCCGGGGAAGCGAACCAAGTTGCCGGCCTTCGATACCGGGCAAGCGCGCCCGGTATCAGGAGATTTCCCGTCCCGGGCCGTTCCAGGCCGTTCCATCCGTTCCGCTGTCGTTCCATGGCGTTCCAGGTCCTTCCGGACCATTCGAGCCCGTTCCAGATCCTTCCGGACCGTTCCAGCTCGCTCCAGATCCAACCGGACCGTTCCAGCTCGTTCCAGGTAGTTCCGGAACAGCCTGGAACGACCTTGGAACGGTCCGGAACGGCCTGCCACGGACCGGAGAATTCGGCAACCGCTCCGCGCCGCCGCCAGGCGGGCGCCTCACCGCGGGCCGCGGCGCCCTCCCCAAGCGGGACGGGGCCGTTGGGGTGACGATGGAAACGTCCGTATCCGTCCCGCGCTGTCCCATGAGAGAGGTGGCAGGTATGACGAATCCCTCCGCGGCCTCGGACGACGGCCCGACGCAACCCCCGGAAGCTTCCGCGGAGAGCAATCCCCTGGGGATCCTGGCCAATCTCGGCTGGCAGGCGCTGTTCACCATCGGCCTGGCATCGATCGCGCTGGGCGTGATCGTCCTGGTCTGGCCGGGCAAAACGCTGCTGGTCATCGGCATCGCCTTCGGCGTCTACCTGTTGGTCAGCGGTGTCTTCCAACTGGCCGGAGCCTTCGGCGCACATGTACCCGGGCATCTACGGGCACTGCACTTCATCACCGGTGCGCTCAGCGTGCTCCTCGGACTCATCTGCTTCCGGGGCACCCTGCAGTCAACCCTGTTGCTCGCCCTCTGGATCGGCTTCGGCTGGCTGGTGCGCGGCATCATGCTGACCGCGGCCGCCGGCTCCGCCCGCGAAACGCCGGCCCGTGGCTGGCAGCTCTTCCTGGGCATCATCACCCTGCTCGCCGGCATCGTGATGATCATCTCGCCGTTCGGCTCGATCGCCGCGCTCACCCTGGTGACCGGCATCATGGCCATCGTCCTGGGCGTCACCGAGGTGATCAACGCCATTCGCCTGCGCATCGCCGTCGGGCGCGACCCCGCGTCCGCACCCCCCAGGCACCGGCGGTCGGTGTTCCACCCACGCCCGCACCCGCAGCACTGACCCGAGGGACACCCTCGGCCCGGATGTCTGACGCCTTCCCGGAGCTCCGGGAAGGCGCCAGCCGTGCGCGTGCGCCGGGTCGCCACTCAGCGTCGCGTACCAGTCCCGCATCGCGGACGACCACGGGGACGGCCTGCCGTCCGGGCCGACCTTGACGAGGACGCGGGTGCCCGTGGCCCGGGGCAGCGGATCGTCCCCCTGCCGGACCCGGAAGTTCCAGGTCATGCCCGTACGTCCCAGCCGGCTCAGCCAGAGGTCGACGGCGAGCCGATCGGCGCCCTCCACCGGCACCAGGAAGTCGATGGCGAACCGGCGCACGACGTAGCGCAGGTCGGGATGGCGTTCCACGGTCTCCCCCGTGTCGTAGCCGGCCCCGGCGAAGGCCGCCGTCGTGGCGCGTTCGATGTGGAGGGCGTACCGCGCGTTGTGGAGATGTCCGTTGAGGTCGAACTCGTCGTAGTACACGGGCGCGGTGTGCGTGAGGTGCGGGACGTCCACGGTGCTCCTTCGGCTCGCCGCCCCGGTGCCTGGTGACGGAGGTGTGCTGAGGTGCGCTCTCGTTCGATCGTTCGAGAGCCTAGGGCGCCACCACGGCGCGACGCAACGTCTTGACACACCGGCGGTCTCGATACCGCCCCGCCTCTCCGGCGCCTCCCCCGCTCGGCAATCAGGGCCTGACCAGCGGGTGTTGGGCGGAGACGGAAATCCCCTCGGCGAGAAGTCTTGTCCTGGCCCAGCTCCGGACCTACCTTGTCGCAAATCAATCGACCGATCGATCGAGTGAGCTGGAGTGGCCATGACCCGGGATTCCGCAGCACCCCGACAGGCTCCATCCCCGCCCGGGGCCGCGTCCCGCCCCCTCGCCACGGAGGCGGCCCGCGCGCACACCGGCGGGCCGGCCGCCGCCGCGGGCTCCGACAACGACGCCGACGCCGGGCGGACGGACGGCGGTTCCGGTCTCCGGCGCGGTCTGCGGAACCGCCAGATGAGCATGATCGCCATCGGCGGGGTGGTCGGCGCGGGCCTGTTCGTGGGGTCGGGCACGGTCATCCGCAGCACCGGTCCGGCGGCCCTGGTCTCGTACGCCATCGCGGGGCTGCTGGTCATCCTCGTCATGCGGATGCTCGCCGAACTGGCCGTGGCGGACCCGAGCACCGGATCGTTCGCGCACTACGCCTCGCGGGAGTTCGGCAGCTGGTGCGGGCTCGCGATCGGCTGGCTCTACGCCTACTCGTGGTGGGTGACGGTCGGCCTGGAGGCGGTCATCGGCGGCGAGTTGGCCCACCATCTGGTGCCCGCGGTCCCCGCCTGGGTCGCCTCGCTGGTGCTCCTCGCCGTGCTCACGGCGTCGAATCTGATCCATGTGGCGGCGTTCGGCGAGGCCGAGTACTGGTTCGCCCTGATCAAGGTGGTGGCCATCACCGCCTTCATCGGGCTGGGCGTGCTGGCCGTCGCGGGGCTGCTGCCGGGTACGGACCCCCCCGGCACGGCCAACCTCCTCGGGCACGGCGGCTTCGCCCCGGAGGGCTGGTACGCGGTGCTGCCGAGCGTGCTGACCGTGATCTTCGCGTTCGGCGGCGCCGAGGTGGTCACCATCGCGGCGGGCGAGGCGCCGCGCCCGGCGGAGGCGGTGCGCAAGGCGATCCGCTCCACCACCGCCCGCATCCTCATCTTCTACATCGGCTCCATCGGGGTCATCGTCACGCTGCTGCCATACGACCGGGCGAGCGTCACGTCCAGCCCCTACTCGGCGGCGCTCGACGCGCTGGGCGTGCCCCAGGCGGGCCGGCTCATGGATCTGATCGTGCTGGTCGCGGTGGCGTCCTGCCTGAACTCCGGCCTCTACACGGCGTCCCGCATGCTCTTCGCCCTGGCCGGGCAGCGCGAGGCGCCCCGGCTCTTCGCGCGGACCAATGCGCGCGGCGTCCCCGTGCCCGCGGTGCTGGTCGCCGCGGGCGCCGGGCTTCTCACCCTCGCGTCGAAGTACTTCGCGGGGACCGCCACGATCTTCACTTTCCTGCTGGACTCCACCGGGGCGGTGATCGTCCTGATGTATCTGTGCGTGGCGGCGTGCCAGATCCGCAGCCGGATGCGGGCCGAGCGGCTGGGACGGACACCGGCGGTACGGATGTGGGCCTACCCCTGGCTGTCGTGGACGGTCGTCACGGCGCTGGCGGCGGTCCTCGTGCTGCTGGCCTTCGACGCGACCACGCAGCGCTCGCTGTTCCTGACGCTGACGGTCACGGTGGTGGCGGCGGGCGTCGGGGCGCTGCGGCAGCGGCGGGCGGGCAGGAGTGGCGGGGGCGGGCGGTAGCGGTGACCGGTGGGACGGCGGACCGCGTCCCGGTGCGTGCCTGCCATGGCACGCATCCCGCTCGCCAATCGATCGGCCGATAGGGCGCGGTAAACTCGGCCCGTCCGTCCAGCGTGCCCGCTCCGAGCGAAGGATCGTCCCGTGGCCAAGGCCCCCAGCACACGCGCCGGCGCGCACGCACGTCGCCAGGTCTGGGACGCGGCGATCCGGCTGTTCGCCGCGAAGGGCTTCCACGGTGTGGGCATCCGGGAGTTGGCCGAGGGCGCGGGCATGTCGTCCGCGACCCTCTACCACTACATGGGCACCAAGGAGGAGTTGCTCGCCTCCATCATGCGGGCCAGCCTGGACCGGCTGAACGACGCGGCCGGCCGGATCGTCGCGGACGCGTCCGATCCGCAGGCGCAGATCACCGGGCTGGTGCACGTCCATGTGCTCACCCATGCGCTGCGCCCGGAGGAGACCGCCGTGGTCGACAACGAGCTGGAGGCGCTCGGGCCCGAGCGCCGCACGGCGATGGTGGCGCTGCGGGACGCGTACGAGGACCACTGGCGCCACGCCATCGCCAACGGCTGCGCCTCCGGCCTGTTCACGGTGCCCGACCGGACCTTCGCGCGGATGGCGTTGCTGGAGATGTGCTCCGGGGTCGCCACGTGGTACTCCCCCGACGGCTCGATCGCGCTCGACGGGGTGGCGACGGCCCATGCGCGCCTGGCGCTGCAACTGCTCGGCGTCCCGGCGCACTCGATGCCGCGTCCCGAGCCCGCCGAGATCCGCACGGCGCGGGCGCTGGTGGAGGAGATCTGGCAGGTCAGCCTGGGCGCGAGCACGCCCACCTCGGCCTGACGCAGCCCCTTCCCCCTTCGGGCGGCGACGTACGTCCCCCTCAAGGCAGCGGCGTACGGCCGCGCCACCCCGCTTCCCCACCCGCCTCGGACGCCGCCGAACCATCGATTCACCGGGTCCGAGTCCTCGTACGCAAGCCTCTATCGATCGACCGATCGATAGAGTAACGTGCGCGCTGTTCGGCGACTTCCGAGGAGCACCTTGTGGCTACTGACCCCATTCCCACCGGTACGGCGAACAGCGTCCGGCCGGACGGCGGCGCCGAGGAGCCCCGCGTCGCGTACGCGGTCCTCGACCACGGCATCGCCCGCATCCGCCTCTCCCGGCCGCACCGGCTCAACGCCGTGACCGAGCATCTCGTCGACGATCTGCTGGCGGCGCTGCGCCGGGCGACCGACGAGGGCGTGCGCGCGGCCGTCCTGTGCGGGGCGGGCCGGGCCTTCTGCTCCGGCCATGACCTCAAGGCCGAGCCCGCGCCGGCGGACGCCGCGGGCACCCGCGCCCGCCTGGACCGCATCCAGGAGGTGACCCGGCTGATCCGGGACGCCCCCTTCCCCGTCGTGGCCGCCGTGCACGGCTACGCGCTGGGCGCCGGCTGCGAGTTCGCGCTCTCCTGCGATCTGGTCGTCGCGGCGGAGGGCACCCGGTTCGGCTTCCCGGAGGTGGGTGTCGGGCTCAGTGTGACCGGGGGCGTCTCCCGCCTGCTCACCACCGCCGTCGGCGCGATCAAGGCGAAGGAACTGGTCCTGCTGGGCGAGCACTTCGACGCCCGTCAGGCGCAGCGGCTGGGGCTGGTCACCCGGATCAGCCCACCGGGGCGGCACGAGAGCGTGGCGGCCGAGCTGGCGGCCGTCCTCGCCGGGCGGCCGCCGTTCGCGCTCGCGCTCGCCAAGCAGCTGATCGACGAGGGTCTGGACGGGACCGTCGAACAGGCCCTGGCACGGGAGGTGTCGGCGGCCCAGCTCACCGGGGAGAGCGGCGAGCACGAGCGCCCCCGGCAGGCGTTCACGCAAGCGCCCGCACCGGCCCGGGAGGGCGGGCGATGAGCGCGCAGGACGCCCCGGGGTGTGCGGAGCTGCCGCCGGAGTCCGTACCCGATCTGGTGACGCTCGTGGAGCGGGCGGCGGACCGGTGGCCCGACCGGGTGGCCTGGACGTTCGACGAGTACGGCCGCGACCTCACCTTCGCCGGCGTGGCGCGCGGCGTCCGGCGGACCGCGGCGGAGCTGAGCGCGGCCGGTGTCGGGCGGGACGCCCGGGTCGCCGTGCTGCTGCGCAACCGCCCGGAGTTCCCGCTCACCTGGCTGGCCCTGGCGGCGCTCGGCGCCGCGATGGTGCCGGTCAACACGGCCTACCGCAGCCACGACGCGGCGCACGTCCTGCGGGACTCCGGCGCCCAGTTGCTGGTGACCTGCAAGGAGTTCCGGCCGATGGCCGAGGAGCTGCTGGCGGCCGTGCCCACCCTGCGCGCCGTCCGCTACGTCGACGAGGTTGCGCCGCCCGCCGTTCCGGCCCCCGTCTCGTCCGGCGGCCCGTGCGGTCCCGATGAGCTCGTCAACGTCCAGTACACCTCCGGCACCACCGGCAGTCCCAAGGGCTGCCTGCTGCCGCACCGCTACTGGCTGGCCCTGGCCGGCAGTCTCGTCGCCGAGTTCCCGCACCTGGGGCCGGACGACACGCTGCTCACCTGCCAGCCGTTCCACTACATCGACCCGCAGTGGAACGTCGCCGCGGCCCTGCTCGCCGGCAGCCGCCTCGTCGTTCTGGACCGGTTCCACCCCACCACCTTCTGGCAGAAGGTCAGGGAGCACCGCGTCACGTACTTCTACTGCCTGGGCCTGATGCCCGCGCTGCTGCTGCGGATGCCGGAGCACCCCGAGGACCGCGACCACCGCGTCCGCGCCGTCCAGTGCTCCGCCATTCCGCCCGCGCTGCACGCCCGGCTGGAGGAGCGCTGGGGCGTCCCGTGGTACGAGGCGTTCGGCATGACGGAGACCGGCGCGGACCTGCGCGTCGGGCCCGCGGACCACGATGCGGCGGTCGGCAGCGGCTGCATCGGCCGGCCGCTGCGGCACCGCGCCGTCCGCATCGCCGGGCCGGACGGCGCCGCGCTCCCGGCCCACACGGCCGGCGAGATCCAGCTGCGCGGCCCGGGCATGATGGCGGGCTATCTCGGCCGCCCGGACGCGACCGCGGCCGCCTTCGCGGACGGCTGGTTCCGCACCGGGGACCTCGGCCACCTGGACGAGGAGGGCCGGGTCCATTTCCGGGGCCGGCTCAAGGACATGATCCGGCGCAGCGGCGAGAACGTCGCAGCGGCCGAGGTGGAGGAGGTGCTGACCGCGCACCCGCGGGTCCGGCTGGCCGCCGTCGTGCCGGTCGCCGACGAGCTGCGCGGCGAGGAGATCAAGGCGTACGTCGTGCCGGACGGCGACGGACCGGCGCCCGGCCCGGACGAGCTGGCCGCCCACTGCGGCGAGCGGCTGGCCGCCTTCAAGGTGCCCCGCTACTGGGAGCTGCGCGACCGGCTCCCGCTGACCCCGTCGGAGCGCGTCGCCAAGGGCGAACTCCGCAAGCGCCCCGCGCCCGCGGGGCGGACGTACGACCGTCAGGACACGGTGTGGCGGTGAGGAGAGGACATCCCGTGCTGCTCGATCTTCTGGTGCGCAATGCGCGCATCCTGACCCTCGACGAACGGCGGCCCACCGCGCACACCCTGGGGGTGCTGCACGGCCGCGTCGTCGGGCTCGACGAGGACGTGGCGCATCTCGCCGCGGCCCGGGTGCTCGACGCGGGCGGCGCGACCGTCGTCCCGGGCCTGAACGACGCGCACTGTCACACCGCCTGGTTCGGCCTGACGCTCGGTCAGCTCGATCTGTCCGGTGTGCGCGATCCGGACGAGGTGTACGCGGCGGTCGCCGCGCACGCGGCGGAGCTGCCCGCCGGGGCGTGGGTCGTCGGAGCGGGCCTGGCCCCCGGCGGCCCGGGCGGCCGCCGGCCCCACCGGGACGCGCTGGATCGGGCGGCGGGCGGGCGGCCCGTCTGGCTCAAGGACGCCTCGGGGCACGCCTGCGTCGTCAACTCGCCGGTGCTGCGGGCGGCCGGCGCCCTGGAGCCGGGCCACGCCGATCCGCCCGGCGGGGTCGTGGCCCGGTACGCGGACGGCCGGCCGAACGGCCTCCTGGAGGAGACCGCGCAGCGCCTCGTCCAGGACCAGGTGCTGCCGTACTCCGTCGAGACCGTCGCCGCGGCGGTCGACCGGGCCACCGGGCACTACCTCACCGAGGGCATCACCAGCTTCACGGAGGCCGGGATCGGCGGCGGCTGGATCGGCCACACCCCCGTGGAACTCGCCGCCTACCAACACGCCCGGGACACCGGGCGGCTGCGTGCGCGGGCCCAGCTGATGGTGGCCGCCGATGTGCTGCACCCGCTGACCGCGCATCCGGACGACGACCTCACCCTCGGTCTCGACCTGGGGATACGGACGGGCCTGGGGGACGACACGCTCTCCGTCGGGCCCGTGAAGATCTTCCTGGACGGTTCGCTGTTCGGGCGCACCGCCGCCGTCTCCGAGCCGTTCTGCGGCTGCCCGCACGAGAACACCGGCTACTTCCAGGGCGATCCGGACGCGATGGCCGGCACGGTCGTCGCGGCGCACCGGGCGGGCTGGACGGTGGCCGCGCACGCCATCGGCGACCGCGCCGTCGACCTGGCCCTGTCGGCGTACGCGCGGGCGCAGCGCGAGGCGCCGCGCCCCGGGGTGCACCACCGCATCGAGCACGCGGGGGTGGTCCGCCCCGATCAGCTCGCGGCGTTCGCGTCCCTGGGGGTGGTGCCCGTACCGCAGCACAACTTCATCCCGGCGTTCGGCGAGAGCATGGCCGCCGGTCTCGGCGCCCGCCGGGCGGGCTGGGCGTACCGGCTGCGCTCCTTCCTCGATCTCGGGCTCACCGTGCCGGGCAGCTCCGACCGCCCCGTCGCACCGGGCGCGCCGCTCGCCGCGATGCAGGCGATGGTGGAGCGGCTGACGGAGAGCGGCGCGCCCTTCGGCCCGCACGAGGGCGTACCCGCCGCCACCGCCCTGCGCGCCTGGACGGTCGGCTCGGCCCACGCCACCGGCACCGCGGACCGCAAGGGCCGGCTGGTCCCCGGCCTGCTGGCGGACCTCACGGTGCTCGACGCCGACCCCACGACCTGCGCCCCCGACCGCATCGGCGCGATCTCCGTCCTGGCCACACTCGTCGGCGGCCGTCCGGCGCACGATCCGCACGGCCTGGTCACCGCGGGTCCGTGAGGGGCGTGGCGGCGCCCCGGGAGCCCGTCGGCGTGGTCAGAAGACGGCGCCCTCGCCCCAGGCGCGCCGGAGGATCTCGTCAACGGTCTCGTCGACCGTCCGGTGGGAGGTGTCGAGCCACAACCCGATGCGGGGCGTGCTCTCCCGGAGCACCTTGTCCAGGTCCTTGGGCCGCCAGTCGGGTCCGTAGCCGGTCTTGGAGCGCTTCTCCTCGCGCCGGGCCACGACGTCCGGGTCGGGTGCCAGCACCACCACGGCGAGCGGACGGCAGCTGATCATCTCGGTGATCTTCCGCAGGTGTTCGCCGAGGAAAACGTCCTGAAGGACGGCCGTGAAACCGGCCTCGGCGTAGGCGTCGGCCGCCGCGGCGGCCAGCCGGTGCCGCAGGCGCAGCTGCGCGACGGCCTCCGGCAGGGCCTCGGCGGTCATGTGCGCCTGACCGTTGACGACCATGCGGCGGAAGATGTCGCCGCGTACGTGCGCCGAACGGGGCAGCCGCTCGGCAAGGGCCTGCGCGACGGTCGACTTGCCCGCGGCGGAGATGCCGGAGACGACGATGACGCCGGGGTTTGCGTCTCCCGGGACGGCGGTGGGGCCGGCCTTGTCGGTCATGGGCGGAGGGTTTTCCTCTCTTGCACAGCGATGCGGGTGCCGTTGCAGGGGAACCGGAGGCCGGCCGCGGAGCGGGGACAGGTCGAAGCCGCCTCCTGCCGCGTTCACCCTGGCGATCGGTGCAGAGATGGTCAACCGGATTCATGCGGACGCGCGTCATCCCGCCTGCCGACGTCCGGCGGACGGTGCGTCAGCCACCCTGCCCCGCCCGGGAGCAGCACCGAGAACCGCGGGAACCCGCCGCTCACATGTTGATCATGTGACCGGCCAGCCCGTGCAGGGCCTCCTTGACGGCTTCGCCCAGGGTCGGGTGGGCGTGCACGTTGCGGGCGGCCTCGTGGACGGTGAGATCCCACTGCTGGGCCAGGGTCAGCTCCGGCAGCAGTTCGGTGACCTCCGGGCCGATCAGATGGCCGCCGATCAGCTCGCCGTGCGTGGCGTCGCTGATGAGTTTGACGAAGCCGGCGGTGTCGCCGAGGCCGTGGGACTTGCCGTTGGCGGTGAACGGGAACGTGGCGACCTTGACGTCGTAGCCGAGGTCGCGGGCCTGTTCCTCGGTGTGGCCGAAGCTGGCGATCTGGGGCTGGCAGTACGTGGCCCGCGGGATCATCACGTAGTCGAGTTCCATGGTCTCGGCGCCGGCGATCGTCTCGGCGGCGATGATGCCCATGGCCTCGGCGGCGTGCGCGAGCATCAGCTTGGCGGTGACGTCGCCGATGGCGTAGAGGTGCGGGACGGACGTGCGGCAGCGGCCGTCGACGGCGATCGCACCGCGGTCGGTGAGCGCCACGCCGGTGTTCTCCAGGCCGTAGCCGGTGACGTTGGGGGCGAAGCCGAGGGCCTGGAGGACCTTGTCCGCCTCCAGGATCCGCGAGGTGCCGTCCTTGCCGGTGACGGTGGTGCGGACCTGCGGGCCGGATTCGTCGATGGACTCGACGCGGGTGGCGGTCAGCACGTCGATGCCCAGCTTGCGGTACCGGCGGGCGAGTTCGGCGGAGACCTCGGCGTCCTCCAGCGGGGCGATGCGGTCGAGGAACTCGACGACCGTGACCTGCACGCCGTACTGGTGGAGCACATAGGCGAACTCCACGCCGATGGCCCCGGCGCCGGCGATGACGATCGACCGCGGAAGTTCCTCGGCGAGGATCTGCTCCTCGTAGGTCACCACCCGCGCGCTGCGCTTGGTGCCGGGCAGCAGCTTCGGGGTGGCGCCGGTGGCGATGATGCAGTCCGTGAAGCCGATGGTCCGGGTGTTGCCGTCGTAGTCGGCGACCTGGAGGACGTGCGGGCCGAGGAAGGTGCCGCGCCCGTTCACCTCGGTGATCTTGTTCTTCTTCATCAGGTAGTGGACGCCCCTGACCCGGCCGTCGGCGACCTTGCGGCTGCGGCGGAACGCCTCGCCATAGTCGAAGGAGACCCGCCCCTCGACCTTGATGCCGAAGGTCTTCGCCTCCCGGGTGAAGAGGTGGGCCAGCTCCGCGTTGCGCAGCAGGGCCTTGCTGGGGATGCAGCCGACGTTCAGGCAGACGCCGCCCCAGTACTTCTCCTCGACGACGGCGACGCTCCGGCCCAGTTGGGCGGCGCGGACGGCGGCGACGTAGCCACCGGGCCCGGCGCCGAGTACGACGACGTCGAATCGCTCGTCCAGTTCGACCATGGTCCCGTCCTCCGCCTCGGTCTTCGCCGGTCCGCCGGGCCGGCGGTCGGTGGCTGTGGGGACATCTCACACCGGCGCCGGGCCGATGGCGGCGCAGCCGCCGCGGAGCGCGGAGGCCATCACCTCATTGCCCGGCATACGCCTTCCCCGGCGGCGGAGGCGCCCTCGCCCGCGGGCCAACCGGCAGCGGCCCGGCACCGGTCAGTGCCACGCACGGCCGGGCGGGCCTCAGCCCCGGACGGCCGCCGCGATCCGCGCGGCACTCTGAGCGGGCGTGAGGTGGGTGGTGTCGACGACCTCGGCCTCCGTGTGCAGCCAGGTGCGGGCCGCCTCGGCGTAGGGCTCCAGGTAGCGGAGGCGGAAGGGCGAGTCGGGGCCGAGCACGGTGTCCCCCGCGATGCGCCGGCGGAGGGTCGCCTCGTCGGCGTGGAGGACGAAGTGCCGTACCGGAATGGCGTGCCGGGCGAGGCCCGCGCTGATCTCGCGCCAGTACGCCTCGACCAGCACGGTCATGGGCATCACCAGGGTGCCGCCGGTGTAGTCGAGGACGTGGCGGGCGGTCTCCACGACGAGCGGCCGCCACGGTGGCCAGTGCTGGAAGTTGTCCGTCCCGGGCAGCCCCGGCGCGATGTCCATCAGCGTCTCGCCGACCTTCTCGGCGTCGAGCACCCGGGAGTCCGGGAGCAGCTGCTGCACCAGCGCACTGGTCGTCGTCTTGCCCACACCGTGGGTGCCGTTGAGCCATACGATCACGGAGCCGACTCTAGAGGGTGTTTCCCGCTCTTCGCGGGGCCGTGACGATCTGCCCCACGAAGACCGAAAAGCCCCCCGGCGCCGCACGGGCCGCGGGAACAGGCGCCGCGGGGAGAGCGTGGCCGGGCCGGCGGAGAACTGCCGGGCTCAGGTCCGCAGGACGGTGACGAGCAGGGGTTCCCGTACACCGAGCCCGGCGGCGGAGTCGGCGACGACCTCGGCCAGCCAGCCGACGGCCTCGCACGACCACTCCGCGAGTACGCCGGTGAGGGTGGTGCCGTGCCCGGGCGGCCCGTTCCAGAAGCTGTCGTCGAACGGCGGCGCCGGCACGCCGCCCGGAGCCGCGAGGTCGTGCGCGCCGCAGGCGAAGACGCCCTGGTCCAACCGACCGAGGCGCTGGGCGAGCTGCGGTGCGACCGCGGAGAGCGACGGGGAGCGTCCGCTGTCGATGCGGACCGTCACCGGTGTCCGCGCCCGCGGGTCGTACTCGCCGAACCAGTCGGCCGTCTGGAGGGACGGCACGCGTGCGGACGCCGGGCGGGCGGAGGGATCGAGGCCGTGGACCGGCAGGAGGAGCTGCACCGCGGAGAGGCGCACCGTGCCGATCCGGGCCGCGGTGTCCTCGGCGCAGCGCAGGAACGGCTGGACGGGGAGCGGCCGGTCCCCCGCCACGGCGCCGGCCTCGACCTGGAACCACGCGATCAGCTGCGGCTCGGGAGCGGCGAGGGGGTGGCTCCATCCGGCGTCGTTCATGGCCCACAGCCCCGGGGCGACGGCGGCGCGCCTGGCGGGATCCGTCTCCGCCGCGGCGCCCGCCCGGTCGTCGAGCCAGCCCATGGCGAGTGAGCGCTGGTGGAAGAGCTGGTAGGCGTCGTGTTCGGACGCGGGGTCGTGCCAGGAGTGCGGGGTCAACTCGCCGTAGAGGGCGGCGAACAGGGTGCCCGCGGTGCGGTGGGACGTGGGCGCGATGCCCGGTTGTGCGGTGGCACCCTGCTCTGACACTTCGTCCTCCGTGGTTCCGCTGCGGCTTGCACGGCCTGCCCTCGACGGCGGCCGGCACGGTCCCTCAGTACACCCGGCAGTCCATATCGGCCTGGTTCATCGGCTTCTCGGCGGTGTCGATCTCGCCGATCACGTCGACGTCCACGTGGTTGCGCCAGGACGTCCGCTGCGTGTCACGGCAGTCGCGGCGGGCCACCGTGCGGTGGGTGCTCCCGCCGCCGGGTTTGAGCGTTTCGGTGGCGGAACACGCCTGCTGACGCCAGGTGTTGTCCGTATACCACTCGTACAGGCAGTTGAACACCTTGGCGCGGTCGTTGCTGCAGTTCCCCTTCTTCCACCAGCCGTGGCCGGACGCCGCCACGCCGGTGCCGGAGCGGTGGGGATTGTCCCGTCCGCTGACCGGGGTGCATCCGAACGCCGCGGCCTGCCAGGGCAGGCCGGAGCCGTGCATGTCCAGCACCCGGCCGGTGCGGTCCAGATAGACCGCGCTCGCCCCGGCGCCGGGTGGCGCGACGCCCGGCACCGCTTCCGCGGCGGTGATCTGCGGGCCGGGCCCTGCCGGTGGGTGGGCGTCGTGCGCGGACGCGGAGGTTGACGGTGCCGACATGCCCGCGACGGCCAGCGAGGCGAGTACGGCGAGAACGCTGAGGTGAAATCTCCTGTGACGGATCGCTTTCCCCCTTCTGTGCATGCGGGACACACCTGGTCGGATCAGGTGATCCCGGCATTCCGCACCAGTTTCGAGGGGCCGCTCGCGACCGGCCAGAAGCGCCGGGGAAGTTCCACCCAAGTGATGAATCGGGCCGCCGGTCGGAATAGTTGGGGCCGAAGGAGATGCGCCGCCCTGTCCTGGACCTAGGGGGTGTCTTCCCGATCTTCGTGGGGCCTGACCCACGAAGATCGAAAAGACACCCCCTAGCGCTTCTCCAGCAGCTTCCGGGCCATGACGATGCGCTGGATCTGATTGGTGCCCTCGTAGATCTGGGTGATCTTCGCATCGCGCATCATGCGCTCGGCGGGGAAGTCCTGGGTGTAGCCGTAGCCGCCGAGCAGTTGCACCGCGTCGGTCGTCACCGCCATGGCGGCGTCGGACGCCAGGCACTTGGCGGCCGCGCCGAAGTACGTGAGGTCGGGGGCGGCCGCGCTGCTGCGGGCCGCGGCGGCGTAGACCAGCTGCCGGGCCGACTCCACCTTCATCGCCATGTCGGCGAGCAGGAACTGGACGCCCTGGAAGTCGGCTAGGGCCTTGCCGAACTGGCGGCGTTCCCGCACGTAGGCGACGGCGGTGTCGAGGGCGCCCTGGGCGATGCCGAGGGCCTGGGCGCCGACCGAGACGCGGGTGTGGTCGAGGGTCGCCAGCGCCACCCGCAGTCCCCTCCCCCGCTCGCCGAGGAGGCGGTCGCCGGGGATCCGGCAGCCGTCGAAGTACACCTCGCGGGTGACCGAGCCCTTCAGGCCCATCTTGCGTTCGGGTTCGCCGTAGCCGATGCCGGGGTCGTCGGCGTGCACGACGAAGGCCGAGATCCCGCGGGAGCCGGGGTCGGTGACGGCGAAGACGATGAGGTACGCGGCGATCCCGGCGGAGGTGATCCAGGTCTTGACGCCGTCCAGGACCCAGCCGTCGCCGTCGGGGGTCGCCCGGCAGCGCATCGCGGCGACGTCGCTGCCGGCCTCGCGCTCGCTGATCGCGTACGCCATCAGCGCCTCGCCCGCGGCGACCTCGGGCAGGTAGCGGCGCCGCTGCTCCTCCGTGCCGGCCAGCAGCAGCGGTACGACGCCGAGCTTGTTGGAGGTCTGGATGGTGGAGGACGAGGCGCAGACGCGGGCGACCTCCTCGACGGCGATGGCCGCGGCGAGCGCGTCGACGCCGTCGCCGCCGTACTCCTCGGGGATGCCCGGCGCGTGCAGCCCGGCCGCGGTGAGCGCCGCGTAGTTCTCGTGCGGGAAGCCGCCCCGCGCGTCGACCTCGGCGGCCCGCGGGCCCAGCTCCTTCTCGGCGACGGCACGGGCCGCGGCGCGGAACTCGTCGTACGTCCCGGGCAGCAGATACGGGGTGGTGGTGGGGTCCGTCATGGCGGCGTCCTTCTCGGGTGCGGGATCGGCGGGGCACGCGCTGTGGGTGCGGCGCGGATCCATTGCGGCGTACGGGGATGCGCCACGCCAAGGTGCGGGTGCACCGGGATCGGCGAGATGTTCGTGCAGCGGCACATCGACGCCGCGGCCCGGGCCCGCATACGTTCCGCAGGCCGGATGCGAGCCACCGACCGAAAGGCGTGAAGCGATGACCGTTCTCCAAGGGCTGCGGGTGCTGGACCTGAGCCGGGTGCTGGCGGGCCCGTACTGCACCGCGCTGCTGGCGGATCTGGGGGCGGACGTGGTCAAGGTCGAGCCGCCCGCCGGTGACGACGCCCGCCGTCTCGGGCCGTTCCGGGACGGGGAGAGCGTGTACTTCGCGCAGCTCAACCGCGGTAAGCGCAGCATCGCCCTCGATCTGAAGGACCCCGGTGACCATGCGCTGCTGCTGCGGCTGGCCGCCCGTGCGGACGTCTTCGTCGAGAACTTCCGCCCCGGTGTGGCGCAGCGGCTGGGCATCGACCACGCCACGCTCGCGGCCCTCAACCCGCGTCTGGTCTACGCGAGCATCTCGGGCTTCGGGCAGAGCGGTCCGCTGCGCGAACGCCCCGCCTACGATCTGATCGTGCAGGCGATGTCCGGGCTGATGGCCGGTACGGGCGTGCCCGGCGGGCCGCCCACCAGGGTGGGTGAGTCGGTCGGTGATCTGCTGGCCGGGCTGTTCGCCTCCTGGGCCATCGGCGCGGCGCTGTACGACCGGGAGCGCGGCGGGCGGGGGCGGCACATCGATGTGGCCATGCTCGACTCGTTGGTGTCGTTGCAGGTGACCGCGATGAGTCTGCTGACCGCGACCGGCAGCCTGCCGGGGCGGGTCGGCAACCGGCATCCGGTCTCCACACCGTTCGACACCTACCGCACCGCCGACGGGCTGGTGGCGATCGCGGTGGCGAGCGATGCGGTGTTCGCCCGGTTCGCCGCGCTGGTGGGGCGGCCCGAGCTGCCGGCCGATCCGCGGTTCGGCGACGACGCCGCCCGCTCGCGCCACATCGAGCAGGTGCGGGAGATCACCGAGGCGTGGTCCACGGGCCTCACGACGGAGCGGGCCCTCGACCTCGCGCGGGCGGCGGGCGTCCCCGCCGCCCCCATCTGGGAGTTGACCGATGCGGTGCGCAGCGACCAGATCCGGCAGCGGGGCCTGATCGGCGAGTTCGACCATCCGGTCCTGGGCCGCACGCCGTTCCTGCGGCAGCCGGCGCACTTCGGGGACGCCGCGCCGGACCCGACGGCGGGCACCGCACCGGGCCCGGCGGGCACCGCACCGGGCCCGGCGGGCGCCGCGGCGCACGGATCCGCGCCGACGGCCCCGAGCCCGGCGCTCGGCGAGCACGCCGAGGAGATCGTCGCACAGTGGCTCTCCGGGAGCCGGGGCCGAAGCCGGGACCGGGAGCGCGGGTAGGGCAGGGCTCCCCGGGCGCTCCCCTCTGCCCCGAGCCGCCGTCCGGTGGCCGCAGGGGCCGGTCGGAGTCGGCCCCGAGGCGCCGGATGCGTACCCGGCCGCGTGGCTCGCCCTCGACGCGGGGCGGTGATCCCCGGCTCAGGCATGTGTCGCCCTACGAGGTCGCCTCGGGCGGCGCGCCCGCCGGGTCGGCGTCGAGGGCGGTCAGGGCGAGCCACAGCTCCATGCGGTCGGTGAGGCTGCCGAGGTCGCGGGCGGTGAGGTGTTCGATCAGCTGGAGCCGGTAGCGCAGGCTGTTGCGGTGGAGGGTCAGCTCGCGGGCGGTCGCGGCGGATGAGCAGTCGTGGGAGAGGTACGACCGCAGGGTGGTGACGAGTTCGGCGCGGTGGGCCTCGTCGTGGTGGACCAGCGGGGCGAGCACCGCGTGCCCCAGCTCCCGCAGCGGCAGATCCAGATTGCCCATCAGCAGACCGGCGATGCTCAGCGGCGCCGCCCGGTGCACGCCGGGACCGGACCGGGCGGCCTGGCGGGCCTCGAAGTAGCCGAGCCGCAGCCCGCTCACGCCGCGCCGCGGCTCCCCCACCCCGACACGGACCTGCGGGTCGAGCACGCTCAGATGCTCCGCGACCGTCCCTGCGGCGGCCCCGGCATCGGCCCCGTCCGGCACGACGACCGTCACGGCGTCGTCGACCAGAGCGGTGGGCAGCCGGTCGTGCGCGCGTTCCAGGAGCGGGCCCAGGGTCCACGGCAGGCTCCGCAGCCGTGCGGGGTCGCCGCCGACCCGGGCGACCATGACCGTGTGCGGGCCGTCCGCGGCGAGTCCGTACGACGCCAGCCGGCGGCGGGCGTCGCCGTCGGAGACCGTGCGGTGCAAGACGTCCTCCAGCACCTGCCCGAGGAGTTCCCGCCGTCCGGTGAGCACGGCCTGGTGACGGGCGACTTCGAGGCCGAGGATGCTGGTGGCGAAGGACAGGATGTCCTGCCGCGGGGTGGGGCGCCCGGTCCGCAGCTCCGCGACCGGTACGCCGTCCACCAGGACCGGTACGGACTCTCCCGGGTGCTCCGCGTCCGGCCCGTCCGTCCCGGGGCGAGCGTCCTCGCGGCGGGACGCGGCGGGGTGGCGCGCCAGGACGCGGCCGCCGGGCTCGACCACGGCCACCGGGCCCGCGCCCAGCTCGCGGTGCAGCCGCCGGAGCATTCCGCGCAGTCCGTGACCGGACAGCAGCTCGCGGACGAGTTGGTCCTGCAGGGCGGCGGCCGACCGCACCGCGTCGTACCGCTCCGCGAAGATCCGGTCGGCCACCCAGCGGCTGATCTGGACGAACGGCACCTCGACCGGTGAGCCGACGAGCGCCAGCCCGGTCCGCTCGGCGGTCTCGACGACGGCGGGCGGCACCTCCTGGTGCACCAGCCCGGTGCCGAAGCACACCGCGGCCACCGGGAGTTCCGCCAGCCGTTCGAGGAGCCGGGTCCATTCGGCGGCGTCCCGCTCCCGCAGGCCGGTCGTCATCACCAGCTCGTCGCCGCGCAGGAACGGCAGCGGGTCGGGCAGTTCCGTCGTGGAGACCCAGCCGATGCGCCGGTCGGCGTCGTGGCAGTGGCTGCTCAGCGCCCGCAGCCGCAGGGTCGGTTCGGCGAGCAGATCGGCAACGGAGACAGGCACGCGGCGATTGTGCACCAGGGCGGATCCGGCGGCGGAACGGGGGCCCGGGGGGAACTCCGGTGGCCACCGGACTGAGCCCGACCGCCGCCCCCGCAAGGCCGCGCGGGCCGTCCCGGCTCCCCCGCGCGGCCGCCCGGACCGCTCAGCCCGGTACGTCCAGGCGCTGGGTGCCGATGACCGACAGCAGCCGCAGCGACTCCTGCGAGGGCGAGCCGGGGACGGCGGAGTAGAGCAGGACCCGCTGGTCGCGGTCGGCGATGTCCAGGATGTCGCAGGTGACGTGGACGGGGCCGACGAGGGGGTGGGCGAAGGCGGCGCAGGTGGCGGGCCGGGCGGCGACGTCGTGGGCCGCCCAGATCCGGGCGAACTCCTCGCTGCCGTCGCGCAGTTCGCGGACCAGGGCGGTCACCTCCGGGGCGTCGGGGTAGCGCGCGGCGGCGGTGCGCAGCTGCTGGGCCGCGGTCCGGGCGAAGGTGTCGGTGTCCCCGAGGCCGTACAGCCGTCGCCCGTGGGCGTGCGGGGTGAGGAAGGCGCGTCGCAGCAGGTTGCGGTCGCGGCGCGGCAGGGCGGAGAAGTCCTCCATCAGGGCGGCGGCCAGCTCGTTCCAGGCGAGGACGTCGTAGGTCGCGGAGAGGACGAGCGCGGCGGTCTCCGGCAGCCGGGCGAGCAGGTCGACGAGGGACTGCCGCACCTCCCGCGAGGGCCCGGGCGGCGGGCCGGGCGGGGCGCCGGCGAGGTGGTGGAGGTGGTCGCGTTCGGCGTCCGACAGGCGCAGCGCACGGGCGAGCTGGGCCAGCACCTCGCGGGACGGGGAGGGGCCGCGGGCCTGTTCCAGGCGGGTGTAGTACTCGGTCGAGATGAACGCGAGCTGCGCCACCTCCTCGCGGCGCAGCCCCGGGGTGCGGCGGCGCGGTCCGGTGGGCAGGCCCACGGTGGCGGGGCTCAGGCGTTCGCGCCGGCTGCGCAGGAAGCCTGCCAGTTCTTTTCGGTCCACCCGTCCAGTGTGCGGGAGCGGCGGACCGCCGAGCCAGGTACTGCCGGTGCCTGGATGGGCGCGGCCGCCGGGGCCAGGCTCGTCGGCATGAACCACACCACCATCACCTCCACCACGGCTCCCGGTCTGCTCGCCGGCAAGGTCGCGTTCCTCACGGGTGCCGGCCGCGGCATCGGCGCGGCGGCGGCACGGCTCTTCGCCCGGGAGGGCGCCCGGGTCCTCCTCGCGGCGCGCAGCACCGATCAGCTCGCGGCGGTCGCCGAGGAGATCCGCGAGGAGGGCGGCACCGCGGATCACGTCCGGTGCGATCTGGCCGACCCGGCGAGCGTCCGCGCCGCCGTCGGCCGGGCCGTGGAGCGGTACGGGCGGCTCGACGTGGCCTTCAACAACGGTGCGGCGGGCCAGCCGCCCGGTCCGCTGGACGGGCTGCCGGAGGAGGAGTTCGACCCGGTCTCGGCCGTCAACTTCAAGGGCATGTGGGTGGCCATGGCCGCGGAGATCGCCGCCATCCGCGCCACCGCCGGGCGCGGCGCGATCGTCAACACCTCCAGCGTGGGCAGCCTGATGGCCAATCCGGAACTGCCCGTGTACGGGGCGGCGAAGGCTGCGGTCAACAGCCTCACCGCGTCGGCGGCCGCCACGTACGGGCCGGAGGGAATCCGGGTCAACGCGGTCGCTCCGGGCACCACGCTCACCGAGATGCTGCAGGACTGGGACGCCCGGTCCCCGGGCACGATCGCGCAGCTCAACGCCGTGACCCCGCTGCGCCGGGCCGCCGATCCGGACGAGATCGCGCAGGCCGCGGCCTGGCTGCTGAGCGACCGCGCCTCGTACGTGACGGGCACGGTGCTGCGGGTGGACGGCGGGATGCGGGCCTGAGGCGGAAGGGCTCCGGGCCGTTGCGGCGCGCCGCGGGCCCGGCTCCGTTCCGGGCGGAGCCGGGCCCGCGGCACCGGCCGCCGGGTGTCAGGCGCCCGGCTCGGCGGACGGCTGCGCTCCGGTGGTCAGCAGCGCCGTGATCTCCTCGGCGAGGTGCGGGCCGAGTTCGCCCCAGCCGTCCTTGTAGCCGTAGACGCCGGCCAGGGTGCGGGCCTCGTAGTCGCCGTTCATGATCTCGATGTCGGCCGGGGTGATGAGCGCCGGGTGGGCGACGCCGACGGCCGACGAGACCTTCATCAGCTCCTTGCGCAGGGTGCGCAGGTAGACGGCGGCGCGGGTGGCCTTCGAGGTGGGGTCGAGGCCGCGGACCAGCCACGGGTCCTGGGTGGCGATGCCGGTGGGGCACTTGTCGGTGTGGCACTTCTGCGCCTGGATGCAGCCGATGGACAGCATCGCCTCACGGGCGACGTTGATCATGTCGACGCCCAGGGCGAAGGCGACGGCGGCGTTCTCGGGCAGACCGAGCTTGCCGGAGCCGATGAAGGTGACGTCGTCGGTGAGCCCGCGCTCGGCGAAGGTGCCGTAGACGCGGGAGAAGCCCATCCGGAACGGCAGCGACACCGAGTCGGAGAAGATCAGCGGCGCGGCGCCGGTGCCGCCCTCGCCGCCGTCGATCGTCACGAAGTCGACGCCGCGGTCGCCCCGCGCCATCAGCGTGGCCAGCTCCTGCCAGAACTCCATCTCGCCGACCGCGCTCTTGATGCCGACCGGCAGCCCGGTCTCGGTGGCGAGCAGTTCGACGAAGTCCAGCATCGAGTCGACGTCGTGGAACGCGGTGTGCCGCGAGGGCGAGGCGCAGTCCTCGCCGACCGGGATGCCGCGGATCTCGGCGATCTCGGGGGTGACCTTCGCGCCCGGCAGCATGCCGCCGAGGCCCGGCTTGGCGCCCTGGGAGAGCTTGATCTCCAGCGCCTTGACCGGGGCGCCGGCGACGATCTCCTTCAGCTTGTCGAGGTTGAAGGTGCCGTCGTCGTTGCGGCAGCCGAAGTACGAGGTGCCGATCTGGAGGATGAGGTCGCCGCCGCTCCGGTGGTACGGCGAGAGGCCGCCCTCGCCGGTGTTGTGCATCGTGCCGGCCAGCGCCGCGCCCTCGTTGAGGGCCGTGATCGCGGCGCCGGAGAGCGAACCGAAGCTCATCGCCGAGATGTTCACCACGCTCGCCGGGCGGAACGCCTTGGCGCGGCCGCGCGGTCCGCCCAGCACCTTGGCCGAGGGCAGCGGGACCTGCGGATCGTGCAGGTCGGGCAGCGCGCCGGCGAACGTGCGCTGCTTGACGTAGGCGTGCCCCTGCATGTGCTCGACGTCGTTGTCGGTGCCGAAGCCGAAGTAGTTGTTCTCGCCCTTCGACGACGCGTAGATCCAGGTGCGCTGGTCGCGGCTGAACGGGCGCTCCTCGTCGTTGGAGGTGACTATGTACTGCCGCAGCTCCGGACCGATCGTCTCCAGCAGGTACCGGGCGTGCCCGATCACCGGGAAGTTCCTGAGCAGTGCGTGCTTCTTCTGCATGAGGTCGCGGGCAGCCACCAGTGCCACTGCGGTGGCGGCGACCGCGCCGATGCTCCGGGCGCGCATGGACGTTCCTCTCCTCGGTGCCCGGCTCCCCCGTCGGGGTGTGGAGCGTGGGGCGGCGGTTACGGGCGGCGGGCGCGGTGCCCGCCGGCGAAATGTCGAACGATATTAGGGGCTTCGGCCGGTCAGGGTCGAAGGGCGCAGGCCCGCCGCAGCGTCTGCGAGGGCGGCTCCCCGAACTGCCGACGGTAGGCGACGGAGAAGCGTCCCGGGTGCAGAAAGCCCCAGCGGGCGGCGACGGCGGTGACGGTCGTGGTCCCCGGGTCGCCGGACAGGAGTTCCTTGCGTACGTGATCCAGGCGGACCTCGCGCAGATAGGCGAGGGGCGTGGTGTCGAGGTGGCGGCGGAAGCCTTCCTGGAGGGCGCGGACGCCGACGCCGACGCATTCGGCGATCTCGGCGACGGTGAGCGGCTCGGCGGCGTGCGCCTCGATGATCTCCATGGCGCGGCGGACCGCGGGCGGGGCGACGCGCGGCTGCTCGCCGTGGAGCGCCGGGCTGTAGTTGTGGGGCTGGGCCATCAACAGCTGGGTCATCAGGAGCGATTCGAGCTGTTTCGTCACGATCGGGCGGCTGGTCATGCCGCCCGGGCCCTCCGCCTCCCGGCGCATCAGGTCGACGATGTTGAGCCAGGAGCGGGAGCCCGGCGTGGTGAGGTTCATGCCGAGCGAGAAGGAGATCGGTCGGCGCACGGTGCGGCCGAGCAGGCTGCCGAGGTGCGCCTCCATGGCCGCCCGGTCGAGCCACACGATCAGCTGCGGGTTGCCGCCGCCCCAGCGCATGTCCAGCTTTCCGGCGGGAGAGGGGACGGAGGCGAGTTCCGGCGAGGAAATGATCTCCTCGCGGCCGCAGGTGATCTCGGCGTATCCGGCGAGCGGTATCTGGACCAGGAAGAAGCTCTCCAGGTCGCCCGGGGTGATCCGGACCTCCGTCCCGTAGTCGAGGTAGTACAGACCGGTCCGGTCGAAGGGGGCGCCGTGCAGCCGGGCGTCGAGGGTCGCCGAGCGCTGCACGATGCGCAGGTCGTGCGGGCAGAAGGCACGGCCGACCTCGGCCCGCGCCTCCCAGATGTCCGCTGTGTGAAACAGCTGGTGATTTGCGAGCGGGGGCTCATCAGCGGGCATGTCAACCTCCACCGCCGAGATGCGCGATCGGGACAGCGACCCGCGTGATCCGGATAGCGAAGACGATCTTGCCATACCAAGGTGGACCCCTATCGCCGCGGATCCGAGAAGAGACCAGGGAATCAACGATGCAGGGAGTGCCGGGCCCCACCGCGCTCGTCAGGAGCGGGGCGACACCCGGCGGACGGCCCGCCGCCGGTCCGCCACGCGTGCCCCCCGGGACGGCCGCCGGCCCGGCGCGCGCCGACGAGGCCGAGCCCCCGCGCACCGCCGCACCCCCGCCCCCGCCCCGGCCCGCCGCACCGGCCGGGCCCCTGTAGCCGGCCGGTGACCCGGACCTCTCCCCTGGTCCCACGGGTGCACCGGCTTCCCGCGGCTGCCCGCCGGACCCCCCGCCGGCGGGCAGCCGCCCATCCCCCCACAGCAGCGTCCCCACCGCCGCCGCGTCGCCGTGCCGTCCCGCGCACGGCGGCGCACGGCACCCCTCTCCACCGCATCATCCGAACCCCCGGAGGTCCCACCCATGCGCAAGATCACCATCGTCGGAGCCGGTCAGGCCGGGCTCCAGCTCGGTATCGGCCTGATCGACCAGGGCTACGACGTCACCGTCGTCTCCAACCGCACCGGTGAGCAGATCCGCGAGGGCCGGGTCATGTCCAGCCAGGCCATGTTCGGCACCGCGCTGGCCCACGAGCGCAACCTCGGCCTCGACTTCTGGGGCGACGCCTGCCCGGCGATCTCCGGGCTCGGCGTGAACATCGCCGACGGCCAGGGCGGCCGGGCGCTCGCCTTCGACGCCCGCCTGGACGCCACCGCCCGCTCCATCGACCAGCGCGTCAAGATGCCCCTCTGGATGGGCGAGTTCGCACGCCGCGGCGGCCGGCTGGACATCCGCGAGGCCGGTATCGCGGACCTGGAGCGCTACGCCGCCGAGTCCGACCTGGTGATCGTCGCGGCCGGCAAGGGCGCCATCGCCGGGCTGTTCGAGCGGGACGCGCAGCGCTCCCCGTTCGCCGCCCCGCAGCGCGCGCTGGCCCTGACGTACGTCACCGGCATGGTGCCGCTGCCGCACCGCACCGGCGTCAGCTTCAACGTCATCCCCGGCATCGGCGAGTACTTCACCATGCCCAGCCTCACCACCACCGGCCCCTGCGACATCATGTTCTTCGAGGGCATCCCGGGCGGCCCGCTCGACTGCTTCGGCGGCCTCGCCCCCGAGCAGCAGCTGGCGACGTTCCAGGAGCTGCTGCGGACGTACGTCCCGTGGGAGGCCGAGCGCTGCACCGACCTCGCGCTCACCGACGCCGGCGGCACCCTCGCGGGCCGCTTCGCGCCGACCGTCCGCAAGCCCGTCGCCACGCTGCCCTCCGGCGCGCAGGTGCTCGGCCTCGCCGACGTGGTCGTCCTCAACGACCCGGTCACCGGCCAGGGCTCCAACAACGCCTCGAAGTGCGCGGCCGCCTACCTCGCCGCCATCCTCGACCACGGCGACCGCCCGTACGACGCCGCGTTCATGGAGCTGGCCTTCGGCCGCTTCTGGGACAACGCGCAGTCCGCGACGGCGTGGACCAACGCGATGCTGGGCGCCCCGCCGCAGCACGTCCTGGAGCTGTTCGGCGCGGCGAGCGTCAACCCCCGTGTCGCCTCCCGTTTCGTCAACGGCTTCGACGACCCGCGCGACTTCTTCCACTGGTTCATGGACCCGGTCGCCGCGCAGAACTACCTGGCCGCGATCGCCTCCTGACCGCCCGCCGGGAGCACCACGCCAGCAGCACAGCACCAGCCAGGTAACGAGAGCAAGGCAGCAGGACATGAGAAGGATCGCGGTGATCGGCGCCGGGCAGGCGGGTGCCCAACTCGCCCTGGGACTCCAGGCGCACGGCTACGACGTCACCCTGGTCACCGACCGCAGCCCGGAGGAGATACGCCGGGGCCCGGTCATGTCCAGTCAGTGCATGTTCGACACCGCGCGGCAGAACGAGCGCGAACTCGGCCTGCACCACTGGGAGGGCCAGGCCCCGGACATCTCCGGCATCGCGTTCTCCCTGATCGGTCCGCACGGCACTCCCGACCTCACCTGGCGCGCCCCGCTGGAGGGCCCGGCGCACTCCGTCGACCAGCGGGTCAAGTGCGCGACGTGGATCGAGCAGTTCGCGGACGGCCAGGGCGAGATCGTGCTGCACGAGGCGGGCGCGGGCGATCTGGAGTGGTACGCCCGTACGCACGATCTCGTCGTGGTCTCCACGGGCAAGGGCGAGCTGAGCCGCCTCTTCCCGCGCAACTCCGAACTCTCCCCGTACGACCGGCCGCGCCGTGCGGTGGCGCTGACGTACGTCACGGGTGCGGAGCCGCGGGAGGGGGCGGCCGCCGTCCACTACCGGCTGGTCCCCGGGGTCGGCGAGTTCTTCTCGTTCCCGGCCCTCACCACGACGGGCCCCTGCGAGATCATGGTCTTCGAGGGCGTGCCCGGCGGGCCGATGGACTGCTGGGACGACGTCCACACCCCCGAGGCCCACCTCACCCGGTCCCTGGAGATCCTCCACCGGTTCTTCCCGGACGAGTTCGAGCGCCACCGGCACTCCCGCCTCACCGACAACGGCGGTGTGCTGCGCGGCCGCGTCACGCCGACCGTCCGGCAGCCCGTCGCCCGGCTGTCCTCCGGGCGGCACGTCCTCGGCATGGCCGACGCCGTGGTCCTCAACGACCCGATCACCGGCCAGGGCTCCAACAACGCGGCCCAGGCCGCGTCCCACTACCTCGACAGCATCCTGCGGCACGGCGCCGCGGAGTTCACGCCGCAGTGGATGCAGCGCACCTTCGACAACTTCTGGCGCGGCTGGGCCCAGTGGGCCGTCGGCTGGACCAACTCCCTGCTGACCGAGCTGGGCCCGCACCACCGCGAGATCCTGACGGCGGCGGCCGAGATCCCGTCGGTCGCGGGCGCCGTCGCCGCCGGCTTCGACGATCCGCGCACGCTCTACCGCTGGTGGTTCGAGGAGGCCGAGGCGCAGCGCTTCCTCGCCGAGAAGCGCGCCCAGCACGCCGCCCGCTTCGACGGCCGGGAGCTGCGCCGGGCGCTGGGGCAGTACGCGACCGGCGTGACCGTGGTGACGGCCCGGGCCCCCGACGGCCGCAACGTCGGCATGACGGCGAACTCCTTCACCTCCGTATCCCTGGACCCGCCGCTCGTCCTGTGGTGCCCGGGCAAGAACAGCCCGAGCCTGCCGGACTTCACCGACGCCTCCCACTTCGCCGTGCACGTCCTCGCGGCCGACCAGCACCATCTCTCCCGCCAGTTCGCCACCCCGTCCGACGACAAGTTCCGCGGCACGCCGACCACCCCCGGCATCGCCGGGACGCCCCTGCTGGAGGGCACGGTCGCCCGCTTCCAGTGCCGCACCGTCCAGCGCCTCGACGCCGGCGACCACATCATCTTCCTCGGCGAGGTCGAACAGTACGAGTCCGACGGCGGCACCCCGCTGGTCTTCCACTCGGGGTACTACCACGTGGCGACGAAGCATCCGGATCTGTGACGGGCGGCGCCGCCGCGCGGGCCGGTCACATCGGCAGCGAGAGCAGGCTGACCCGCCCGTGCGGCCACGACGCGTCCCCGCCGAGGGAGAGCCACATGGCCGGCAGCGGCATGGTGCGGGTGCCGCCCGGCTGCTCGGCCTCGACCTCGGCGGTCAGCCGGGTCCACCCCATCTTCGTGTAGACCGGCACACGGTCCTCCCGGCAGAACAGCAGGGCGAGGCCGAAGCCCTGCTCCGCCGCGTGGGCCGCGGCGGCGGATACGACGCGCCGGGCCAGGCCGTGCCCCCGCAGCCCGGGCGCGACGATCACGCCGCCCAGGCCCGCCACCTGCATCCGGGTGCCGTCGACGCGGACGGGGAGATCGACCCACCCGGCGTGCGCCACCATGCGCTCGCCCTGCACGACTCCGAAGTGGTGCTCCTTGGGGCGCCACGTCAGGCCCAGGTGGGCGACCTCGAACGGGTCGGGGTCGTCTCCCGAGATGCCGCGCAGGTCGGCGGGCGTGTACTGCTCAAGAGCGGTCGTCCGGAAGCCGGGTGAGGAGACCGGCCCGGGGGATGTCCCGGAGGGATCGTGGAGCATGGCTCATCCTTTCGGTGCGGTGCGGTGCGCGGTGCCGCCGCCTACGCCGGTGCCGCACCGTCGGCCCTTCGGGCCCGGCCCGGCGGGGCCGCGCCGGTGCGGAGCATGCGCGGTGGCCGTCGGCAGCAGGGCTGTTACCAGACCGATCATGCCCGCCGCGACGAGCTGCACCCGGTGGTCGAGAGCGGGGCCACCATGATGGTGCCCGCGAGGAGGGCGAGACCGGCCGGGGTGGAGATCAGGGTGTTCGCGGTGGCGGCTCCCCCTTTCGCCGCCGGGGCGGTCCGGCCCGGATGCCGCGGCCCGGCGCCCTTGTCGCGGACCCGCTGCGGCTGCCGCACAGTGGGAGGAGGGGCCGGGGCCGGATACGGCGAACGGTGCCCTCGGTGGCGCGGTGGTCGGAACGGCGAGCGGTGCCGCCGGCAGACAAATGGCCGGCGCGGCGAACGACGCCCCCGGCGGCACGATGGCGCGCGCCGCGACCGGCGCCTCCGTAGGCACAGCGGCCGCATGCCTTCCCGCGCGCCGTTCCCCTGCCCGTTCCCCTGCCCGTCCCGGTGTCCGTCCCGGTGCCGGCCGTTCTCGACAGGAGGAGAGATGCGCCTCACCTTGTCCGCCCCGCCCATCGGGGACCCCGCACAACCGGCGCCGTCCCCGTGGCCCACACCGCCCCGCGAGCCGCCGCTGCAACCCGATCCGGACGCGCCTCACCCACCGCCTCCGGGCCCGCAGGACCCGATGCATCCGGGCCCCGAACCACCGGAGCCGGACGAGGAACCCGAGCCGGAGCCCGGCCGGGCGAGGCGCCTACCGGTCAATCAGCCCGAGGAGGAATTCAAGGATTCCGTCCGGTCATTGCGCCCGGTGAATTCCGCTGCCGAACAGCGGTCCAGCACATCGCACAGATAATGCAGTTTCGCCTCGACGACGGAAAGTCGCCCGGTATTTCCTCACCCCACCGCCACGCGTGACCGCCGCATATGAGCGGGAGTTCACGCGGCGCCCCGCTCGTCCTCGCTCCGTCCCGCGTCGGCGGCCCCGCGCACCACGGCCCACGCCTGCTGGACATGGCGGTCCTCCGTGAAGGTGCCGCCGGCGGCGAAGCGGAGGAAGAAGGTGCCGTTCTTCTCGGAGTGGGTGAGGAAGGTGGTGCCCTCGGTGTTGACGGTGTCCAGGAGGGCGCGATTGGCGGCGTCGGAGGCGTTCAGGCGGAAGGTCACCAGGCCGAGGAGGGGCGGGGCGAGCAGGGTGAAGCAGGGGTCGGTGCCGAGCAGGTCGGCGAAGAGGCGGGCGTAGCGGACGCCGGTGCGGATGTGGGTGCGCAGGCCTTCGGCGCCGTACCAGCGGACCACCGACCAGAGTTTCAGGGCGCGGAAGCGGCGTCCGAGGGGGAAAAGCGGGCTGGACGGGCCGCTCCGGCGTTACCGGCCGGGACGCACCCGGCCCCCGCCCGGCGGGCGAAAACCAGGTGTCCGCATTCCGGGCCTCTCCCATGGTAGGCACGTCGCCGATTCCCGCACGCGCGGCGCCGGCAGCGCGCGGGAGCGCATCTTTTGTGCGTACGCAAACGAATCTGTGCAGACAGACGAAGGGGGGCCGCCGCCGAACGGCCTGCGGCAGACGCGCACGAGCGGGGCGGTGCGGGCGCCGGCCACGCCGGGGTGGCCGGTGACGCATGCGCCGACGGCGGTGGCGCGGGTGTCCTCGGCGATGCTGCCGCCGGGGAAGAACGGCGACGGCCCGCGCGCCCGGCCGGGGCCTGATGGCTCCGGCCGGGCGCGCGGGCCCGCTGCCGCGGTCGTGCCTCAGCAGCTCAGGTTTCCGCCGGGCTCGGCGCCGAGGATCTTGACGAAGTTCTGGTAGCTGTCGATCCGGCTCTGCACCTGGCCGGGGTTGCCGCCGTTGCACTCGATGGCCCCGTTGATGGAGCGGATCGTCTCACCGAAGCCCGCGCCGTTGACCATCGCGTCGTGCGGCGTCATGGTGCCCGGGCCCTTCTGGGTGTTCCAGTACCAGAGCGCGGTCTTCCAGGACACCGCCGGGTCCTTCTCCACCAGCGAGGGGTTGTTCAGCAGGTCGATGCCGAGCGCGTCCCCCGCCGCCTTGTAGTTGAAGTTCCAGCTCAGCTGGAGGGGCCCGCGCCCGTAGTACGCGGCCTGGCCGGCGGGGCAGCCGTAGGGCTGCGTCGCGTCGCAGTAGTGCGGGTAGTTGCCGGTGTTCTGCTCGACGACGTAGACGAGACCACCGGTCTCGTGGCCGACGTTCGCGAGGAAGGCGGCGGCCTCCTGACGCTTGACGGTGTCGCTTCCGGTGTTCGCGAACTGCGGGTAGGCGCTGAGCGCGTCGGTCAGCCCCTTGTACGTGTAGAACTGGTTCCGGTTCGGGAACATCTGGTTGAACTGCGCCTCGCTGACGACGAAGCCCTCGGCCTTGGTGGCGGCCTTCGTACAGGTGAGGGCGGTCGGGGCGCATCCGGGCGTGGCACCCGCGGGTGCGGCGGGCGCCAGCACGGCCACGCCGGCGGCGAGGGTGGCGGCGCTGATCAGGGCGGCGATACGTGACCTCATCGGGAACTCCTTAATGCGGCCACCCGCCGGGTGGGAGATCCGGGCCTCGTGGGCGCCGGGCCACCGGGCGGGAGGCGGCCGCTGTGGGGGAAGTGCCTTACCGAGCAGGCCTGTCGGGCGATGGCGCCCGATGGCCATGGAGCATCACGACGTACGGAAAGGACCGCGAAACCGGCTGCGGTCCAGACCAGATCAGGCTAGGGACGGCCGCCGAGCGCGTCCATACCGCACCAAAGGACGGCGAATTCCCTCCCCTGGCCGGATGTTTGAGTTGCCCTCAACCACCGCGCGCCCCATTCCCCGTCACACGGCGCGCGCCGTCCGAATGCGCCCGCATGCCCCCTGCCCCGCCTTGTCCGTCCGGGGAGTGCGCCCGGAGACTGGACGGGCTCGGGCGGTGCTCGTGGCGCGCCCGCCCGGCGGTGCGCAGGGCGGGGCACGCCCTCCCCTGGAGGTCCCATGCCGGTGTCGCGCCGCGACGGTCTGAAGGTCGAGGTCCTCGGGCCGCTGCGGGCCTACGCCGGGGGCCGGGAGCTGGCGCTCGGCCCGCCGAAGCAGCGGGCGACGTTCGCCATCCTCGCGCTGCGGGGCGGCCGGGCGGTCTCGCGGGACGAGTTGATCGACGGCATCTGGGGCGCCTCGCCCCCGGCCACCGCGGTCGGCAGCCTCCACACCTACCTGTCCGGACTGCGCCGGGCGCTGGCCGGATCCGGCGATCCGTCGCTCCCGCTCACCAGTTCCCGTCGCGGATACACGCTCCGCCTCGACCCCGCGCGGCTGGACCTCGCCGTGGTGGAGCGGCTGGCGGCGCAGGCCCGCGACAGCCGGGCGCGGCAGGACCCGGGCGCCGCGGTCGGCGCCTACGACCGGGCGCTCGCGCACTGGCACCCGGGCTCCGCGCTCAGCGGACTTCCGGGCCCGCTCGCCGCCGCGCACCGCACCTGGCTGTCCGAACTGCGGCTGAGCCTGCAGCTGGAGCGCGCCGAATCGCTGCTGAGCCTCGGCCGGCCCGAACCGGCGGCCGCGCAGTTGCAACGGCATGTTCCGGACAATCCGTACCACGAGCGGCTGAGCGCCCTGCTGATGACGGCGCTCAGCCGCAGCGGCCGCACCGCCGACGCCCTCGCCCACTACCACGGCCTGCGCAGGCGGCTCGCCGACGATCTGGGGATCGATCCGACGGCGGAGCTGCGGTCGCTGTACGGATCGCTGCTCGCCGGCCACCCGGACGGCGCGGTGCCCGTCGCCGCGGCCCCGGTCCGTCCGGCGCAACTGCCGCAGGGGGTGGGCAGGTTCGTGGGCCGGGCCGATGCGGTGCGGCAGGTGCTGGACGCGGCGCGCGCGCCGTCGTCCGGGGCGTCGCGGATCGCGATGATCGTCGGCGTCGGCGGCGTCGGCAAGACCGCGCTGGCGGTGCACTGCGGCCATCAGCTGGCCGACGCCTACCCGGACGGCCAGCTGTACGTGAACCTCCGCGGCTTCGACCCCAAACGCCCGGCCGGCGCACCGGCGGATGTGCTCCACACGCTGCTCACCTCGCTCGGCGCCACGGCGATTCCCCCGGCGGAGGAGGCCCGCATCGCCCTGTGGCGCAGCCTCGTGCGCGGCAAACGGCTGCTCCTGGTGCTCGACAACGCCGAGTCCGCCGATCAGCTGGACGGTCTGCTGCCCGGCGGCGGGCCGTCCTTCACCCTCGTCACCAGCCGCAACCGGCTCGGCGGGCTCGCCGTCCGCTACTCCGCCCGCCGGGTGACGCTGTCCCCGTTCAGCGCCGGGGAGTCCCTGGAGCTGCTCTCCGGCGCGATCGGCGGCGCGCGGGTCGCGGCGGAGGCGGCGACGGCCCGCCGTCTCGCGGAGCTGTGCGGCCATCTGCCGCTGGCGCTGCGCATCGTGGCCGACCAGGTGTCCGCGGGCCCGCCGCCGCGGATCGCCGATCTGGTGGCGGATCTGGAGGACGTCCGCAGCCGGCTCGACACTCTCACGGTCCCCGGCGACGAGCTGGCGTCCGTCCGCGGGGCGCTCTCCTGCTCCTACGCCAAGCTGCACACCGAGGACGCCCACGCCTTCCGGCTCCTGGGGCTCCTCCCGGGCGGGAGCATCCGGCCGGAGACGGCCGCCGCGCTGCTGGACGTCCCCGCTCCGGCAGCCGCGGAGACGCTGCGGAGCCTGGCCGCGCAGAATCTGCTGGAGGCCGCCGGCGACCGCTACGTGATCCACGATCTCACCCGCATCTACGCGGAGGAGGCGTGCCGGGGCGGTGAGACGGCCGCCTCCCGGCGCCGGTCGCTGGAGCGGGCGCTGCGCTGGCACATACGGACGCTGGCGCGGTTCCACACCGCCGGTGAGCCGCCGCTGCCGTTCACCGTCGAGGACGGGGCCGCGGGCGGGGAGCCGCGCTTCGCGGACCGGCAGGCGCTGGTGGCCTGGTGCGCGCGGGACGGGGAGAACCTCGGCCCGCTCGTGCGGACCGCGCAGCGGATCGGCTGCCACGACGCGGCCTGGCAGCTGGCCTATCTCCTCTTCGACTACTTCTGTGTGGCCGGACAGGCGCGGGACTGGGCGCAGACCCTGCAGATCGGGCTGCGCAGCACCGAACTGCTCGGGGACCGGCGGGCCGAGGCGGCGCTCCGCAACCACCTGGGCGTGGCCCACTCCCGGATGGGGCGGGGCGCCGCCGCCGTGGAGCAGTGGGAGCAGGGGCTTTCGCTGGCCGAGGAGACCGGCGACGACGTGGTGCGCACCGGCCTGCTCGGCAATCTGGCCGCCGCGCTGCGGGAGGCCGCGGACGTCCCGGCGGCCCTACGCCACGCGGAGCAGGCGCTGACGCTGACCCGCCGCACCGGCTCGCTCCACCACCGGGCCGGCTGTCTGGACCTGCTGTGCCGGCTCCACCTCGACCGCGGCGATTTCCGCAGCGCCCGGCGGTACGGCGTCCCCGGTCTGGCGGCGGCCCGGCGCTGCCGCGACGCACTGCTGGAGGCGAACGTACTGATCCATCTGGGGCTGGCCGAGCACGGGCTCGGCGACGCGGAGGCGGCGGAGCGGTGTTTCCGGGAGGCGCTGTCGCTGCGTGCGGCCCACGGCGACCGCGCTCACGAGGCGTTGGCGCTGTTCGGTCCGGCCGAGCTCCAGCGGGCGGCGGGTTCCGGGCGGCCGGGCGGGGCGGGCCGGGCGAGGGAGAGTCCGGCGGAGCGGGGGGCGCGGGAGGGGCTGGCGGCCTCCGGTCCGGCGGCGGACGGCGACGGCGGGTGCGCGGTGCCGCCGGATCGCGGTGCGGTGCGTCCGTGGCGCTGATCGCGGTGCCAGAGCAGCACCGCCTCGATCCGGCTGCCGGCGCCCAACCGCCGGAAGATGCGGTTGAGATGGTTCTTCACGGTCTTCTCGCTGAGGTGCAGCCGCTCGGCGATCTCGGCGTTGCGCGCCCCGCGCGAGACCAGGGCCATCACCTCGTGCTGCCGCCGGGAGAGCCGGGATGCGGGAGCGGCCGTCTCCGGCGGCGGGGCACCGGCCCCCGCCGGACCGGCCGCCGGGCCCGGCTCGTCTTGTCCCACCACGCTCAGCCGGTATTCCGCGCACAGCCGGCGGGCCGTGGGCGGGGCGTCCCGGTGACCGCCCCGCGCCCGGTCCGGCGCGCCGCCGGGCCCGGTCCGGCCGCCGGTCACCGGTCGCACGGCGACCTCGACGTACGGCATCCGGGCGATCTCGACGGTGAGGTTCTTCTCGGCGAACACCTGCCTGATCCGGGCCAGGATGTCCGGGCTGACGATGGCAATGCGGACCCGGTGGGCGCCCTGCGGCACAAAGGGTGAGCTGGCATCGGTTGTCATGCCGTCAGCCTGCGGGGGGCGGCTTCAGGTTCTCTTCACGTCTGCTTCATGCGGGGCGCCGGGTGCCTCTGCCCGGGGAGCCGCGGGCCCCTCGCCCGGCGAGGTGTCCGGCCCCGCGGCCGCCGCCTCGGCCGCCTCGACCCGGGCGAGGAACGCATCCGCCTCCGCGAGGACCTCCTCCTCGGTCGGGACGTCGATCCGGTCCTCCCAGCGCAGCGACGACACGATCACGTCGAAGACCAGCATCACCGCCCGGACCGGCTCGGCATCGACGTCACCGTCGGTCAGCACGGTGTAGGTCAGCAGCCCCCACACGCCGGGGGCTTCCGGGTGGGACACGTAGTACGAAACCCGCCAGGCCGGCTGTTTGCGCCCGAGACGGCCGGTGTCGATGACCGTGGCCAGGCGGACCGCCGGTACCCCGTCGATCTCCAGATAGGTCCCGGAGTCCCCCGCGTCGGCGAGGAGGGACGCCAGCATGGCTTCCGCGTCCTCGTCCTCGTTCCCGCTCTCGATGACGGTGACCACCAAGGAGCCCGGCATCTTCATGCCGTTGAACTCCTCCAGCGGCAGCAGTACCGAGCGGGCGCCCTGCCGTGACGCGTCATCGGTCGCCGCGACCAGTTCCTTGCGGAGCATGCGGCGGTAGGGGCCCGCCTTGTCGCGGGGCAGCGAGTCGGGCAGATGGTGCCGGATCAGCTCGTCGATGACCCGGGCGCGCACCCTGGCCGTCTCCGCCGTGGTGGGGATCTGCACCCAGCCGTCGGGCACGAGCAGTTCGAAGTCGATCACGGCTGCACCCCCGGTACGAAGCCGAGCGGCGCCCGGCCCCCGCCGGGCGGTGGCATGCTCGCCGCGGCGATCTCCTGCATCAGCTGTTCCATCCCGGCGCCGATCACGGCCAGCAGTCCCATGTCGGCCACCGACGTCGTCAGCAGAACGTCCACGCCGCTCTCGGACGCGCCGCCGTCCTGCGGGATTTCGAGGCGGAGCGCCGCGCCGACGCGCCCGTAGCTCGCGCCTTCGGGTGTCCGGCCCAGGGCGAGGAACCGGAACCCGTCACCGGCCAGGGTGGTGACGTACTCGACCACGGGTGTCCGGGCGTCGCTCTCGATACCGCCGGCGCCCATGGTCTCCAGGAGGTAGTTCGGGTCGTCGGCTCCGGGCCGGCGGAATTCCACGACGACCGGGACGGGCGCCCAGTGCGGCTTGTCGTTCACGAATGCCGCGCCCCAGGCGAGCCGCGACCACGCGGGCAGTTGGCCGGCCCGCTCGCGCAGCCAGGCGGCGACGGTGCGCCCCATGGCGTCCGCGGTGAGCGGGAAGTCCTCCTCGAGCTCCCCGGTCTCCTTGGGCCAGAGCTTCCGGGCGGCGGCCAGCCCCTCGGCCGTCCACGCCGTGTAGAGCTCCACCAGGTGGGCGGCCCAGGGGTCGTCGTCCGTGCCGCCGGGCGGGGCCGGGGGCACCCACTCCCAGTGCCAGGCACAGGTCGGCATCGAGAATTTCTGCTGACTCGGCATTTTTCCATTCCTCAGGACGGCGCACCGGACGGGTTGACATCGGGGAACAGCTTCCGGAGGCGGAGGATGCTGTAGATGAGCGAGAAGAAATTGAAGCTGGCTCCCGCGAAGCCCGCGAGGAACACCCAGCGCGGTACCGGAAATCCAGCCGACCGGAAGACGGCCGCGAACCCGCGGGCTTCCTGAATTCCCAAGAGGGAGGCGAGGAAATTCTTGAAGAACGCTCCCGGGGCGTTCCCCAGTGACTTCCACAGGTCCCAGGCGCTTTTGAGCTGCTTCCAGAAGGAGGCCATGAAACCCAGGTCGGGGGTGACGATGTCGAGTCCGCGCAGCAGCCAGTTGAAAGCCGGGTTGTTGAACCATTCCGACATGTTCACCCATCTGAGCGCTTCCGCCATCCGCCCGGCCGCGGCGGGCCCGGTCGGAATCCCGAACATTTCGGTCGCGTCTCCCGAGATTCCCCACGCATTGCGCGGCGGTTGGAGCTGGCCGGCGAGGCTCCGCGCAGCGGCGGCCTCGATCTTTCCCCACACCGTGACGATGGCGCTGAGTCCCGCGGCCCCCAGTCCGACGGCCCCCAGGATGACGTCGAGGAGGCTTCCCTTGCCCTCGCTGTAGAGCACGGCGCTGATCGCGAAGGAGATCCCGGCTGTCACGAATGCCGCCAGCGCGATGACATTCACCCCTGGGATGAGCAGGGCCAGGATCGCGAAGGCCGCGGCGACCCAGCCGAAGAGGTCGCTGCCGATCCGCGCCAGCCAGTCGACGAACCGGTCCCACCCCGAGTCGGTCAGACCGTCGTCGTACCGGTCGCAGTTGACCGCGTCGCCGAAGCGCGTGCCGGCGTCGTTGAGGGCGTCGAGTGCGTTTTGGAGGTCCTTCTTCGCCTCGGCCAGCTTGTCGTCGGCCCCCTTGACGGCCTTGTTCTTCTCGTCGCCCTTTTCCTGCTCCTCGTCGGAGATCTCGCCGTGCGAGTCCTTCTGCGGATCCGGCATGGCCTTTGCCGTATTCTGTTTGGCCCGGGCGTCCTCGGCCTTGTGCAGGGCTTTCTTGGTGTCGTCCAGCCCCTTCACCAGATGCGGTTCGTAGATTCCGGACTCCCGCACGACATCGCTGTAGCGTGCCCCGGCCTTCTTCAGATCCGCTTTGATCGACTCCGCGTCGGACTTGAGGCCCTCCACGTATTGGCCCGCGAGGCTGTCGCTGTTGCTGCTGATGATCTTTTCGAGCTTGGCGAGGGCGTCGTCGATGGTGTCGGCGATGCTCTTGTACTGTTTCTGCGCCTCATGCACCGCATCGAGGTCGGCGCGGACCGGATCTGCGTCGAGATCCAGCGGTGACCAGTCGTAACTCCTGATGCCGGACATCGGCCTCCCCAGCCCTTTCCGACCTGCGTGTCAGCTGGTCTTGAGCGATTTCTTCATCTTCTCGTCGGCCTTCGTCCATTCCTCGTCGATCTTGGCCACCTTCTCGCTGAAGGAACTCATCTTGTCGGCCATGTCCGAGCGGTGAACCTTCCAGTTGTAGGCGAAGTCCTTCATCGACTCGTTGGCGTTGTGCTGGCCCCAGAGGTCCCTGGAGTGGTCCTGGAAGTCGGTCGCCGCCTTGAAGTCCTCCACCAACTTGTTGAGGCCGTCGGCCAGTTCTTTGAGGTCCTTCACCACGAGGTCTGCCATCACTGCCCCCTGCGGTCGTCCGTGGCGGGCTCGGCCCGGGCCGCCCGCGGAATCTGTGTGGTCATCAGGGCGCCGCTGCCCAGGTGCAGCAGCCCGGCGCCCGGTACGACCTTCGCCGCCACCTGGGAGCGGGAGAGCCGCACGCCCACCAGGTCGCCGTCGCCCAGGTTGGGCGGCGACAGCAGAACGCCGCGGCGGTTCTTCTTGATCTCCGACTGCCAGCCGGCGAAGCCGACGCCCACCGTGGCGACGTCGCCGCCGATGATCACGCCGCGGTTGCTGCCGGACGCCTTGCGGACGAAGGTCTTCAACCAGTCCCGGCAGATCAGGTCGCGCCACACCTCGGCGTCGTCGACCACCAGCACCACCGGACCGTCGCCCGGGTCGAGCAGTCCGGCGAACTGCTGCTCGGTGGGCTGCTCGTCGGTGAGGACGCCGCGGACACCGGCCCGTCCGGCGAAGGCGCGCAGCGGCGAGTTCATCGGCGCCCCGATGACCACCTCGGTGCCGCCGCGCAGCAGCGACTCGGTCATCACGCTCAGCGCGGTGCTGCGGCCGGAGCGGGACGGCCCGGCGACCAGGAAGGTCGGCTGGTCGCCGTGGAGGTCGGCGCCGACCGGTTCGACGTCGTCACCGGCCACGCCCACCAGCGCCCACATCCGCCCCGGCGTGCCGACCTGCTCCCACGCCTGGTCGAAGGTCAGCTCCGTCGGCAGCACCGCGATCCGGTTCGGCCGGGCCGCCCTGGGGACCGCGGCCTCCCGTTCGGTGAGCCGGGCCGCCAGCGCGTGCACCGCGGCGACCTGCGCCGGGCCCGCCGGGTCGGCCGCCACCAGCGCGACCTGCGTCTCGATCGCGTTGAGGGCGCGGTAGCCGCGGCCCGGCGGCAGATTCTCCGGGATCTTGCGCGGGTTGAGCCCGGCCAGGCTGGCGTCCGAGCGGTCCGAGAGCCGCAGCACGAGCTTGTCCTCGCACAGCGACGACATCCGGCCGCTCAGCAGCATCCGGTCCCCGGCGATGACGAGGTGGACGCCCGCGCTGCCGCCCTCGCGGTGCAGCGTCTGGATCAGTTCGGTGAGCGCCCCGCCGTCGTACTCGCCGAGGGTGCCCATGAACCCCTCCCAGCGGTCCAGCAGCAGCACGAGGTGGGGCAGCCGCTCCTCGGCGGGCCGGGCCGCCCGCTGCTCGGCGACGTCCGCGAACCCGGATTCGCCGAGCACCCGCTGGCGGCGCTGCACCTCGTCGTGGAGCCGGGTGAGGAGCCGGACGGCGCGGTCGGTCTCGCTGCGCTGCACCACCGCGCCGCAGTGCGGCAGCCGGCTCAGGGAGAGCAGTGCGCCGTTGCCGCAGTCGAGCCCGTACAGATGCAGATCGGCCACGCTCGACGCGGCGGCCGCGGCGGCGGCGAAGGTGCGCAGCGCCGCCGAGCGGCCCGAGCGGGGCGCGCCGATGATGTGCAGATGGCCGAAGGTGGCCATGTCGACCGTCACCGGTTCCTGCCGCTGCTGCGTCGGCAGGTCCTGGAGCGCCCAGGAGAACGCGGGGTCCTGGCCGGAGCCGGTGACGGGATCCGTCGCCAGCTCGACGACCGGGGAGAGCGGCAGCGGCGGCAGCCAGGGGCGGCGCTGCGGCTCGATGCCCAGCAGCTCCCCCGCCCGCCGCACCGAGGTGACCAGCACCGACAGATCGGTGGCCTCGTCCCTCTCCCCGGCGACGCGCGGGCGTTGCGGTGCGGGCAGTCCCAGATCCAGCCAGGAGACGGGCCGCAGGAACGGCGCGGCCACCTCGTGCGTGCGGTGGGCGGACGGGCGGCGGCCGCCGACCCGGCCGGTCTGGAAGGGGATCAGCGAGCTGTGCCCGAGGCGGGCGTAGGCGCGCCCGGGGGTGGCGGCGGAGATGTTGGCGGCCTCGCGGTCGTCGATGACGTCGGTGCTCTCGCCGGCGTCGGTCACCCGCAGCGCGATCCGCAGGTTGGTGTTGGCGCGGATCTCCGCGGAGACCACGCCGGAGGGCCGCTGGGTGGCGAGGATCAGGTGGATGCCGAGCGAGCGGCCCCGCTGGGCGACGTTCACCAGGCCGGTCACGAAGTCCGGCAGCTCGCGGGCCATGGAGGCGAACTCGTCGATGACGATGAGCAGCCGCGGGATCGGTGCGAGGCCGGGTCGCCGGGTCGCGTAGTCGAGGTAGTCCTCCAGGTCCTTGGCGCCCGCGGCGGCGAGGAGGCGTTCGCGGTGGGTCAGTTCGGCGCCGAGCGAGGTCAGGGCGCGTTCGACGAGGTGGGGGTCGAGGTCGGTCACCAGGCCGACGGTGTGCGGCAGCTGGACGCACTCCTTGAAGGCGGCGCCGCCCTTGTAGTCGATGAGGACGAAGGTCATGGCGTCGGGGCGGTTGGCCACCGCCAGCGAGGCGACCAGTGTCTGGAGGAATTCCGACTTGCCGGAGCCGGTGGTGCCCGCCACCAGGCCGTGCGGGCCGTGGCTCACCAGGTCGAGGCTGAACGGGCCGTCGAGCGAGGAGCCGACGACCGCCTTGGTACTGCGGCCCCCCGAGCGCCAGCGTTCGGCGACGGCGGCGGGCTCGGGGTCCTCCAGGTCGATCGTCTCCAGCAGCCGTGCGGTGGCGGGCAGCGCGGCCTCGCCCTGGTTGGTGCTGACGTCCCGCAGCGGGGCGAGCCGTCGCCCGGTGGCCTCGTACCAGCCGTCGGTGACCTCGTCGGCGAGGATGCCGTCGATCTGGTCGGCGCGCTGCTGCCGCAGGCTCGCGGGGCGGTCCGCGCCGCCGACGACGACGGTGGCGCACTCCTCGGGGAGGGTCCGCTCGTCGGTGTCCACGCAGATGCTGTAGACGCCGACGGCCGGGCCCTCGCGCAGGATCGTCACCACGCCGGGCAGCGCCCGCAGCCGCCGGGCGCCGTCCATCACCACGACGACGTCCGGGTCGGTCAGCACCGCCTGCGCTCCGGCCTGGAGGCGCGCCTGTTTGCGGACGTTGATCAGCTCGATCAGTTCGGCGACCCGGTGGCTGAGGGTCTGGGCGTCCGCGCCGACCAGCGCCAGGGCCTGCTGTCCCAGCTGCGGCCGGGTGTGCGGCAGCCAGGCCGCCCACTCCCAGAGGCGTTCGCCCTCCGGGTCGGTCAGGATGTACAGCTGCACATCGCGCGGGCTCTGCAGGACCGCCAGCTGTCCGACCAGCCAGCGGGCCGTCCGCCGGGGCCACTCCTGGTGTCCGGCGACGCCGACGACGCCCGCGTGGGCGAGGGAGAAGGTGGCCGGGACGTCCGGTGCGGCCCGCAGATCGCGCCGCCGGCGGCCGCCCTCGCCCTCCTCCTCCACCACGATCTCGGTGGGGAGGTCGGCGATGCCGACCCGGACCAGGAGGTGGTCGGGGTCGACGCGGCGGCGTTCCCAGAGCCGGGCGCGCGGGCCGGTCGCGATGTCCAGCAGTTCGCCGGGGTCGGGGCTGGCGGCGCGGCGGTCGAGGCGTTCCTCGTCGAGTGCGGCGGCGATCTCCCGTTCGATGGCGGCCCGTTGGCCGTGGTACTCGGCGAGCTTGCGGCGGTGGCCGACCTTGCCCTGGCGCCGCCCGGAGACCCAGTTGCCGATCATCATCACCGGCGACATCCCGGCCATGATCAGGAACATCGGGTTGTCCGACACCACCGCGATGACGCCGCCGAAGACCGCGGGCAGGGCGGCGGCCAGCCACGGCAGCGCGTTCGGCGTCGGGGCCGTGGGCTCGGCGGGCAGGCGGAACTCGGTGCGTTTGGTGGGCGGGAGCAGCCGCGGCGGGCGGTTGTAGTCGAGGTACTCGCCGTCCGGGGAGGGGTCGATGATGGCGTCCGGCCGCTGGACCGGCTGCGCCTCCAGGAGGGTGTCGCCGCAGCGGAGCTGGGAGCGCGGCTGCCAGGGGACCTCGTATCCGGGCAGCGGGGCGCGGTCCAGCAGGGGGCCTTCGGCGGACGCGCTGAGGTGGACGGTCGCGTCCAGGAACACCCGGATCACGGCGGCTTCGGGCGGCCGGCCGTGTCCCAGCCGCACCCGGCAGTTGCGGTGGGAGCCGATCAGGTGCTCGCCGGCCTCCAGGTGCCAGACCTGGCCCGCGCCGTCGCCCGCCACCGCCCGGACGGTGACCAGTCCGGCGCGCCGTCGTGTGCCCTTGCCGGGCCGGTCGAGCCAGAGGACGCTGCCGTCGTGGATGCCGCTGCCCGCGAGGGGCCGGCCGAGGTCGAGCCGCTCGGCGCCGAGGTAGACCTCGGGCAGATCCGCGACCCCCGGCGGCAACACCCCGACGCCGGCGAGCAGTTCACGGACGACGTCCCGCAGCGCGGTGCCGGGGTCGGCGTCCAGGACCACGTCCGCCGATACGTCCGGGTGCCGGGCGATGGTGATCATCATCGGCATGGCTGTCCCCCTCCCGCCGCCGGCCGGTCCCGCGTTACTTCTGGTTCAGGGAGCTGGACATCTGGCTGTCCATCTCCTGCATCGAGCTGACCGCCTTGTCGAGCCACTGCGAGAGCTGGTCCAGCGTCTCCATGGCCTGGTTCGCGGAGGTGACGAACTCGGTGTGCACCTCGTCGAACTTCCCCGACGCCTGGTCGGTGACGAAGCCGCTGGCGGTCAGGTTGTCGACGATGCTCTTGCACTCGTTGAGCTTGGCGTCGATGTCGGCCTTGTTGTTGCGCATCCGGCTCGCGCTGTCCTGCATCTCGCCGTAGGTCACGTTCATGTTCGCCATGAGGGCCCCCTTCTGCTGTCGCCGCGGCCGTGGCCCGGCCCGTCGGCGCTCGCCGGTGTGCGGACGCGGTCGATGCTAGGAACGGGGGTGGAGGGGGTCCACCGCTGCCGGGCCGCGGTGGGCCCTAGGTCCCAAGCACGCCCGCTGCCTCTCGACACCCTCCGTCCCCGCCGGTCACCGTTCCTTTCACGCCCGCGAAGCCGCGCGAAGCCGTTCGTCGTCCGGCAGGACCAGGGGGTGTCTTCCCCGCGCTCGCGGGGCCGCGCGCACGAGGAGCGGAAAGACGCCCACAGCCGAGGAGTTGAAGGTGACAGAGCCCCGCCGTCCCGCCGACCGAGGCCGCCCCGCAGGCCGGCTCGCCCGCCTCTTCGGCAGGCGAGCGGCCGACCCGTTCGCCGGGGGCCTGCGCACCGATCACGGGATGTGGACGGTCGACCGGGCGATGCGCGTCATGGCCACCGCCTGTGCGCGGGAGAACCGGCCGGTCCCCGGGGCCCAGGCGGTCGTGGTGGGCGCCGACACGGTGCGCTTCCTGCTCCGCAGCCCCGACGAGCGGCCCCCGGCGGGCTGGACCGCCGATCCCGCCGCCCGGGCCTGGTCCGCGCAGCTGCGCGGCATCCAGACCGCGGAGGTCGAGGAGTCCGTACGGGAGCCGTACCCGCAGCTGGTCTCCCTCGGCAGTTACCGCGAGGGCTTCGCCCTGCTCAACCTCGGGGATTCGGGCGGGATCACCGCCCTGGAGGGCGACAGCCGGCTCGCCCGGGCGCTCGTCCAGGACTGGACGCGGGAGCTGACCACCAATCCGTGGTCGCGGGGTGTGCAGGTGGTCCGGGTCGGCTTCAAGCCCGGCACCGCGGACCCGATCGGGACGACCGAGGTGCAGCATCTGGACGATGCCGCCGCCGCGCTGTCCCAGCCGGCCGGCGGGGTGCTGATCCTGGCGAGCATGCCTGGCGGGCGGGACCGGGAGCGCGTCCACTACCTGGCGGACCATCCGCGGACGCCGTGGGCGGTGGTGGTCCTGGGCCGGGGCGACCGCCCGCGCTGGCGGTTCACCATCGACTCCCGGGGGCTGATCGACACCCGGCTGCTGGCCGAGCCGGTGCTGCGTCCGCCGAACCCG
Source organism: Streptomyces sp. NPDC000404 (assembly GCF_040300365.1). Classification (NCBI taxonomy): domain Bacteria; kingdom Bacillati; phylum Actinomycetota; class Actinomycetes; order Kitasatosporales; family Streptomycetaceae; genus Streptomyces; species Streptomyces sp. NPDC000404. The sequence goes on along the minus strand of NZ_JBEPDN010000015.1, from coordinate 106,463 downwards.
GCGCTGGACACCCCGCCGCTGGCGGACGACGTCAAGGACGTCACGGTCGCCCCGGGCCCCCGGCCGTCCGCCGCCCCGCCCGCTCCCCGGGAGCCGGACCGCGGGCCGTCGGACACCCGCCGCCGCGCCGTCATCATCGGCTCGGCGGTGACCGCCGTCTGCGCCGTCGCGGCCGGTCTGGTCTTCTTCCTCGGCAACCGGCCACCCGCCGACTCCTCGGCGGCCCCGTCCGCCTCCGCCGCCGGCTCGTCCGCACCCCCGGCCTCCTCCGGGGCACCCGGCGCGCCGGAGGAGAACCCGCTGGGCACGCCCCTGGCCAACTACGCCACGCACAACTGCCTCACCGGCGGCGCCGGGACCGACGGCACCCCGCTGGCGCTGGCGCCCTGCGACGGGCAGCCCAACCAGCTGTGGAAGATCGGCTCGGACGGCACCATCCGCACCAAGGGGCTGTGCATGGACGCCGCCGGGGGCGCCACCGAGGCCGGCACGACCGTCCAGATCGCGAACTGCAGCGGGAACCCGGCCCAGCAGTTCACCCTGCGCAACCACAACCTCTACGCGGCCCAGGCCGACAAGTGCGCCAAGCAGATCGACAACGGGCGGGCCATCCAGCTGCACCCGTGCCTGGACGGCCCCGCCGAACGCTTCCGGAAGAAGTGAACACGGTGTTCCCCCGATCCGATCCGCCACGGGCAAGGAGGACGCGTCGAACCGCGCCCGGCGCAAGGTGCCGGGCGCCGTGGCCGCGCTCGGCGGCAGCCGGGCCGGACCGCGCCGTCCCTTCGGACTGATCCTCCGCGAGACGCAGGTCACACCCGCACATGTCACAGGCGCCCCGGCCGTCTCGTCCCAGGTGTGTACGCACCGACGAGCACGGAGGAACACGCCATGGACGCACGACTGACCTTCACCACCGGCCCGGACGCCCCCAAGTCGTTCAAGTACCTGATGGCCGCGGGGCAGGCGCTCCGGGAGTCGCCGCTGCCGGCCGTGACGCAGGAGCTGGTGGCCCTGCGGGTGAGCCAGATCAACGGCTGTGCGGGCTGCATCGACATGCACACCAAGGAGGCCACCGCCGCCGGGGAGAGCGCGGTGCGGCTGCATCTGGTGGCGGCGTGGCGGGAGGCCACGGTCTTCACCGAGGCGGAGCGCGCCGCCCTGGAGTTCGCGGAGGAGGGCACCCGGGTCGCCGACGCGGGCCAGGGGGTGAGCGACGAGGTCTGGGCGCGGGCCGCCGCCCACCACGACGAGGAACAGCTCACCGCCCTGGTGCTCCTGGTCTCCTTCATGAACATGGTGAACCGGCTGAACGTCCTCACCCGGCAGCCGGCGGGAGACTACGTCCCCGGCCAGTTCCACTGAACGGCGCCGGACCGCAGGGGAATCGAGGGGAAGGGATCACCGTGAGCAAGGTCGAGGAGTTCGAGGAGCTGCGGCCGCTGCTGTTCTCGCTCGCGTACCGGATTCTGGGCAGCGTCGGGGAGGCGGAGGACGCGGTGCAGGAGACGTGGCTGCGCTTCGACGGTGCGACGACGCGGCCCGTGTCGGTCAAGGCGTATCTGTCGGCGGCGGTGACGCGCATCGCCATCGACGTGCTGCGGTCGGCGCGGGTGCGGCGGGAGGAGTACGTGGGCCCGTGGTTCCCCGAGCCGCTGCTCAGCGATCCGTACCAGGATCCGGAGCGCTCGGCGGAGCTGGCCGATTCGCTGTCGATGGCGGCGCTCCTCCTGCTGGAGCGGCTCAGCCCGTTGGAGCGGGCGGTGTTCGTGATGCGGGAGGTGTTCGGCTTCGGGTTCGACGAGGTCGCCGCGGCGGTGGACCGGTCACCGGCGGCCTGCCGTCAGCTGCTGGTGCGGGCGCGGCGGCACATGGCGGCGGGGCGGCCGCGGTTCGCCGCGGTCCGGGCGGAGCAGGAGGAGTTGGCGTCGCGGTTCTTCGCGGCGCTCCACGAGGGTGACGTGGACGGGCTGCAGCAACTGCTCGCCGCCGATGTCACGATGGTCGGCGACGGCGGCGGCAAGGCCCCGCAGTTCGCCCGGGCGGTCGTCGGCGCCGAGAAGGTGGCCCGGCTGCTCGGTTCGGTCTTCCCCTGGATGACGCAGGTCGGCGTGGTGCTCACCCCGCAGGAGATCAACGGCCACCCGGGTGCGGTCTTCCGCACCGCGGACGGCAAGGTGCTCCACACCCTGGTCCTCGACATCCTCGACGGGCAGATCCAGACCGTCCGCGGAGTGCTCAACCCCGACAAGCTCGGCCACCTCGGGCCGGTCGCCGACGCCTGGAGCGTCGACCGCGAGATCCGGCGGGCCCGCCGGCAGCTGAGCTGACGGCGCGTCCGGCCGCCCGCACACCGCCCGGGCGGCCGGCGCCCCCGCCCCTCGCGCCACATGCGCCACCCGTACGGAATGCCGCCGGGCCGGAAAAGCGAAATCCCGGAAAGCCGGAACCCCGCGGCATTCGAACGGAAATACGTCACCGCACCGCGGCATTCGACCGTCAACGCGCCATATTTTAAGGACAATTGACTTCACATAAGTTCTTGGTCTGCTTTTGCCCAATCCTGCCTCGTTGTTCACCGAACCGGGCTTCAGCGCACCCGGATGCCGTGCCTTACTGGATCCGCTACGCGCATTGCGTGCCGCATCGGCCACGTGAGGAGTTCCGGTGAGTCCCATCCGTAGTCTCGTGACCACTCTCGCCGCGGGTGCCATGACCGCGGTCAGTTCCCTCGTTCCCGCCGCCCACGCCGCCGGCACCCATTCCTTGGTGATCCTGCCGGACCAGAAGGAATCCGCCCTCTACGCCTTCGTCAACTCGGCCCGGAAATCGGTCGACGTGACGATCTACGAGCTGCGCGACACCACTCTCGTCAACGATCTGGTGAAGAAGGAAAAGGCGGGCGTGAAGGTGCGGGTGGTCTTCGACGCCCAGCACGCGGATGTCGACGGCGCCGCGTACAAGGCGCTGTCCGCCGCCGGCGCCGGGGTGACGTACTCGTCCCCGGCGTACGTCTACACCCACCAGAAGACGATCACCGTCGACGGCGCCACCTCGTACATCAGCACCGGCAACTTCGACTCCAAGTACTACGCGACCTCCCGCGACTACGGCGTCTTCGACCGGGACGCGGCCGATGTGCGGGCCATCGAGAAGGTCTTCGCCGCCGACTACGCGAAGAAGCCGGTCACCCCGTCCGACGCCACCGATCTGGTCTGGTCGCCGACCGACTCGCAGCGTCGGCTGCTGGCGCTGATCAAAAGCGCCCGGCACAGCCTGGACGTCCAGCAGGAGGAATTCGGCGACACCACTCTCGTCAACGCGCTCGTCGCAGAAGCCCGGCGCGGTGTCGCCGTGCGGGTCGTCGCGGAGAACCGGTCCTCGAAGTACAGCAAGCAGCTGAAGAAGGTCACCGCGGCGGGCGGAAAGGTCACCACGTACACCAGCTCCACCGGCTACTACATTCACGCCAAGGCGATCGTCGTCGACCACGGCACCGCCGCCGCGAAGGTATTCGCCGGGTCGGAGAACTTCTCCGCCAATTCGCTGAACCACAACCGCGAACTCGGCATCATCGTGAGCGATTCCGCGATCGTCGGCGGCATCGAGAAGGCGTTCACCGCCGACTTCCGCAAGGGCTCGGGAAAGGCCTGAGGCCCCGTCCGGCCCGCCCGCTCCCCCGTGGTGGGCAGGCCGGACGCGGGGGTCACATCCGGTAGCGGCGGACGCTCTCCGGGCGGAGCACGACCCGCACCAGGTCCGGTGCCTCCCCCATGGCCGCGATGTCGGCGGCGCGGTCCGGGGCGTCGAGGTCCCAGTAGCGGGCGGCCAGACGGGCGGCGAGGTCGTGGGCGCCCTCGGTCTCGATCGTGGTGCGCCCGGCGACCGCGACCCAGCGCTCGCGCTCCGGCGCCGGGGCGACGACGAGGAGCGAGGCTCGGGGGTCCCGGCGCAGCCGCCGCACCTTGAGGGCGCCCGCCTCGGAGAACAGCTGGAGCGTGCCTTCGGCGGTGGCCTCGAACCACACCGGACGGGACTGCGGCGGAAGGGGCCCGGCGGCCGTGGTCAGGATCCCGTGCAGCGGGCGGCGGAGGAGTTCGAGGTCTTCGTCGGTCAGGGAACTGGCGTTGTTCATACGTCGATTGAAGCGGCCCGCCCCGGACGATCCCATGCGTCAGAAGCCGGATCACCTGCGTATGCGTCCAGGGGAACCCGTAGCCTCGACGGCGTGGACGTGTTCGATGATCTGATCCGCGGAGTACGGGGTCACGGCTCGCTGTTCGGCAGCGCGGTCCTCTCCCCGCCCTGGGCGCTGCACTTCGTGGACGGCGCCCCGCTGACCGTGTGCCTCCTGCTCGACGGGGCGGGGTGGATCGTGCCGGAGGACGGGCCGCCCGAGCCGCTGCGCGCCCGGGAGACGGCCGTGGTGCGCGGGCCGGGGACGTTCACCTTCGTCGACGAGGTCGGCACCCGGGCCGAGCCGGTCGCGTGCGGCGAGCGGTGCACGGCGCCCGGGCTGGGCGGGACCCGCCACCGGCGCGGCTGGCTCGGCCCGGGCGAGGCCGCCGGTGCGGGCCGGGCGACGCTGCTCGTCGGCGCCCATCCGCTGCACGGCGAGGTCAGCCGCCGGCTGCTGGACGCGCTGCCCGCCGTGCTGCGCCTGCCCGCCGAGGACGGGGACTTTGCCCTGCTGGACCACATCGCGGCCGAGCTCCGCATCGACGCGCCGGGCCAGCAGGTGGTGCTGGACCGGCTGTTGGACTGGATGCTGGTGTGCACGCTGCGCGCCTGGTTCGACCGGTCCGGCGGTGAGCCCTCGGCCTGGTGGTCGACGCAGCGGGACCCGGTGGTCGGTGCGGCGCTGCGCCTGCTGCACGCCGAACCGGCGGCGCCGTGGACGGTCGGGGCGCTGGCCGGGCGGACGGGCGTCTCGCGCGCCACGCTGGCCAAGCGGTTCACCGAGCTGGTCGGTGAACCGCCGCTGACCTATCTCACCCGGTGGCGGATGACGCTCGCGGCGGATCTGCTGGTCGAGCGGGAGTCGGCGACCCTCGCGGACATCGCCCGCAGTGTGGGGTACGCCGATCCGTTCGGCTTCAGCGCGGCGTTCAAACGCGTCCGGGGCACCAGCCCAACCGCGTACCGGCGCGCCGCCGCCGGCGCCCCGGCGCCCGCCGCGCGCTGAGGAACGGTCAGAGCCGGACGGCGGCCCGCGGCCGGGACGGGTCGAGGTGGTGCACGGCGGTCCGGTCGGCGTGCGGGGCGAGCAGCTCCGCCAGCTCCTCGGCGGCGGTCTCGACGAGGTGGCCGTCGTGCGTGCCGCGGACGGTTTCGAGGACGAAGACGACGTGCGCGGAGTCCTCGGTGACGCGGGTGCGGTGGGCGTCGCGGTGGTTCCAGTGGCGGGTCAGGACTCCGGTGGTGTCGGTGTAGACGATCTCGCCGGGGCCCGGGTGCTCGACCGTGCCGGGGGCGCCGAGCGGGGTGAAGCTCTCGGTGCCGTCCGCGTACCGGATGTCGATGTCGCCCGTGACCTGTGCCAGGTCGAAGGCGCCCGCGGGCAGGCCGTGCCGGACGGAGACGGCGTTGTACGTGTCGACCGCCGGGTTGATGCGCGGCAGGGCGCCCTTCTTGGCGAGGCGGCGGCCGAGCGCGTCGACGCTGGGGCGGATGCGGCGCGGGTTGGTGCCGAAGGAGCGGTAGGCGGTGTGCCACGCCTCGATCCGGGGATCGCTCTCGTCGGCGGGGAGCCAGCTGCCCTCGGCGCAGCGCCGCTCCAGCTCCGCCAGCGCGGCGTCGGTGGCGGGCCAGGGCGTACGGCCGCGCAGCCCGGCGGCGGTGACCAGGGCGAGGAACGTGTCGGGGAAGGCCTCCCCGACGGCGGGGGCGAGGCGGACGAGGGTCATGACGGGTCCTTCCGGGGTGTGCTGGATGATCAAGGTCGTGGCCGCGCCGGAGGCGGTGGAACGGGGGCCGGTGCGGTCGGGGGCGCGTCAGGCCAGCGCGAGGAGGCCGACGGCGACGGCTGCGGCGCCCAGGCCGACGAGCTGGCCGCGGTGAATGCGTTCGGCGAGCACGCCGCGGGCCAGCAGGACCGTGCCGGCCGGGTAGAGGGCGGTGAGCACGGCGACGACGGCGAGGTCGCCGCTGCGGGCAGCGAGGAGGAACAGCAGGTTGGCCAGCGAGTCGAGCGCGCCCGCGCCCGCCGACATCGCGTAGGCGGGCCGTTCCGTGCCGAGGCGGCGGCGCAGCAGGCCCGCCGCGGTCAGGGTGACGGCGGAGGAGACCGCGCGGCCGATGATCAGCGGGGCCACGCCGCTGTCGGACGGTGCCTGGTGCAGGAAGACCAGCTGGAGGGCGATGGCGCCGCCCGCGCCGAAGGCGAGCAGCAGCGCGGTCCGGGAGGGGCGGGCCGATCCGGCGCCGTGCCCGGCGCTGACCAGGACCACCGCGAGCAGCGCGAGCGGCAGTCCCAGTAGCGCGGCGGGGCCCAGGCGTTCGCCCTGGAGCAGGCCGACCGCGACCGGCAGGGCGGCGGAGACCAGGGCGGTCACCGGCGACAGCACGTTCATCGGGCCGATCGCCAGGGTCCGGTAGAGCAGCGCGAAGACCACGGCCGACGCGAGACCGGAGGCGGCGCCCCAGGCGAGGGCGCCGGGGCTGAACGAGGCGCCGAGCAGCGGCCACAGCAGCAGCTCGACGGTGAGGCTGGCCGGCGCCGCGATCATCACGGTGCGCAGCACATGGGCCTTGCGGGCGCCGAGACCGCCGAGGAAGTCGGCGCACCCGTAGGCGAGGGAGCTGCCCAGGGCCAGCAGCAGAGCGATCACGGCACTTCCCTTACTATTGCAGTGGAACGACCGAACCGTACAACCAAACGACCGCGGCATGTCAACCGGCCGACCGCGGGGTGCGGGCGGCGTTCCGCTCGTGACAGGCGGCGGGCGCCGGAGCCGGCGGCCGCCAGGAGAAGGGTGATCGGATGGCCGAGACGGCGGCTGCCCTGCGGACGCTGGCGCACAACGTCAGGGCGGCGCGCACCCGCGCCGGTCTGTCCCTGGACGAGCTGGGGCGGCGGGCGCAGGTGAGCAAGGGCGCCCTGGTGGGGCTGGAGAAGGCCCAGGGCAATCCGAACTTCGCCACCCTGGTCCGGCTGGCCGACACCCTCGGCGTCTCGGTCTCCGCCCTGCTGGAGGGGGAGTCCGAGGGCCGGGTCCGGGTGGTGTCCGCCGACGCCGTGGCACGGCTGTGGTCCGGCCCGCACGGCGGCGAGGCGCGGCTCCTGCTGACCACCTCCACCCCGGCGCCGGTCGAGGTCTGGCGCTGGCAGCTGGAGCCGGGCGAGGAGTACCCGAGCCATCCGCACCAGGCCGGGGTCGTCGAGACGGTCAGCGTCACCGCGGGCCGGATGGTGCTGGTCGTCGACGGCGCCGAGCACGCCGTCGCCGCGGGCGAGACCGCCACCTTCGACGCCGACACCCCGCACGCCTACCGCGGCGCCGGCACCGGAACCTGCCACCTGATCATGACCGTTCACCTGCCGGCCGGGGGTGGCGGAACGGGCTGAGCCGGGGAACGGGACACCGGGCGGGGCCGGACCGCACGGCACCGAGGCCGTGTCACCGGGCCCGCGTCAGGTTCACCACGGTGACCAGCGCGCCCACTCCCAGCACCGCACCGGCCACCAGATGCAGGCCGCCGGCGTGGGCCTGGCTCCCGAGCGCCGGACCCAGCAGCGCGGTCGACAGGATGGAGCCGATGTAGCGGAAGCCCTGGAAGAACCCGCTGACCGCACCGGTCTGTTCCGTCGGCGTGTGCGCGTACAGCACGGCCTGCAGGCCCAGGGTGTGGGGATTGTTGACCATGCCGACCAGCACGCAGACCACGGTGATCAACGCCAACGGGGTCGTGTGGTCCACGGTCAGCATGAGGCCGCCACCGGCGACGAGCACGGCCGAGGCCGCCAGCAGCGCGGGGCCGGCTCCCCGGCGCTGGATCCACCGTGCCGCCGGCGGGGTCACCGCCGCGCTGCACACCGCCACCGGCACCAGCACCAGCCCGGCCGTGGTGGGATCGGTGCCGCGGTCGGCCTGCAACCATGTCGGCACCGCGTACAGCATTCCGTAGTAGGCGATGTTGGCCAGCGCGTACTGCGCGAACACCCCGAGCAGCACCGGTCGGCGAGCGATCAGCGTCACGTCCAGGAACGGCTTCGGGGCCCGCCGCTCCCACAGCAGGAAAGCCACGGTGAAGGGCACCGCCGCCGCGATCGCCACCCACGACGCCGGGGAGCCGGGATCCAGCAGGAACACCAGCAACGCCACCAGGGCCGCGGTGTGGAGCCCGGCGCCGAGCAGGTCCATGCGGGGTGCGTCCGTGGCACGTGGCGGGTCGGCGGGCAGCAACCTGCCGGCCAGCAGCACGGCAATCAGCGCCACCGGCACGTTGGCCACGAACACCGCCTGCCAGCCCGCCCATGACACGAGCAGCCCCCCGGCGAGCGGCCCGACCGCGGCCGACAGCGTGTTGACGGTCGTGATCACCCCCATCGCCTTCCCGGACGACCGGGGCAGCTGCCGCCGGATGGTCGCCATGGCGGCGGGGAACGCCACCGAGGTCCCCAGGGCCTGCACGACCCGCAGCCCCACCAGCCACCCCGACGCCGGCGCGAACGGGGCGCACGCACAACTGACCGCCACGACGAGCAGACCCGCGCGGAACACCCGGCGCGGCCCGAAGCGGTCGGCGAGCTCCCCCATCAACGCCTGCCCGACCGCACCCGCCACGAAGAAGCCGCTCGCCAGCAGGGACACCGCTGCGACGGACACCCCGAAATGGGCCTGGATCCGGTTCAGTGCCACCGCGACCATCGTGGCGTCCAGCGGGTTGAGGACCGTGCCGGTCGCAAGGGTCGCCACCACGGGACCGCCGCGGATCACCGGGACCGTCTGCTTGGCCACCGAGCCCTCCCCATGACTCAGACATGTGGAAGAGCGTGTCGCACGCCATGTGCCGTCGATGAATCATGCGCCTTCCCGCGAGAGCGATCCGGCCACCGTGAGAGCGGTCCGGCGCAGCGGCTGATTCCTGACGACGCACCCTGCGGAGCGCCGAGGGCACGGGAACGCGTCGCCGTCGCCCCCGGCATCCCGCGCGGTCGGTATCGTCATCGTTCTTACGACAAGTTCTTACGACGTCGGCGACGACAGGCACGTGCGGCGTCGGCTACGAGGGGCGAGGGCTGTGACGCAGGAGGGCGCGCCGGGGCGGCTGGTCGGGGGGCGGTACCGCCTGGTGGCCGAGGCCGGGGCCGGCGGCATGGGGCGGGTCTGGGAGGGCCACGACGAGCTGCTGGGCCGCCCGGTGGCCGTCAAGGAGGTCCGGCTGCCGGCTTCCTCCGCCGCGGAGCGGCAGGAGGTGCTGGCCCGCGCGCAGCGCGAGGGCCGCAACGCCGCCGCCCTCGCCGACCACCCCAACGTCGTCACCGTCTACGACGTGGTGATCGAGGACGGCGTGCCGTGGACGGTGATGCAGCTGGTCCAGGGCCGTTCGCTGCGGGAGGAGTTGGCGCACGGGCCGCTGGATCCCGGCCATGTGACGCATGTCGCCGCGGCGCTGCTGTCGGCCCTGCGCGCGGCGGACGACGCGGCCGTCGTGCACCGCGACATCAAGCCGGGCAATGTGCTGCTGGCCGACGACGGGCGGGTCCTGCTCGCGGACTTCGGCATCGCGCGGGTGCTCGGGGACGAGACGATCACGGCGCCCGGTGCCTTCGTCGGCTCGTTCGAGTACACCTCGCCGGAGCGCGCGGACGGCCGGGCGGGCGGGGTGGCCTCGGATCTGTTCTCCCTCGGGGTGACCTTGTTCCACGCGGTGGAGGGCGTGGCGCCGTTCCGCCGCGAGTCCCGGAGCGACACCCTGTCCGCCGTCCTGCTCGCCCCGCTCCCCGAGATGACCCGGGCCACCGGCGGACTGCGGGAGCTGATCACCGCCCTGACGGCGAAGGACCCGGCCCAACGCCCCGGTGTGGAGCAGGCGATGGCGCTGCTCAGCGGCCGGCGGCCGGCGGGGCGCGGGGCGGGCGCGGCCAACGCGCCGGGGACCGCCGCCGTGGCCGGTGCGACGGGGACGGTGCGCGAGGTGCGGCCCCGGCCCGACGGCACGGTCGCCGTCACGGCCACGGCACCGGCGCCCGCCACCGCCGTCCGCCCGCCGGAGGCGCCGCACTTCCCCGACGGCGCGGCCGGGCGGCAGACGAACCGGCTGCCCGTCGTCCTCGCCGGGGTCTCCTCCCTCACCGTCGTCCTGACCGTCGGCGCGTTCCTGCTCACCCACCCCGGAGGGAGCGAGGACGACGCCGCGCCCGAACCGCCGCCCGCCGTCTCCGCGTCCGCGCTCGCCCCGGCCGGCTCGCCCGGGCCGGTCGCCGGGCCCGGCGACACCTGCCTGGGCGTCCACGGCGGGGACGACGCCGCACCCGTGGACCTGTGGCGGTGCCGCTCCTCGGCCGCCGGCCAGCGGTGGGTCCACCGCTCCGGCGGTGCGCTGGAGACGCTGCGGCGCTGCCTGGGCCCGGTGGGCGGCAGCACCGCCCAGAACGCCGCCGTCGAGCTGCAGGACTGCACCGGCGCCGACGGGCAGAAGTGGGAGCAGCAAGGCGACGGCTCCCTGCTCAACCCGGCCTCGTCCCGCTGCCTGGAGCCCGCCGGTCCGCTCCGCGACGGCGTCCCGCTCCGCATCCACGACTGCAGCGGCGCCGCCACCCAGAAGTTCACCCTGCCCTGACGTCCGCTCCTCCCACCGCGGTTCCGAGCCCTCGGGTCCCACCGCGGTTCCGAGCCCTCGGGCGGGGGAAGGTACGTACGCCGCACGCGTCGGCCACCGGGCCGGAGGCGGCGCGGCGGGCCGAAGGGGGCGTACCGAGGTGTCTTCGCGGTTGCGGATAGGGGCCCGGCTGTTCATGGCGGGCGCGGTCGTCGCCGGTTACGTCGCGCTGCACCTGGCGCTCGGCGCGGCCGCGGACCTGCGGGAGCGGGATCGCTTCCGGGACGCCCCGGCGCGGGCCGCCGCGTTCACCGCCGCACTGGACCGTGCCGGCGGGGCCGCGCCGCCCGCCGGGATCCGGACCGGCGCCGCCTGGTTCCGGGACCACGCCCCGGCAGCCGGGCGGAGCCGGTCCCTGGTGGCGGCCGCGGCCGGCGCCGCCGGGGCGGGCCGGGTCGACGAGGCGCGGGCACGGGTCGCCGGGCTGGCGGCGGAGGTCCGGCGGGAGCGGGCGGGGCTCGCCCGGGAGGCCGCCGCGTCGGCCACCGCCACGCTGTGCTGGGCGGCGCCCGCCGCGGTGCTGTCCGTACCGGCGCTGTGGCTGCGGCGCCGGCGGCGGGCGGCCGCGGCGGAGGTCGTCGAGGTGGTCAGCCGGTTCGTACCGCGTCAGCCGTGGTGGCGGCGGCCGGTGTACCTGGTGGCCTGCGGCGCCGGGTACACGCTGTTCGCGGTGGGCGCGCTGGCCGTGCAGACGGCGCAGCAGCAGGGCTGGAAAATGCCGCTGGAGACAGAGGTGTTGCTGCTCTGCGCGGGGCTGGCCGCGCTGGGCTCGGGGGTGCTGATCCTGCGTCATGCGCGGCCGCGCGCGGTGCGCGGCGCGGCGCAGGCGCTGCGTGCCGACGGCCGCCGTCCCGTGCTCTATCTGCGCAGCTTCGCCGATGACGCCGATGCGGCCGAGGTCGACGACGGGACGTTCGTCAATCTGCACTCACGGGAGGAGCAGCTCGCGGGGGTGCTGGGCGCCGTCGGCCCGGTCATCACGGTCGGCAGGCCCGGGGAGCCGCTGCCGCGCCTGGGCGCCGCGCGGTTCTACCTGCCGCTCGACGACTGGCGGCCCGCGATCCTGCGGCTGATGGAGCTGTCCCGGCTCATCGTGTTGCGACTGGGGACGGGCGACGGACTCTGGTGGGAGGTCGAACAGGCCCGGGCCACCCAACCCGCGGGAAAGCTGGTCCTGCTGGCATCCGGACACCACCCGGACACGGCCGCACGCCTCGATGCGCACCTGCCCGTCCCGTCCGGGCTGGACGCGGTGGTCCCGGACGACCCCTGGACCTCCGCCGTCGTCGTCTTCCGTCACGACTGGACGCCACAGGTGCACCCGGTGGGCCCGAACTCCGATCCCCGGCACCGGCGCGGCGGTCTCCTGCGCCGTGCGCTCCGCGCCTCCCGCGCCCTGCGGGGCACGGCGGTCGCGCTCACCCCCACCCACCACCTGGCCCGCACCCTGCAGACCGCCCTGGCGACCACCGGCGTCCGCGCCCGGCGGCTGACCTGGCGCGCCACGCTCGCCACCCAGGCATCGCTGGGACGGGGCGCCGCCCTGGCGACGGTCCTCGGCCTGCTGGCCTGGCTGGGCTACCGCACACTGCGCCTCCTCGGCGGCTGAGCGGACGCCGGGCGCCCACGGCCGTACGGCAGCGGGACCGGACCGGGTGCCCAACGGGCCCGCCCGCACTACGCTGCTCCGGCTCGGGCCGCGCCCGGCGGCCGCACGAGTCTTCGGGGGAGCACGTGGACGGTGTACAGCAGGACTGGACAGCGGGCGCGGCGGGCGCCGTCCCGATCGGACCTCGGCAGCGGTTCCGGGCGGTCTCCCGGCCGGCCCTGGCCGCCGCCCTTCTCATCCCGGCGGCGGCCGCGGGAAACGCCCTGCTCACGGTCTCCGACTGGCGCGACTACCTCGTCGTCCACGCCTACCGGGCCGGCCGGGCGACGGTCGCGGACCTGCGGGCCGCCGACACCTTCGGCCTGTGGGTGTCGCTCTCCCAGGTGGTGCTGTACTGCGCGGCCGGCGCGGTGTTCCTGGTCTGGTTGTGGCGGGCGCGGTGCAACGCCGAACGGTACGGCGCCCGCACGGCACAGCGCCGCGCCCGCGGCTGGGTGATCGGCGGCTGGTTCGCGCCGGTCGCCAACCTGTGGCTCCCCTACCAGGTCGTGACGGACGTCTGGCGGGCGAGTGCCCCGTACCGCCCGGCCCCGCGCGCCCCGATCGCCGTCTGGTGGGCACTGTTCGTCGCCGACACGCTGCTCAGCCGCTCCATGGGCCATTACTACCTGGCCAAGAAGATCACCGAGTCGAGCCTGCGCCACGCCGCGGCCCTCTCGACCGTCTGCGCGGCGCTCGACCTGGCCGCGGCCGTACTGATCGTCGTCATCCTCTGCCGGATCACCGGCTGGCAGAACCGGCGTTTCCCGCAGGGGACGGGGTGAGCGCGGCGTAGCGGCGCGCTGCCCGCCGCGCCGTCTCGTACCGTCGCCGGACGGGTCCGTACAGCAGAAGGGTGAGGGCGCCCGCGCCCGGGAGGCGGGGCGCCGGCGCGCTCCCCGGCGGGCCGGCGGGCGCGGCCCTACGCCGGGGTGCTTCCCGGGGGCTCGCAGCGGTCGGATTTCGGCGCCGTGCCCCGCCCCGCGCCGAGGCGGGAGGGCGGGCCTCCGCGCCCACGCCCCGGCGCCGCCCCCGGCCGTTGTCCTGCGGCTTCACCACGCTCCGCGAGACAACGGCGAGTGCGCGGCATTTAGCACACTTCATCGCGACATACCGCCGGTTTCTCTCCAAGTCGAAAGAGATGGTGGGGACTTGGCTGTTCATGCGACATTTCCGGTGCGTCGCCGAGGCACCCGCCGCGCCGCGAGTCGGCGGGGTCCGCGGAGCGACGCGCCACCAGACCTCAAGGGGGAACCACCATGCGGAAGATCACCAAGGCCGTCGCGCTGACGTTCGCGGCCGGCGCCCTCGTCACGGCGGGAGCGACCACCGCCGGCGCCGCCCAGGCCGCGGGCACGGTGCGCGGCTGCCCGTCCGGAGCCGTCTGCGTCTACCCGCAGAACGCCGGATGGAACAACGACCGCCCGTCGCTGACGTTCTACAGCTACGGCGCCCACAACCTCAAAGGGCAGGTCGGGAAGCACTACGTCTTCAACAACCAGACGGGCGGCGCCACGGCCCGTACCTGCACCGGGTACAACGGCACGGGCGACTGCCAGGGCTACCTCGGCGCCGGCTACTACATCGACAAGGACCTGACGCCGATCAACTCGATCCTCCTCGTCAAGCCGTAACGGCCGCCGCGGCGGCCGGACGTGCCCGGGCCGGGCTCCTTCGGGGGTCCGGCCCGGGCGTTTGCGGGTGGCCGCCGCCGAAATTCGCGTGCGCCCCTCCCCCGCGCTTGCCAAGCTGCCCCGATGAATCGCGAAGAGATCTCCCGCATCGCCCACACGGACCATCCGATCAAGTCGCCACTCGACGACGCCGCCGTGCACCGGCTGCTGGCCAAGGGCCTGCGGCGCGGGGACGAGCGGGTGCTCGACCTCGGGTGCGGGAGCGGGGAGTGGCTGCTGCGGGCCCTGGAGGCGCGGCCGCAGGCGTCGGCCACCGGAGTGGACCTCGCCGAGGGTTCGCTGGCGCAGGCGCGGCAGGGGGCGCGGGAGCGGGGCGTCGCGGAGCGGCTCACGCTCCACCACGGGCCGGCCGCGGAGTTCGCCTCCGCCGAGCCGTTCGACCTGGTGCTGAGCGTCGGGGCGGCGCATGCCTTCGGCGGGCTGCTGCCCACCCTGGCCGCGGCGCGCGAGCATCTCGCCCCCGGCGGCCGGGTGGTGATCGGTGACGGCTTCTGGGAGCGCACACCGTCCTCGGAGGCCGTCGAGATGCTCGGGGACTTCGCCGACCTCGCGACCACCTTGGACCGTGTCGTCGCCGACGGCTGGACGCCCGTGGACGGACACATCAGCTCCCGCCAGGAGCTGGACGCCTACGAATGGGCCTGCTGGGGCACGCTGGCCGCCTGGGCGCTGGACCACCCGGACGACCCCGACAGCGCCGAGGTGCTCGCCACCGCGCACCTGCGCCGCTCCGAGTGGCTGCGCGTCTACCGGGACACCTGGGGCTTCCTCACGCTGGTCCTGCAGCGGACCCCGGACGGCCGCTGACCGCGAAAGGCCCGGCCCGGTGGGCGTACGCGCCGCCGGGCCGGTGGCCGCGGACCTGCCGGGTGCGGCGGCGAACCGTAGCCTGAAGGGAAACGGCGCCGGACGGCGCGGAGCGCGTACCGTCCGTGCGCGGTCCGCGTGCTGCGTCGCGGGCACGGTGCGACGCCGCCCGAGACGGAGGATCGTGACGCGATGACGAATCTGGCGATCATCAGCGGGGGCCTGCGGGAGCCGTCCTCGACCCGGCTGCTCGCCGACCGGCTGGAAGCCGCGGTACGCACGGAGCTGGAGGACCGGGGGCAGGACGTCGAGTCGTCGTTCGTGGAGCTGCGGCCGCTGGGCCGGGCCATCACGGACGCGATGCTGTCCGGATTCCCCACCGGCCCGCTGGAGGAGGCGTTCGAGACGGTGGAGCGGGCCGACGGGGTGATCGCGGTGACGCCCGCCTTCAACGCCTCGTTCAGCGGACTCTTCAAGTCCTTCTTCGACGTGCTGCCGGAGGGGACGCTCGCCGACATGCCGGTGCTCATGGCCGCCACCGGCGGGACGGAACGGCACTCGCTGGTGCTGGAGCACGCGATGCGGCCGATGTTCTCCTATCTGCACGCCGTCGTCTCGCCCCGGGGCGTCTACGCCGCGACCAGCGATTTCGGCGCCCAGCAGGGAGCGGCGCTGCAGGACCGGGTCAAGGCCGCGGCGGCGGACTACGCCCGGCTGGTCCAGGGCTGCGGGGCGCGGGTGCGGCACGACGAGTTCGAGGACGTCGTCCCGATGGAGCAGATGCTGGGCGGCGGAGCGGCCTCCTGACCTCGCGGCCGCACGGACCACGGACCGGCCGCCCGCGTGCTGCGGGCGGCCGGTCCGTCTGCGTGGCCGGTCCGTCCGCGCTAGGTGGCCTCCGGATCGACGCCGGATCCCGCCTCCCGGGCGGCGACGGCCGGGTGGCGCGGTGCGGCGGCGGGGACGCCGGCCGGGCGGAGGGCCGCGAACTCCTTGCGGAGGACGGGGACGACCTCGCCGCCGAGCAGATCGAGCTGTTCCAGGACGGTCTTCAGCGGCAGTCCGGCGTGGTCCATCAGGAACAGCTGCCGCTGGTAGTCGCCGACGGCGTCGCGGAAGCCGAGGGTCCGCTCGATCACCTGCTGCGGTGAGCCGACGGTCAGCGGCGTCTGCTCGGTGAACTCCTCCAGGGACGGCCCGTGCCCGTAGACGGGTGCGTTGTCGAAGTACGGGCGGAACTCACGGACCGCGTCCTGGGAGTTGGGCCGGATGAACGCCTGACCGCCGAGGCCGACGATGGCCTGGTCGGGGGCGCCGTGGCCGTGATGGGTGAAGCGCTGCCGGTAGAGGCGGATCATGCGCCGGGTGTGGGACATGGGCCAGAAGATGTTGTTGTGGAAGAAGCCGTCGCCGTAGTACGCGGCCTGTTCGGCGATCTCCGGGGAGCGGATCGAGCCGTGCCAGACGAACGGGGGCACGCCGTCCAGCGGCCGCGGGGTGGCCGTGAAGCCCTGGAGCGGGCTGCGGAACTTGCCCTCCCAGTCGACCACGTCCTCCCGCCAGAGCCGGTGCAGCAGCGCGTAGTTCTCGATGGCGAGCGGGATGCCCTGGCGGATGTCCTGGCCGAACCACGGGTAGACCGGGCCGGTGTTGCCGCGGCCCAGCATCAGGTCGACGCGGCCGTCGGCGAGATGCTGCAGGTAGGCGAAGTCCTCGGCGATCTTCACGGGGTCGTTGGTGGTGATCAGCGTGGTGGAGGTGGACAGCTCGATCCGTTCGGTACGCGCCGCCAGGTACCCGAGGAGGGTGGTGGGCGACGACGGCACGAACGGCGGATTGTGGTGCTCGCCGGTGGCGAACACGTCCAGACCGACCTCCTCGGCCTTCGCCGCGATGGCGAGCGTGGCCTTGATCCGCTCGTGCTCGCTCGGCGTACGGCCGGTGGTGGGGTCGGCCGTCACATCGCCGACGGTGAAGATGCCGAACTCCATGGTGACCGCCTCGTTCGGTTGCGTGCTCGGGGCGCGGCCGGGCTGCCGCCCCGGTGCTGCGGAACGGCCGGCCACCCCGGTCTCCGGGACCGGAGCGGTACCGGCCCCGGCCCGGCCGCTGCCGGCCGCCGTGTCACCGGGCCCACGCCACAGCCAGGGTGCCACGCCACCCATCCGGCGGCATTCCGGAGCGGGGCGGACGGGGCGCACCGTGCGTTCCGGGCCCGGCGGCCGCGTCCCGCCCGCTGCCCCGTTTCCGCCCCGCGCGCCGTGCGGTGCGGCAGACTCGGACCATGCTGACTGTGGGTTCCGTGGTACTGGGGGTCTCGGACGTGCGGCGGGCCGCGGCGTTCTGGGGCGCGGCGCTGGGCTACGTCCCGCGCGAGGAGATCGAGGACGACTGGGCGGTCCTCGTACCGGCCGCCGGGCACGGGGTGCAGGTGGCGCTCGGCCGCAGCGGGACGCCGGTCCAGGAGCATCCGCGGATCCATCTGGACCTGTACGCCGGGGACGCCGCCGACCAGGCCGCCGAGGTCGAACGGCTGGTGTCCCTGGGTGCCCGGCGCGTCGACTGGGATCTCTACCCGGACGACGCCGATTTCCTGGTGCTCGCCGATCCGGACGGCAACATCTTCTGCGTCATCGACACCGGACGGCAGTGAGGGCGGCAGTGACCGGGCCGCCTGCCGGGGCCCGGCGAGCCGGCCGCCGCCGTGTTCCGCCGCCGTGTTCCGGCACCGGTCGCTGGATCGCCAGGATCCCTTCCTGCGGCCAAGGACTTGGGGAGACGCACGCCGCGCTTCCCGCCGCGCGTGCGTTTCATGCGCGCGAGGGGCGTGTTCCACTTCACCATCCCGATGACGGGCGCACCCCCACCGCGGTGCCGGTCGGCCCGTAGGGTGATCAGTGCAGCTGGTTCGCCCCGTCCGCCAGGCGGGGCGTCGCAAGAGGGAACCCGGTGGGAATCCGGGACTGCCCCGCAGCGGTGAGCGGGAACGACCGCCGTCATACGCACTGGGTCCACAGGGCCCGGGAAGCGACGGCCAGTAGGTGTCCTCCCCGAGGACGTGCCCGCGAGTCCGAAGACCTGCCAACTGCCCGGGTGCGCACCCCGCGTGCCCGGACATCCCGGTGACCTCGTGGGCGGGTCGGCGTACACACATCAGGCGGAGGACCGCGCCCGTGCCGCGCGGGGCCGCTCCGTCCGGTTCGTCACCCCTTCGCGCTCCGTCCCGTCGCCGGGATCTCAGGGATTCATCTCGCGAAGGAGATCTCCGTGACCACCGAGTCCGCAGCCGCGGCAGCACGGGCCACCGTGTACGGCTACCCCCGTCAAGGGCAGCACCGGGAACTGAAGAAGGCGATCGAGGGGTACTGGAAGGGCCACGTCACCGCCGATGCGCTGCACGCCACCGCCGCCGGTCTGCGCCGCACCAACTGGCGGCAGCTGGCCGACGCCGGCATCGGCGAGGTCCCGACCGGCGACTTCTCGTACTACGACCACGTCCTCGACACCACCGTCATGGTGGGCGCGATCCCCGAGCGGCACCGCACGGCCGTCGCCGACGACCTCCTCGGCGGGTACTTCGCCATGGCGCGCGGTACGCAGGACGTCGCGCCGCTGGAGATGACCAAGTGGTTCGACACCAACTACCACTATCTCGTGCCCGAGTTGGGGCCGGACACGGTGTTCGCCGCCGACTCCGGCAAGCAGGTGGGCGAGCTCACGGAGGCCCTGGCGCTGGGGCTGACGGCCCGTCCGGTGCTGGTCGGCCCGGTCACCTACCTGCTGCTGGCGAAGCCCGCGCCCGGGGTGGCCGCGGACTTCGATCCGCTGACACTGCTCGACCGGTTGCTGCCGGTCTACGCCGAGATACTGGCCGATCTGCGGGCCGCCGGAGCCGGGTGGGTGCAGCTGGACGAGCCCGCGCTGGTGACGGACCGTACGCCCGCCGAGCTGAACGCCGCGGCCCGCGCCTACCGTGACCTGGGCGCGCTCACCGACCGGCCGAAGCTGCTCGTCGCCTCCTACTTCGACCGGCTCGGCGAGGCGCTGCCGGTGCTGGCGAAGGCGCCGGTGGACGGGCTGGCGCTGGACTTCACCGGGTCCGCCGCCGCCAACCTGGGCGCGCTCGCCGCCGCCGGCGGACTGCCCGGCAAGCGGCTGGTGGCCGGGGTCGTCGACGGCCGCAACGTCTGGGTCAACGACCTGACCGCGTCGCTGACCACGCTCGGCACGCTGCTGGGGCTCGCCGACCGGGTCGACGTCGCGGCCTCCTGCTCCCTGCTGCACGTGCCCCTCGACGCCGCGGCCGAACGGGACATCGACCCGCAGATCCTGCGCTGGCTCGCCTTCGCCCGCCAGAAGGCCACCGAGGTCGTCACCCTCGCCAAGGGCCTGGCCCGCGGCACCGGCGCGATCGCCGCCGAACTCGCCGCCAACAAGGCCGATCTGGCGTCCCGGGCGAACTCCCCGCTCACCCACGACCCGGCGGTCCGCGCCCGCGCCGCCGCCGTCACCGACGCGGACGCCCGCCGCTCCCGGCCGTACGCCGAGCGGGCCGCGGCCCAGCGCGCCGCGCTGGGGCTGCCGCTGCTGCCGACGACGACCGTCGGCTCGTTCCCGCAGACCACCGAGTTGCGCACCGCGCGGGCGGATCTGCGGGCCGGGCGGATCGACGCCGACGGGTACGAGGAGCGGATCCGGGGCGAGATCCGCGAGGTGCTGGCCTTCCAGGAGAAGGCCGGTCTGGACGTCCTGGTGCACGGCGAGCCCGAGCGCAACGACATGGTCCAGTACTTCGCCGAGCAGCTGACCGGCTACCTCGCCACCCGGCGCGGCTGGGTCCAGTCGTACGGCACCCGCTACGTCCGGCCGCCGATCCTGGCCGGGGACATCTCCCGTCCGGAGCCGATGACGGTGCGCTGGACGACGTATGCGCAGTCCTGCACCGAGCGGCCCGTGAAGGGGATGCTGACCGGTCCGGTGACCATGCTGGCCTGGTCGTTCGTCCGCGACGACCAGCCGCTGGGCGACACCGCGCGCCAGGTCGCGCTGGCGCTGCGGGACGAGGTCGGGGACCTGGAGGCGGCCGGTACGCAGGTGATCCAGGTCGACGAACCGGCGCTGCGTGAGACCCTGCCGCTGCGCGCCGCCGACCACGCCGGGTACCTGGCCTGGGCCACGGAGGCGTTCCGCCTCGCCACCGGCGGCGTCCGCCCGGCCACCCAGATCCATACGCACATGTGCTACGCCGAGTTCGGCGACATCGTGCAGGCCATCGACGATCTGGACGCCGACGTCATCAGCCTGGAGGCGGCCCGCTCCCATATGCAGGTCGCCCGCGAACTGGCCGCCCACGGCTACCCGCGCGAGGCCGGCCCCGGCGTGTACGACATCCACTCGCCGCGCGTCCCGGGCACCGAGGAGGTCACGCGCCTGCTGCGCACCGGCCTCCGGGCCATCCCAGCCGAGCGCCTGTGGGTCAACCCGGACTGCGGTCTGAAGACCCGCGGCTGGGCCGAGACCCGGGCCTCCCTGGAGAACCTGGTGGCGGCGGCCCGCACCGTCCGCGACGAACTGCCCGCCTCCTGACCGCGGGTGTGCAACGGGGCCGGGATGCCTACAGGCGTCCCGGCCCCGGTGGGTCACGGCAGGTGGGGGGCCGGGGCGTGGGCGGCACCGTAACGGCGGGCCTGCGGGACGTCCCCCGGCGAGACCGTCAGCGATTTCCCGCCCACACCACGCGCTCGGCGAACCCGCCCCGTTCGCGCGCCTTGGCCTCGCGGACCTTCTCCAGTTGGGCGGGGCCGGCGCCGAGGTCGGCGGCGAGGGTGCGGACGACCTCCAGGACGTCCGCCAGCTCCTCCAGCGCCCCGGCCTCGTCCGCCGCGAGGAACTCGGCGACCTCCTCGCCGAGCTTGTCCCGCAGTCGCCTGCGGTACTCCTCCGGGCCCGCGGTCCGGACGATCGGCTCGGCCCCGTCCTCCCGGATGATCTGCGGGATCCGGTCGCGTACCAACTTGCCGGCTGTGCTGTAGCGGTTCACCTGCTGCACCCGTCGCCGCGGAGCGGTCGCCGAACCGCCGCTCCTCATGCCGCCGCAGCCCAGTGCCCCGGCCGGCCGCGTTCGCCGCAACGCGACACCCCGCGCCCGGCCCCGGGCGCTCCGTTCCGTTCGCGCGGCCCGGAGCCCCGTTGCCGCGGCGGGCACACCCGCCCGCGTATGTCCCAGGCATATGCCTTCCTTCGTTCGGATGGCGTCGTATGCGTGGGGATGACGCCGCTCGCCCCGGTGCGGCGGCGCGGGGACGGCGGGCGGTCCGGAGAGCCTGGCGGCGCGGTCGCCGGGTGCGGACGAGAATCACGACTTCTTCTCCGGCTCGTCCCGTGTCAGGGGCAAGGTGGAGGACACCGCCGATGACGACTGGGACTTCTGAAAGGTTCACACATGACCGGCAACTCCCGTGTCCCCGCTCCCCGGGACACCCCCGCCGCTCCGGCCGGCGGTTCCTGTGTGCTGCTCAAGCACGGCGAGGTCTTCCTCAAGGGGCGCAACCGTCGCCGGTTCATCGAGCGGCTGCACGACAACCTGCGGATCGCGCTGCGCGGGATCGGCGGCTCCACCTGGATCAAGGGGGCGCAGAACATCACCGTGGTGGGCGGTCAGGTGCCGCTGGAGGCGCTGGTGGAGCGGGCCCGGCGGGTCATCGGGTTCCACTGCGTCGAGCCCGCCGTGCGGACGCCGTCGACCCTGGAGGACGTGACCGCGGCGGCCGTGGCGGCGCTGCGGACGGTCGGCGCGCAGCGGCGGGTGCGGAGTTTCGCGGTCCGGGTGCGGCGGCGGGACAAGGAGTTTCCGCTGACGTCGTCGCAGATGGCGGTGCATCTGGGGGCGCGGATCCAGGAGGCGGTGGCGGGGCTGCCCGTCGATCTGACGACGCCCGATGTCACGCTCTCGGTGGAGATCGACCACCGGGAGACCTATCTGTCGTGGGAACGCCATCGGGGGCTGAGCGGGTTGCCGGTCGGCTCCAGTGGGCGGGCGCTGGTGCTGCTGTCCGGCGGGTACGACTCGCCGGTGGCCGCGCACCGGGCCATGCGACGCGGTCTGGCCTGCGATTTCGTGCACTTCAGCGGGGCGCCGTACACCAACGCGGCGTCCGTGTACAAGGCGTATGCGCTGGCCCGGGAGCTGAATCGCAGTCAGCCGGCGGGTGCGCTGCACGTGGTGGCGCTCGGCTCGGCGCAGAAGCAGCTGGCGGTGGCGGGTGCGGGCCGGCTCCAGGTGGTCGCGCAGCGGCGGCTGATGGTGCGTACCGCCTCGGCGCTGGCGGCGCGGACCGGGGCCGAGGCGCTGGTGACGGGCGACAGTCTGGGGCAGGTGGCGAGCCAGACGCTGGCGAACATGGTCGCGGTGGACGAGGCGGCGCGACTGCCGGTGCTGCGGCCGCTGATCGGCTGGGAGAAGCAGGAGATCATCGACGAGGCGCGGGCCATCGGGACCGCCGAGGTGTCGGTGCTGCCGGACGAGGACTGCTGTTCGCTGCTGGCCCCGCCGCAGGTCAGCACCCGTGCCGGGCTGCCGCAGCTGCGTTCGGTGGAACGGCGGCTGGAGATGGACGAGGTGATCGAGGCGCTGCTGGAGTCGGCGCAGGTGCTGCGGCCCGGGGAGGAGGGGACGGCACCGGCGGCGGGTGGCGGCTGTCCGGCGCCCGCCTGACGGCCGGTCACCCACGTCCCGCCCGCTCCTCGTGGCGGCGGGGAGCGGGCGGTCCCGGAGCCCAGGAGCTTCCGCCGGGCGGCCGGCGTCGCATCCGGCCGCTCGCCCCCGCGCGGGCCGGGACGCCGGTCTCGTCCGGCATGTGCCGCACCGCCTCGTCGGCGCCGCCGTGCAGCGGGCCGCCGGGAGGGTTAGCGTCGAAGCCGGGGGCGGTGACCTGTCTCCATCGGGGGGCGGTGACGTGATCTCTTCGGCCGTCCGGCCGTGGCAGGTGAACCGGCCGGGGCCGGACGGCCGGGCCGCTCCGGCGGCGGTGCGGCCACGAGCATGGGGAGCGAACCATGGCCGTACGGGGCGAGGCGGCGTCCCCGCGATGAGTGCGGCGACGCCGTACCCGGCCGCGGCCGGGCCGGTTCTCACCCTGACGGTGAACCCCACCGTCGACCTGTGCTGGGATGTCGACCACCTCACCGACGTCGGCAAGAACCGCGCCCGGGTCAGGTCCGTGGCCGGCGGGGGCGGCGGCATCAACGTGGCCCGCGGGGTGGCGCGACTCGGCGGACGGGCGATGGCCGTCCACACCGCCGGCCGCGAGGTCGGCAGCCGTCTGAACAGTTTGCTGGACGAGGAGGGCCTCGACCACCTCGCCGTCGGCATCGCAGAGGAGACCCGCGAGGCGCTCGTGCTGTTCGAGACCGCGTCCGGCCGCAGCCACCACATCGTCCCGCCCGGCCCGCGCCTCGACGAACGCGAGGGACAACGCCTCCTGGACACCCTGGGACAGGCGATCGGCACCAGCAGGTACGTCGTGGCCAGCGGCAGCCTGCCCGGCGGGCTGTCCGACGACTTCTACGCGGCCGTGGCCCGCCGGGTCGGGGCGGCCGGCTCCCGGTTGGTGCTGGACACGTCGGGCCCGGCGCTGCGGCAGGCGCTGGCGGAGGGCGTCTTCCTGTTCCGGTGCAACCGCACCGAGGCCGCCGATCTCCTCGGCCGGCCCGTCCGCGGCTTCGACGACGCCCTGGCCGTCAACGCGCAGCTGCTCGCCACGGGGGCGGCCGAGATCGCCGTCACCACGATCGGTGCCCTGGGCGCGCTCTGCTCGACCCGGCACGGCCACACCGAGCTGCGGGCCCCGCCACCGCCGGGGAAGCTGATCAGCGACGCCGGGGCCGGGGACAGCATGGTGGCGGCGCTGACCGAACGGCTGGCCGCAGGGGACGATCCGGTCGCCGCCTGTGCGTGGGGCGTGGCCGTGGCCGCCGCGTCGGTGCTCACCCCCGGTACCGAGCCCTTCGACCGCGAGGTGGCCGAGTCCCTCTGCCGGGACGTGGGGATCCGGCTCCGCACCGGCTGATGCCCGCGGCCGTGGGGCGCCGCCCGTTGCCTGCGGTCCGCGCCGGTCGCCGGGGGGCGCTCGGTCCGGGTGCTGTGCTCACGGTCGGTATAAATATTCGGCCATGACCGGAAAGGTGTTTTCTGGAAAACTTGAGGTGATGTCGCACCGGTCCGCGTGCCGGCCTCCGCTCGGACGGCACGTCGACCGGGCTCGGAGAGGGGAAGGACATGCTGGAGAAAGCCATGGACGCACCCGCCGGCATCGATGCGGTGAAGGCGATCGGAACCGTGTCGAAGGACGACTACCGGACGGTGGTCGAGCCGCTCATCGACGACGCGCGGCGAGAGGGGCGCCGGATTCGGCTCCTGTGCGAGATCGGCCCCGAATTCACGTCCTTCACCCCCGGGGCCGCCTGGGAGGACCTCAAGGTCGGCGTGGGTGCCATGAGACTGTTCGAAGGGTGCGCGGTCGTCACCGACGCGGGCTGGATCCGTGAGTCCACCCGGCTGACGGGCTTTCTGACGCCCTGCCCGGTGCGCGTCTTCGGAATCCAGGAGCGCGACGAGGCCCTGCGCTGGCTGGCGTCGCTGCCCGAGGGCCCCGGCATCTCCCACCGGCTGACCGAGTCGGGAGTGCTCGTCGTCGAGGTCGCCCAGCCGCTGCGTACCCAGGACTTCGACGCCCTCACACGGACCGTGGACACCTGGCTCGAGACGCACGACGAGTTGGCCGGCGTCGTGATCCATGTGCGGACATTCCCCGGCTGGGAGAACATCGGTGGCTTGTTCCGTCATGTGCGGTTCCTTCGCGACCATCACCGGAAGGTCGGGAAGATCGCGCTGGCGGCCGACAGCAAGGTCGCCGCCCTGGTGCCTCAGCTGGCGAACCACTTCGTCCGGGCCGAGGTCCGGCGGTTCGCCCACGACGAACTGGAGGACGCCGTGGCATGGGCGGCCGGACCGCCGCTTCGTTGACCGGCCGGTTCGTTGGCCCGCCGCCTGTGGACTGCACGTCCGGTGCGGCGGGGCCCCGGTGCGGGGCGGGAGAACTACTTCTCCCTCGCCCCGTGACCAGGCGGCCCATGACCAGGCGGCCCGTGACCGGGCGGCCCATGACCGGGCGGCCCATGACCGGGCGCCCCGGGACCGGACGGCGCGGCCGTGCCGAGGATGCGGTGGACGGCCGAGCCGTCGACGGTCTCGTGCTCCAGCAGGAGCGCGGTCAGCTGCCGCAGCTGCTCGTGATGGTCCTTCAGCAGCCCGGTGGCACGGCCTTCGGCCTCGCCGAGCAGCCGGGCGACCTCGGCGTCGATGGCCGCCTGGGTGGCCTCGGCGAACGGACGGGAGGACAGGCCGGGCCCGCCGCCGGCGCCGAGGAATACCGAGCCGCCCTGCGGGTAGCCGACCGGGCCGAGTGCGGGTGACAGCCCGAATTCGCGGACCATCTTGGTGGCCAGCTCGGTGGCGCCGGCCAGGTCGTCGGCGGCCCCGGTGGAGCCCTGGCCGAACTCGACCAGCTCCGCGGCGCGCCCGGCCAGCCGTACGGTGAGGGTCTCGTTGAGGTAGTCCTCCCCGTACAGATGGCGTTCCACCAGCGGGAGCTGTTCGGTGACGCCCAGCGTCTGTCCGGCGGGCAGGATGGTCACCTTGGCCACCGGGTCGGCGTGCGGTGACAGGGCGGCGGCCAGGGCGTGCCCGGCCTCGTGGACGGCGACCGCGTACTTCTCCGCGGGCAGCAGGACGTTGGAGCCCTCACGGCGCCCCAGCAGGATCCGGTCGCGGGCGGCGTCGAAGTCCCCGGCGGTGAGCACCTCCCGGTCCTCGCGGACGGCGACGATGGCGGCCTCGTTGGCGAGGTTCGCCAGGTCCGCCCCGGAGAATCCCGGGGTGGCGCGGGCCACCGTCTCCAGGTCCGCGTCCGGGTCGAGGTGTTTGGTGCGGCAGTGCACGGTCAAGATCGCGGCCCGCTCGGCCAGGGTGGGCAGCGGGATGACGACCTGCCGGTCGAAGCGGCCCGGTCGCAGCAGCGCCGGATCGAGGACCTCCGGCCGGTTGGTGGCGGCCAGGACGACGATGCCCTCGGCCGCCTCGAAGCCGTCCATCTCCGACAGCAGCTGGTTGAGGGTCTGCTCCCGCTCGTCGTTGGAGACCGCCGCCCCCGTCCCGGTCCGCCGCCCGCCCAGGGCGTCGATCTCGTCGACGAACACGATCGCGGGCGCGCGCCGGCGGGCCTCGGTGAAGAGGTCCCGTACCCGGGCCGCGCCGACGCCGACGAACATCTCCACGAAGCTGGAGCCCGCCACCGACAGGAACGGCACGGCCGCCTCCCCCGCGACCGCCCGGGCCAGCAGCGTCTTGCCGGTCCCCGGCGGTCCGACCATCAGCACCCCGCGCGGGGTCATCGCCCCGGCCCTGCGGTAGCGCTCCGGGCGGCGCAGGAAGTCCACCACCTCGGTGATCTCGCCCTTGGCGCCCTCGTAGCCGGCGACGTCGGCGAACGTGGTGTGGGGGCGTTCCGCGTCGAACAGCTTCGCCTTGGACTTGCCCACCCCCATCGCGCCCTGCGCCGCTCCCGCGGCGCCGTGGGAGATCCGCCGCAGGAACCAGGCGACGAAGAGGAACGGCGCCAGGATCACCACCCAGGTCACCAGCTGCGACCCGGCCGACGGGGACGAGGACGGGGCGGACGCCTTGATGGTCACCTTGTCGGCCTGCAGCCGGTGCAGCAGTCCGGGGCCGGCCAGCTGAACGGGGACGGTGGTGGTGTAGCGGTGCCCGTCGGCCAGCGTGCCGCCGGCCTGTCCGTTGCTCTGCAGCGTGACGTCCTTGATCCGGTGGGCGTCGGCGTCGGCGAGGAACTGCGAGTACGACAGGTTCTCCTTGACCGGCTCACCGGGCTGGTGCAGCTGCGGCAGGAGCACCCACAGGACGACCCACAGAAGAACCGACAGACCGACGGCCACCGGCCACATCAGGCGCCGCCACCGCGGCGGAGGCACCGGCGCGCCAGGAGTGGGCCGGTCCCCCTGCGGGGGCGGTTGTGCCTTCCGGGTCATGGCGCTCGTCTCCTGATCTCACTGTAGGCGGGCCCGCGCCGTCCGGGGTGCGGAGAATCCGCCCCGGTGCGGGGTACACCCACAGCCCTGTCCTCAGCCTCCACCCGGGCGGCGCGTCGCGCAGGGGCCGGGGCGGCCCGGCCGTCCGTGGTGCCGGGGACGGGCCCGTCACGGGGCCTCCTCCTCCGGGATCACCGCCACCGGGCAGGCCACGTGGTGCATCGCGGCGTGCGCGACGGGGCCCACCCGGGGGAGGAAGGCGGCGTGGTGGTGCCGGCGGCCGACCAGCAGGAGGACGGCCCCGGGGGCGCTGTGCACCAGGGTCCGGGTCGGGCTCTCCGCCCGCACCGTCCACCGCAGCGCCACCTCGGGGTGGCACCGCTGCCAGGGGCGCAGGCGCTCCCGCAGGGCCGCTTCGCCCTCCTCGACGATCTCCTCGGCCACGGAGAGGTCGATCGCCCAGGGGGCACGGGCGCTGACGGGCAGGCGGCGCCCCTGGACGACGTGCAGCGGCAGGCCGCGGAGCGCCGCCGCGTCGAAGGCGAAGGAGAGCAGGGCGGCGCAGGGGCCCTTGGGGCTCAGGCCGACGACGAGGTGCGGGTCCGGAGCCGGTGCGGCGCCGCCTTCGGCCTCGGGGACGGCGGGCCGACCGGACCAGCCCTCGCGGACCAGGACGACGGGGCGCTCCGCCCGGCCGACCACCTCCAGGCTGATGTCGCCGAGGACGTAGCTCTTCCAGGCCGCGAGGGCCCGCGAACCGAGGACGAGCATCCGCGACTCCGCCACCGCCGCCAGCAGCGCCGGCACCGCTTCGGATCTCACCAGGTCCTCGATGACCCGGACGTTCGCGCGGTGGGCGCGCGCCGTCCGCAGCGCTTGTGCCCATGTGCGCCGCGCGTCGGCGTGCCGGTCGTGGTCCGGGGGCGTGCCGGGCTCCCCGGCGGCCGGTGTGCCCCAGGCGTGCAGGAGGCGCAGCACGGCGTGCCGCCGGTCCGCTTCCTCCGCGGCCCACCGGACCGCCGCAAGGCTCTCAGGGGTGCCGTCGATCCCGACGGTGATCACTTCTGGCTCCATGGCCTCCTCCCCCGGTGTACCCGTGGTCCCTTCGAGCATGGCGCATGCGCAGCGACGCGTCCCATGAGCCGGATGGCGCTGTTCAGGGCCCGGAGGGCCCCGGTGTGCCCCGTGCCTTCCGCGGGGGAACCGGGCGCTTCGGAGCGTGCCTGTGCGCCCCTTCCCCGTGCAGGGCGCGGATGACTGCCTTCCCGGCCGGCCTCCGGCGGGCCGCCCGCACGGCGCATGGGCCGGTCGGTCCCCGCCCGGGACGCGAACGGGCCCATCCGCCCCTCCTCCCGCCTCCGGGACAGGCGCAGACTGGAGGCCGGAGCCCGGCTCCCGTGGGCTTCCGCCTCGGTCTGGAGGAGATCATGCCCGCCTCCCACCGCATCGTCAGCGACGTCATGTCCCACACCGCGATCGCCATCGGCCGCGACGCGCCCTACAAGGCGATCGTCGCGTGCCTGGACGAGTGGAAGGTCAGCGCGCTCCCCGTCCTGGAAGGTGAAGGGCGGGTCGTCGGGGTGGTGTCCGAGGCGGATCTGCTGGCGAAGGAGGGCTTCCAGGGCGATCAGGGCCGCGCGGAGGCGTTCGGGGAGGCGGCGAAGGCCGGTGCCGTGCGCGCCGGTGAGCTGATGTCCAGTCCGGCCGTGACCGTGCATCCCGATGCGACGCTCGCCGAGGCGGCGCGGATCATGGCCCGGCGGAAGGTGAAGCGGCTGCCCGTCGTGAACGACGTCGGCATGCTGGAGGGCGTCGTCAGCCGGAGCGATCTGCTCAAGGTGTTCCTCCGTGACGACGCCGAGATCGAGACGGAGATCCGCCACGCCGTCCTCGGCGAGCCCGGCGCTCCCCCAGGGCTGGACGTCACCGTGACGGAGGGCGTGGCGACCCTCCACGGCGCGTTGGCCGACCGGGCGCTCCTCCCGCTGCTGATCCGCGCGGTACGGGCCGTGGAGGGCGTCGTCGACGTCCGGACGGAACTCGGCACCGGTCCTACGGGGGCCGGAGGCTGACGATGTTCGGCGAGTACGTCTCGTACGGGCCGAGGTCGCCGATGTTCCCGCTTCTCGGCCCACGCCGGCGCCGGACGGATCACCGACTGGCGGCGCGGCGCCCCGGCACCGCACACCACCTCTCTCGCCCACGGTGAACCGGACGCGTCCGCGGGCGCCCCGGGCGGATCAGCCGCCCTCGTCCTTCTCCGCGGTACCGGCCCGCCTCACCGGGACGGTCCGAACGGTCGTGGACTTCTCCGCGGGCATCGGTATGCGGATGGTGAGGATGCCGTCCGCGTACGAGGCGTCGACCTCGGCCGCGGGAATCGTGGCCGGAAGCCGCAGGGACCTGCGGAACGATCCGTAGCGGAACTCCGAGTGCTCCTTGTCCTCCTGGGTCTCGCTGTGCTCGGCGCGCACCGTGATGAGGTTGTCGTCGACGGTGATGCCGATGTCGTTGTCCGGGTCCATGCCCGGCAGTTCGGCGCGCAGGACGTAGGTGTCGTCGTCGTGGGTCACCTCCACCGGGATGGAGTGGGCCGCGGTCCCCGGGCGCCATCCGGGCAGCCCCGGGAACTCGCGGTTGAACCAGTCGTTGAAGTCGGGGAAGAGGCTGTGCCTGCGTTCCACCCTGCCTGCGGTCATCGTTCCGCTCCTGGTGTGCAGTGCGCTGTACGGCGCTGCGGGTGCGGCTGCCGCGGGGCAGTCCCGCCCGCTTTCGGTCCCCGTGCCGGGTCCTGTCGGGGCCCCGTGCGCGTCGCCGCGGCCGGGCGCCGCCGTCCCCGTCCGGCCCGGACACCCCGTCCGGCCTCCGGCCCGGCCGCACCGCGATCGGCCCCGCCACCCGGCTGCCCGGCCGGCGGACCACGGCCGGATCGGCACCCGCCTCCCGCGGGGAACCCTCACGGACGACGCCCACGGCTCTCCCTCCATCTTTCCGCCGGACCACGCCGGGAGCCACCGCCGCCGGTCCCGAGGGCACGGGCGGCCGGCCACGCTCTCCGGGGCCGGCTCCCCGGTGGCGGCCCCGGACGCGAGCCTGCGGCCGCCGTTCCCGGAGGCGGCATCCGTACGTCGTGGACCTGCGGATCCGCGAAGGATGCGGAGGGTGCGGGTGCTAGCTTCGCAAGCGGCGCCGCCGGGTCGCGGGAGCCGCGGGCCGCGACGGGAGGCCGGCGACGG
Source organism: Streptomyces sp. NPDC000404 (assembly GCF_040300365.1). Lineage (NCBI taxonomy): Bacteria > Bacillati > Actinomycetota > Actinomycetes > Kitasatosporales > Streptomycetaceae > Streptomyces > Streptomyces sp. NPDC000404. The sequence continues at coordinate 76,149 of NZ_JBEPDN010000015.1, read as the reverse complement.
CCCGGGAGGCGCCCGGCCGCCCGACCCGCCGAAGGAGCCCTCGTGACCAGCCGTGTTCTGCTCGTCTCCGCCGCCATGACCGCCTCGCTGCGCCGGGCGGCGTTCGACGACGGCGATCCGCTGGACGCCTCGGGAGCGGCGCGCGCCCGGGCGGCGGCCGGGGCGCTGCCCGCCGCGGACGCGGTGGTGGCCTCCCCGAGCGTGCGTTGCCGGGAGACCGCCGAGGCCCTCGGACTGGCCCCGGACGCCACCCCGGCGGAGCTGGCCGGGCTGGACGCCGGGCACTGGCGCGGCCGGACCCTGGAGGAGGTGGCCGCGGCCGAGCCGGAGGCGGTGGCGCGGTGGCTGGCCGATCCCGAGGCCGCGGCCCCCGGCGGGGAGTCGGTGGCGGACGCGTGCGCGCGGGTGGCGCACTGGCTGGACGCGCTGCGGCCGACCGGGGGCCGGATCGTGGCGGTGGTGGAACCGGAGGTGGTGCGGGCGGCGGCCGTCCATGCGACGGGCGGGCCCGCCCGCGCGTTCTGGCGGTTCGACGTACCGCCGCTGACCTGCACGGAGTTGAGTGGACGGGCGGGGCGCTGGAACCTCCGGCTCGGGGGGCCGCTCGGCTCCGGATGAGGGAGATCCGGGGCGTACGGCGGGGTGGTGGCCGGGGCGCGCGGCTCCCGGCGGCCCGTCCCGCGTCCCCGCCCGGGGAGGCGGAAGGGCCCCCGGCCGGCTGCCGGGGGCCCTTGTGCGCACGGCTCTTCTCAGGAGCCGGCCGGTACCGCCCGGGCGGACGCGGCCGGCTCCGGGCGCAGCAGCCGCTGCGCCAACTCGCCGAAGAGCAGCCCGAATCCGGCCCACAGCGTGAGCTGCATGCCGAGGGCGGAGAGCCGGAAGCGCCACAGCAGCGCCGCCGGGAAGTGCTCCGGCACCTCGCTGATCGCGGGCAGGAACGCGTAGGCGAGGCCGGTGACCACGGCGAAGCCGAGCACGGCCGCGACCGTCGCGTACCAGGCGCCGATCCGGGGCGCGAGCCGTTTGCCCAGGAGGGTGGCGGCGACGGCGAGGAGCACGCTGAACAGCATCATCAGGAAGTACAGGGCGGTCCGCTTGCCGATGGTGTCGGGGTCGCCGACGGCGGGCGGGTTGGCCGGGTACTTCAGGAACGGGACGACGTAGACGGTGAGCAGGGCGCAGCCGGAGAGCAGCAGCGCGGTGGCGCGGGGGCCGAAGCGGCCCACCCGGCCGAGGGCGAAGCAGTAGGCGAGGGCGGCGATGCCGCCGAAGGCGATGCCGTAGACGAGGACACCGGTGGCGAGGCCGGCGGTGGACTGCACGCCGCGGGAGACGAGTTCGGCCTCGTCGCCGTGGGAGTGCGCGGCATGGGCCTCCTCGAAGCCGATGGCGCTGTTGACGTTCGGCTCGCCGAGGACGTAGGCGACGATCAGGGCGAGCACGCCGGCTCCCAGGCCGGCGAGCATGCCCCGAACGAGCAGGTTGCGGACGGTGGTGGAGTTCATGGAGGTTGCGGCGCCCCTCGCGTCAGTGGCAGGGGAAACCGAGCAGGTGGCGGGCGTCGTGCACCCATTCATGGACCCCCGCGCCGTGGAACACGGAGGTGGCGCCCTGCTCGGCGCCGACGAAGTAGAGCAGAACGAGCATCAGGATGCCGAAGAAGACCGCCCAGGGAGCGACCGCCTTCAGCGGAAGCTTGGCGGGTACGGCGGGGGCGGCGGTCGGCTGGGCGAAGGACTGTGCCATGGCGGTGCCTCCTTGGGGAGTTCGCGTCCCCTTCTCGGTGGTGCACAGGACGACGGCCCCGGGTCTGACTCACACACCGCCCCGTCCGTGCGGAGGGGTGGTGTGCACACAGTGGCGCGACCGTGCCGGGTTTGCACCGGCTTCCGTCGTGCCGTCGTCGATATCGCACCGAAGGTACCGCGTGGCGGGTGACCGGCCAAGGCCGGGCCCGAAGCGATCCGTCCGGCCCGCCGCGCACCCGCACGGGCCGGCGGCGGGCCGGACGGATCGAGGCCGCCGGCGGCGTTACTTGCCCGTGCCGACCGGGTCGACCGTGACGCCGCCCCCGTCGGGCTCGTCGGTGACGGCGAGGTTGATGCCGGCGGGCAGCGTGTGGGAATGGGTCTCGTTGGGCGGGGTGACGATCAAGGAGGTGAAGGTCACACCGCTGCCGCCGGACGTGTTCGCCGGGGCGTTCAGGGTGAAGCGGGTCTCCTCGCCGGGCTGCACGGTGACCTTCACCGGGGCGACCTTGCTGCGGGTGGCGCTGACGGTGCCGTCCTTGCCCTTGAGGTCGACGCCCGGGAAGCCCTGGAGGGAGCAGGCGGCGGACCCGTTGTTCTTGAGGTTGATCAGGTAGGTGTTCTCGCTCATGCCGTGGGAGAGGCTGAAGCCGAGCTGCGCGGTCTTGCAGGCGTCGCCCGCGCCCGCGTCGGCACCGGAGCCGGAGCCGGACCCGGCGGGGGCGGAGCCCTTGTCGGCGGGGACGGCGGTGGCGTCCTGCGCGGAGTCCTGGGAGCCCTGGGCGGACGAGGGCGCGTCGCCCGCCGCGGACTTGTCCCCTCCGTCGCAGGCCGTGAGCGTGAGCCCGGCGACGAGGGCCAGGGAGGCGAGGGACAGGGGGTGGGCGCGCATTTTCTCTCCTTGCGGGGTGGTGCCGCTCACCCGTGGGTGAGCCTTCCATGATCACCGAGACTCCCACGGCACAGGGCCCCTCTCCTGCTCAGCCCCCTTGTCTCCACAGACCGTTGACAATCGTGAGGGTGTCTGCGGCGGAGATACGCGGCTATGTCCGGATGCGGATTTCCGGGGGCGTGCGGGGTGGCCGCGGGGCGCGGGGCGGGGCGTTCCGCCGCCCGGGGAGCGGCGGCGCCGGGATGCGGGTTGCGTCTCCAGTGACTGGAGATTCCAGGATGGGGCCATGGACGGAACGACCCGCTACTCGATCGGGGACCTCTCCCGGCGCACCGGCATCCCCGTGCGCACCATCCGGTTCTACTCCGACGAGGGGCTGGTCCCACCGGCCGACCGCACCCACGCCGGCCATCGGCGCTACGCCCCCGCCGCCCTGCCACGCCTCGAACTGATCCGCTCGCTGCGGGAGTTGGGCATCTCTCTGGCGACGATCCGCCAGGTGCTCGACCGCGAGCTGCCGATGGCTCAGGTGGCCCGGGCGCAGGCCGAGGCCGTCGACGTACAGATCCGTGCGCTGAAGCTGCGGCGGAGCGTGCTGCGCGCCGCCGCCGCGCGCGGCACCGGACCCGAGGAGACCACCGTGATGCACCGACTCACCCAGCTGTCCGGCGCGGAACGCCGCCGGATCATCGACGACTTCCTGGACGCCGCCTTCGGCGCCGGGAGCGATCCGGCCGCGGCGGCGATGGTGCGCACCGCACTGCCCGATCTGCCGGACGAGCCGACCGCCGAACAGGTCGCCGCCTGGGCGGAGATCGCCGGGCTCCTGCGCGAGGCGGACTTCCGCGCCCGGATGGCCCGCGCCGCCACCCACCAGGCATCCGGCGAACCGCTCCCCTTCGAGGCGCTCGCCGGGGAGGCGGTGACGCGCGCCGCCCACCACGCCCTCGCCGAGGCGCGGGACGCGGATCTCGACCCGCACGGCAGGGAGGCGGCGGCGCTCGCCGACGATCTGCTCCGGCGGTTCGCCGAGGCGTGCGGACGCGCCCCGGACGCCGAGTTCCGTGCCGCGGTGACCGCGCAGCTGACGGAGGCCCACGACCCGCGCGTCGAGCGGTACTGGCGCCTGGTGTGGACCGTCAACGGCTGGACGGTGCTGCCGAGGCTGGTGCCGCTCCACTCCTGGCTGCGCCGGGCGCTGGAGGGCCCCGGCGCCGCCGGTCAGCTCAGCAGCAGCGCCGCGTCCCAGCCACCGGCCGGGGGTGCGCCGGCCGCGTAGGCGTGCAGGGCGAGGGCGATGCCGGCGGCGCCGGTGAGCAGGCCGGCGGAGTTCGCGCCCCCGGCTCCCGCCGCGGGGTCCTGGCCGAAGCCGAACGGGCGGCCGGGGTCGTAGGCGTCCAGCGTCCGGGCGGCGAACCGGTCCTGCAGGGCGGCGAACCGGGAGTCGCCGGAGGCGTGGCCGAGGACCGTCGTCAGATGCAGCAGACCGGCCCAGCCGTGGCAGATGCCGGCGTCGCCCACGCCGGACGGCTCCGCCAGGTCGAGCAGGGCGGCGTCCACCGCGGCCCGCCGCCAGTCGGGCCGCTCCAGCGCCTCCCCGGCCCGGTGCAGCACGGCGGCGACGCCGGGGGTGCCGTAGCACCATGCGGAGCGGCCGGGGTGCGGGGTGCGGCCGGCGGTGAAGTCGGCCAGCGGGATCAGTGCGGGCCACCGGCCGTCCGCGGTGCGCCGGGCCATGAGCAGTTCGGCGATGTTCCGGATCCCGTCGTCGATCCCGGGCACCGGGACCTGTGCGCGGTGGGCCGTCACCAAGGCCGACAGGACCCCGGTGATGCCGTGTGCCACGCCGAAGTTGAGGTGGCCGTCGGGGAGGTTCTCGTCGGCCCGGCCGTGGGAGCCGAGCGGCGTCCACCAGCCCGGGACCGACGCCCCGTCCCGTGGCAGGGGCGTAAGGAGCCGGAGCAGATGGGCCACGGCCGCGGTGAGCGTGGCGTCGTCCGCCGGGCGCCGGGCCAGCAGCAGCCTGGTGAGCCCGGCGAGGCCGGCGGTCGCGTCGTAGACGGAGAAGGGAAGCCCGGCCCGGCGCTCGGCGAGGCGCGCCCGGTCCTGTTCCAGCAGGGCGCGGACGGCGGCGTCGACCGCGGGGTCGAGCCGGGCCAGCAGCCCCGCGTAGTCGTCCGGGACGCGCCGGGCGGTGTGCGCGGCGAAGGTCAGCGCCGGCACCTCGTGGTAGAGCCCGGCGCCGGGCCGGCCGGGCAGGGCGGCGGCGCAGGCGGCGAGGTGGGCGTGGACGGTGGGGCGGTGCGCCGGGTCCTTACGGGCGAGTTCCCCGAAGAGCAACGCCATGCCCGAGTGGCCGTCGTTCAGGGCCAGCGGGATCCAGAAGTCGGCGGTGTCCGCCACCTTTCGGGGGTCGGCCAGCCGCGCCGCGACCTCGCCGGTCACCTCGGTGGCCCGGCTCCGCAGCGCGACCAGGTCGGGGGCGCCGTGCCCGGTCAGGCCGGTGGGGGTCATCGGCGGTGCCTCCTGCGGTCGGTGTGGGCCCGTGCCGCGCCGCGGGCGACGGCGAGGGCGAGGTTCTCGTGGTCGCGGTCCACGCCGGCCAGCCGGTTGTGGTGCATGTGCAGCAGGGAGAGAAGTACCTGGTCGGGGTCGGACCAGGAACGCTCGCCGAGGTCGCGCAGCAGCTGTCCGTAGGCGGCGACGGCCTGCGCGCGGCGGGTCCAGGCGGCGTGCAGCGCCTCGTCGGTGGCGGCGGGGCCCGGTGCGGTGCGGTACGGGTCGACGAGTGCCAGCGCCTCGCGGCGGCGCTCCCGGAAGGCGCGTTGGCGCGTCTCGTCCTTGGGCACGACGCGGGTGAGCCAGTCCGCGGCGGCCGGCCCCGCCGTCTCGTCCGCGCCATGGAAGGCCCGGGTGAGATCGGCGAAGCCCGCGGCCACCCGCAGCAGCGGCTCGGTGGTGTCGATGCGGGCGTAGGCGCGGCGCAGCTGGGCCACCGCGGCCACGCTGTCGGCGTGGAAGGCCCGTTCGGCGGCGGCGATGGCCTCCGGGCCGCCGTAGCGCTCCAGTTCCGGGTCGTAGGTGTCCAGCACGACCCGGCCCACCAGCCCGCCGTCGCGGAGCGCGCCGGTGAGGTCGTGCAGGTGCGGCAGCAGCGCGCCGTGGAGCGCCTCGCGCGGGCCGTGGAAGCGCAGCCGCAGATGGGCGCCGCCGGCGTCGGCGTACCGCAGGAAGAACCAGCGGTCGACGTCCGGCGGCAACTGGTCCAGGAGCGGCGGCAGATGGACGGCGAGCAGCTCCTCGTGGCGTTCGGCCGGGGCGTACAGCGCGGCGTACAGCCACTCCCCGCCCGGCGGGTGGACGCCGGGTGCGGTGCGCGGCGGGGCGTACCGGCGTGCCGGGAGGGGCTGCGGGGCCGGGTCCGCGGCGGGGCGGGCGGCGCGCAGCGGGATGATGACCTCCGTGCGGCGGGCGGCGTCCCGTCCGCCGAGCCAGCCGTCGGGGAGCCCGGCGGCGTCGGCGGGCACCTCGCGCAGTTCGGCCTCGTCGTGGCGGAGCAGTTCGTGGCGCAGCAGCGCCGGGTGGCCGGGCAGCGTCAGGTCGAGGTGGACGCCGCGGTCGCCCTTGCCCGCCCAGACCCGGTCGGGGACGCGCCACCGCTCCCGCCAGCGCTCCAGCGCGGCCAGCCACTGCGGGAAGGGCAGTTCGGCGTCGCGCAGGCCGGCGGTGGGCCGCCAGCACGCGCGGGCGAGCACGGTGCGGCCGTAGCGCACGCGGGGCAGGTGGGGCAGTGCCGCGGCGGCGCCCCAGTCCCACGACTGCCAGTGGCGCACGCCGCTGCCGGCGACCTCGCAGACGAAGCGGGCCGCGTTGGGCAGCGCCCACTGCGGGTTGAGGACGTGGAAGACCGCGGGGTCGACCCGGCGGCCGGAGGCGGTGTCGACGAGGTGGAGCCGGTCGGGGCCGGCGGCGACGGCGAGGCGGCGCAGATCGACGACGGCGGGGTCGTCGGGGTCGGCGAAGCAGCCGACCGGCAGGGTGTGCGCCAGCCACTGGGGCACCTGCGCGACGTTGGCGGCGCGCGCCCGGCCGGGGCGGAAGGCCACCTGGGCGGCGAGCGCGCCGTCGGACGCCGCGCCGGAGCGCGCCACCTCGGCCAGTGCGGCGTGGTCCGCCTCGCCCAGCAGGTAGCCGAAGCGGCCGAGCATGGCGCCGGCCTGCCCAGTGCCGCCCGCCAGCACCAGCCGGAAGTCGCCGTCGCGCAGCGCCTCGCAGGAGCCGGCGAGCAGATGGGCGCCCACCTCCAGGGAGGCGGGGGGCCGTCCCTCGTCGTGGGCGAGGGCGCGTACGACGGGGTGGTCGTCGTGGAGGACCACCTCGTCGGCGCCGTCCAGCATCGCCTGCTGGGCGAGTTCGGCCAGGATCTCGTCACGCTGCCGGCGGGGAGCGGCGGGGGTGGCCCTGCGGGGGCTGACCGGTCGCTGGTAGCCCGCGGGGGCGGCCAGGCCGGTGTCGGGGTCGAGCAGTTCGGTGAGCGGTACGAGGCGTCCGGTGCCGTAGCGCTCCAGGAAGGCGCCGTGGTACTCGCGCAGATGGTCGGGGTCGCCCTCGTGCGGGGAGAGCCGCCAGAGCAGGGCGGCGGCGCGGGCGGCCTCGTCCGCCACCGCGGCGGGCAGCGCGGCCTCGGCGTCCAGGGCCAGATCGACCTGGAGGGGCCGGGGCAGGTCGTTCAGCTTCCGCATCCGGGCGATGAGGGCGCGCAGCGCGTCCCGGCCGTGTCCCGGGGGCTGCGTCGCGTACCGCTCGATCTCGGTCTGCAGCGCGGCGAGTTCGGCGCGCTCGGGAAGGTGCTCCGCGGGCACGTCGGCGAGGGCGTCCAGCAGATACGCCAGCGGGTCGACCGCTTCCAGGGGCGGGCGGGCGTCGGTGAGCAGGATCTCCTTGGCGACCAGTTCGGTCAGTACGCCGTCGACGGCCTGCTCGGTGGCGCCCGGGAAGCGTTCTTGCAGCGTACGGGCCAGCTCCGCGCCGCGCACCGGCCGGCGGGCGGTCTCAAGCACCGCCCGGACGACGACGGTGTGCCGGACGCTGACCTCCTGCACCGTGCGGGGCGCGTGGCCCGCGCCGTTCCCGGCGGGCTCCTCGCGGGCGGACTCCGGGACGTACGGGAGGACGAGTCTGCCGCCGCGCACCGTGCACAGTGCGTTGCTCACGACCCGCAGATGGCGCAGGACCTTCGGGCGGCGCTCCCAGGTCGCCACGAGCGCGGTGAGCCATTCGCGGTCCGGCCGGACGGCGCGGGTGTGGGCGTCGCCCCAGCGCGCCTTGGCTGCGTCGTCGTCCGTGAAGCGCACCGGGGCGACCCCGGCCATCAGCCCGAACGGCGTGGCCCGGCTGCTCATCCGCAGCCGGTAGGCCGCCAGCGCCCGTACCGAGCGCCGCAGTTGGGTCAGGGGGACGTCGCCGGCGCGGTCCAGCACCCGGTGCACCACGTCGGCCAGCGGCGGGCTGGATATCTCGATGGCCTCGCGGACGGACGGATCGTCGGCCAGGGCGCGCAGCGACGCGGTCAGGCGGGCGCTCTCGTCCGCGCCGGCCCCGGTGTCCGGCCGGACCTCCGCGGCCTCGTGCGCCGGTCTGACGGGCGCGCGGACCATGCCGATGCCGGTACCTCGGAACAGCGGCTCCTCGGGCATGACTGACCTTTCTCGGCACAACGGCCGTTCAGCGGGCGGGCGTCGCCGCCGCGGCGGACCGGCCGCCGGGATCTCGCGGAGCTGCCGTATGCGGTGGGCTGTCGCCAGCCTCGCGCGGGAGGGTGCGGGGCGGGAGGTACGGGTGCGTGCCGCCGTCCCGCCCGGCGTCCGGGGCCCGGACGCCGGGCGGGTGCCGTCCGGTCGGCCGTCAGCAGCCCCGGAAGCAGTAGACGACCGAGACGTTCAGCGTGGAGCAGGTCTCCTGGCTGTTGGCACCGGTGCGCATGGCCTCGGCGTCGCCCTGGAAGCTCGTCTCCTCGGCGACGACCTCGCGGACGTCCAGGTCGAAGGCGTCGAGCAGGTCGAGAGACATGGTGGTTCTCCGTTCGTTCGGCTGAGGAATCTGTGCGTGGCCGCACAAGCGGCGCCACACCGGCTCCCGCGCAGCGGTCGGCCGGCCGTCCGGAGCGGACAGGCGTGGCAGCCACAAGATCGAACTTATCCATGGATCGTTCGACCACCACGCCCAACTGGGGGGTTCGGTAACGTCTTTTGCCCGCCTGTAGCGCCTCCGGGACTTCTCCATGACCGAAGTGCGACAGATCTCTTACGGGGCGTCGTGCCGGCGCCCCGTTCCCACCGCGCGCATCTCCCGCCAGCGCCGCTCCCGCGCCTGCGCCGGGGTGCCGTCGAGGACGCGGGCGGTGCGGGTGGCGGGTTCGAGGAGGACGGTGGCGAGGCTCGCCCAGCGCTGTCCCTCGGGCAGGCTCATGTCGGGCAGGCAGGTGAGGGCGGCCTCGCCGGGGCCCGAGACGAGGAAGGGGACGAGGTCGTCCGGGGTGGCGGGCGGCGCCTGCTCCGCCAGCCGCTCGCGGAGCAGGGCGTGGCGTTCGCCGGAGTCGGGCTGGTAGAGCCAGGTCTTCTCCCGGGCGGCGGGGACGGGGGTGAGGAAGTGGTTGGTGCGGATGTGGGTGCCGTTCGCCGGTGCGACGGGGAAGACGCCGTCGGGGCTGAGGTCGAGGAGGGCGGTGTCGGCCGGGTCGAGGAGGGCGAAGGAGCCGGAGGAGGCGAGCGGGGCGCCGCGGAGGATCTCGACGGCCTCGGCGACGCAGCCCGCCTCCTCCAGGACGACGGCGGCCAGCACGTGCACGGGGACGCCGCCGATGCCGTCGCGGCGGTGGCCGAGGATGTTGAAGTGCAGGGCGAGTCCGGCGCTGTTGACGCCGATCTTGCCGAGGATGCCGTGTTCGGTGAGGCCGACGACGTCGTGGCGGCCGCCGCGCGACTCCAGGGTGTGCCAGAACGGGTTCAGCTCGATGTGCCAGTCCCAGGTCTGGATGCCGAAGGTGCGCGGGGCGTCGGTGGCCGGGTCGGTGTTCCGGCGGACGAGGGTGGAGCACTCGCCGGGCGGGACGGCGTTGCTGCGGGCGAGGATTTCGGTGCGGGCGTTGAGCGCGGCGACGGCCAGCGGGTCGGCGCCCGCGCCGTGGGCGATGCCCTCGATCTGGGCGCGGGCCGCGGGCCGGAACGCGTCGACGGCGTCGAGGGCGCGGGCGGCGTCCTCGCGGACCTGCCGCGGGGAGATGCCGCCGAGCCGGAAGAGGCGGTCGTACGCGGCGATGCCGCCGGGAAGGGCGGTGCGCAGCTGCCTGCCGCGGGCGAGGCCGCGGGCGAACGGGTCGGCGGCGTCCGCGATGAGATGCGGGCGGTGGTCCGGGCGGGCGAGGGGCGTGGTCACGGGCGTCCTCCGGTGGGGGCGGGGTGGCGGCGCAGCCGGCCGCCGACGGCGGTGGCGAGGACGGCGTTGGCGGCCTGCGCGGCGGGGTCGAGGGTGAGCGGGTTCGCGGCGAGGACGGTGAGGTCGGCGAGGTGGCCGGGGGCGATCCGACCCTGGTCGGCGGCGCGTCCGGCGGCGACGGCGGCGGCCACCGTCATGCCCGTGTACGCCTCCCGGGCGGTGAGCGCCTGTTCGGGCTGGACGGGCGGGGTGCCGGGGGCTTCGACGGGGCGGCGCAGCTGGCAGTCGGCGAGGGCCACCCGGGGGTCGCCGGGGCCGATGGGCCAGTCGGAGCCGAGGGCGACGACGGCGCCGTGGGCGAGCAGGTCGCGGGTGCGCCAGCCGCGGGCCGCGCGGTCCGGGCCGAGCCGCCGGGACCAGGCGTCGGCGCCGTCCGCGCGGGTGTGGCGGGTGCCGTGCACCGGCTGGAGGCCGGCGACGACGCCGAGTGCGGCGAAGCGGCCGAGGAGGTCGTCCGGGACGGATTCCAGGTGCTCGATGCGGTGCGGGCCCTGTGCGGCGGGGCCGGCCGCCTCGATGGCGTCGAGGGCGACGCGGACCGCCCGGTCGCCGATGGCGTGGGTGGCGGTGGCGATGCCGCGGCGGGCGAAGTGGCGCACGGCCCGACGGTACGCGTCGACGTCGCGCCACAGGGAGGTGTCGTTCTCGCCGTGGCTGTCGGGGTGGTCGAACCACGCGGTGCCGTTGTCGGCGGTGCCGTCGAGCATGAACTTCACGCCCGCGACGTGCCAGCGGCGGCCGTGGCGTCCCTGGAGAGCGGCGGCGGCTTCCCAGGCGCCGGGGCCGGAGTCGGCGGCGACCAGCGGGGAGCAGCGGATGCGCAGCGGCAGTTCGCCGTCCTCCTCGATCCTGCGGTAGACCGCCTCGCCGGGGTCGGTGAAGTCCATCGCGTGCAGCCCGGTCAGGCCGCTCGCGGCGAGGCGCTCCAGCTGCCGGCGTACGTGGCCGGCGGCTTCGTCGACGGTGACCTCGGGGTAGTGGGCGAAGACCAGGTCCATCGCCTGGAGTTCGAGGACGTAGCCGGTGGGGCGGCCGTCGGCGCCGGTGACGACCGAGGACTTGTCGTCGAACGTCTCGCGGCCGGTGAGCCCGGCGATCTCGATCACGCGTGGGCTGACGACGAGGGCGTGGGCGTCACGGCTCATCAGGGAGATGGCGCGGCCGGGGAAGCGCTCCTCCAGGGCGGCGCCGTGCGGGGCGCCGGGGAAGTGGTTGAGGTCGAGGTCGTAGCCGGTGACCCAGGCGTCGGCGGGGCGCTCGCGCAGCGCGTCGGCGAGGGTGTCGAGGACCGCCTCCAGGCTGCCGGCGCCGGAGAGGTCGACGCCGCTGCCGGTCTCGATCGCGCCCCACACCGGGTGGGCGTGGGCGTCGGTGAGGCCCGGCAGCAGGGTGGCGCCGGGGAAGTCGTGGACCTCGGTGGCGGGGCCGGTGTACGCGGCGGCCACCTCGTCGCCGCCGACGGCGGCGATGCGCCCGTCGCGGACGGCGACGACGTGGGGTGAGCCGGGGGCGCCGGGGCGCGGGCTGTCGGTGAACGTCTCGACGTGGGCCACGCGGACCAGGACATCGGCGTGCATGTGCGGCCTTCTTCTCGTGGATGGTGCGGGTCGGTGGTCAGGCGGCGCGGGTGCGGCGCCGGGGGTGGCCGAAGGCCCCGTGGACGGCGGCGGAGACCAGCAGTCCGGCGGGGAGGGCGAGGTTGGCGCCGCCGCACAGCGCGGCGACGGGTCCGGTCCAGAAGCTGGTGCGGGCGCAGAGGGCCGCGGCGACGGCGCCGGCGAGGAACGCCGCCACGCCCGCGCGGTGGACGCCCGCGTCGTACCAGAACGGGCCGGTGCGGCTCTCGTCGAGGAGGGCGGGGCCGTCGTAGCGGTTGCGGCGGACGGCGATGTCGGCGGCGTAGACGCCGGTGGCCGGTGCGGTGACCACCGCGACCAGTTCCAGCATGGTGTTGACGCCGGTCAGGAAGTCGAAGACGAGGAGGGCGTGCAGCGTCATGGCGGTGGCGAGGACGCCGATGATCAGGACGGCGGGGACGCGGCCGAGGCGGACGCCGATCGACTGGAGGGTGAGCCCGGCGCTGTAGGCGGTCAGGCCGTTGTTGGCGACGGTGTTGCCGATGACCGCGAGGACGAAGAGCGGGATGAACCACGGCGGCAGGATGCCCTCCAGCGCCCGCTGCGGGTCGCTCATGTCGAGGCCGGTGGCGGCGAGCGCGCCGAGGGCGGTGAACAGCACGCTCGGCAGGTAGGCGCCGAGCGCGGTCCAGCCGGCCACCGCCACCGAGCGGGAGTCGCGCGGCAGATAGCGCGCCAGGTCGGGGCTGTTGCCGTACGAGAGCGGGGTGGAGGCGATGAGGGCGAAGCCGCCGGCGAGGGCGGCCCACAGCGCGCCGCCGTGCAGGGCGTGGGCGGGCCGGTAGGACCAGTCGGTGTGGGCCAGGACGTAGCCGGCGACCACCACGAAGACGGCGGTCAGGGCGATGCTGAGGACGGCGTGGAGGCGGACGATGGTGGCGTGGCCGTAGACGGCGACGACGAGGGTGACGGCGGCGATGGCGCAGATGATCGCGGCGTCGGGCAGCGGGCCGTCGGGGACGCCGAGCCGTCCGGCGAGCCCGATGCCGGCGACGGAGGCGGCGGACCAGTTGAGCGCCAGATAGGCGGCGGAGATCAGCCAGCCGGTGACGGCGATGACCGCCTTGTTGCCGCGGACGCCGTACATCGCGCGGGAGATGACCGAGCCGGTGGTGCCCGCGGCGGGGCCGCTGACGGCGAGGACGCCGGTGAGGATCCAGAGGAGGTTGCCGGCGGCGATGACCGCGAGCGCCTGGCCGAGCGTGAGGCCCGTCAGGACGAGCGTGGCGCCGACGACGAGGCTGAGGTAGCTGACGTTGGGCGCCGCCCAGACGGCGAACAGCTCCCGGGGGCGGCCGTGGCGTGCGGCGTCGGGGATGTGGTCGATGCCGTGGGCCTCCAGCCGTCCGGCCCGGTCCGCGGTGGTGGACTCCCCGCCGGTGGCGGTCAGGTCTCCGGTCGCCATGGCGTCCTCCCCAGAAGCACCGGCGGCGCCGTCGCCGCCGGATCCCTTTATTGGTTACGTGCCCAATAACGGGGATCCAACAGCGGCGCACGACGCGGCGTCAAGGCTTCACCGGGAAGACGCCCGCAGACGACGGAAACCGTCGCGGGGCGGCCCGGGAGGCCTCGCCCGGGCCGGTCCGCCGCTCACAGCACGGCGACGCCCAGCGGCCGCTGCCCCGCGGCCAGACGGTGGACGGTGCCGGAGGCCACGTCCACGACGGAGATGCCGTTCCAGTAGCCGTCGCGGGTGAAGCCGCCGGTCACATAGGCGGTGCGGCCGTCGGGCGCGACGGCGACGTTCTCGTGCGGGCCGTCCAGCCCGATCACCCGCTCCCGGCCGCCGGGCGCACGGACGGTCAGCGACGGGCCCCTGCCCTGCTCGACGGCGCCGGTCCCGACGGCGAACAGCGTGCCGTCCGGGGTGATCGTGACGCCGTGCTGATGGGTGCGGGCGGTCGTCTTCTCGATGCGGGAGCGGCCCGTGACCGGGTCGAGGACGACCAGCTTCTCCCCCTCGAAGGGCAGCAGCAGCCTCCCGTCGGACGGGCGGACCGCGGCGTAGTGCGGCTTGAGCCAGGAGCCGAGGCCGCCCTCGGTGTCGTAGGGCGCGACCTCGATCCGGCGGGTGCGCAGCGAGCCGGGCGTCACCACCGTCACGTCGAAGGAGTCGTGGCCGGTGGCGTAGACCGCGCGGCCGTCGGGGGCGACGTCCACATCGAAGGGGCGGCGGCCCGCCTCGGCGGCGCCGGTGGCCTTCAGGGTGCGGGTGTCGATCACCTCGACGGTGCCGGTGGTGCCGGGCCGGTTGACGCCGACGTATGCGTGGCGGCCGTCGGGGGCGAGGGCGATGCCCATGCCGCCGCCGCGGTACTCGCCGTGCACCGGCGCGCCGATCCCCTTCGTCCGGTACGGGATGCGGGTGATCTTCTTCCGGGTCTCGGTGTCGACGACGGCGACGCCCTCGGCGGTGGCGACCCAGGCCCGGCCGTCGTCGCCGACCGCCAGGCCGTACGGGGCGGTGCCGACGCGCACCGCGTCGAAGGCGCCGCGCCGCGGGTCGACGAAGGAGACGGTGTCCGCGCCGAAGTCGGCGACGAGAAGGGTGCCGTGCGGGGTGCGGCCGGCGGGCGCGGGGGCGGAGTTCCCCGCCTTCGGGGCGGCGTCCTCGACGCCCTGGGTCGCGCAGCCGGCGAGCAGCAGGGCGGCGGCGAGCAGCGCCGGGGCGGCGCGCCTCACCGGACGGCCCGCAGCAGTGCGGCGATCTCGGTGGCGCCGCGCCGCTCGGCGTGCGCGAGCGGGGTGACACCCTCCCCGTCGGCGAGGTCCGGCGTGGCCCCCGCGGTGATCAGCAGCTCGACGATCTCCTGGTGGGCGCGGCCGCCGTCGCCGAGGATGACGGCCTCCAGCAGGGCGGTCCAGCCGAGCCGGTTGACGTGGTCGACGTCGACGTCGGTCTCGCGCAGCACGGTGCGGACGTAGTCGACGTGGCCGCGTTCGCTCGCCGGGATGAGGCAGGTGCCGCCGAAGCGGTTGGTCACCGTCACATCGGGCCCGGCCGGGAGCAGCGCGCGAAGCATGGCGACGCTGCCGGTGACGCCGGTGACCAGCCAGGGGCTGTCGCTGCGGTCGTCGAGCGCATCGGGGTCGGCGCCGGCGGCGACCAGCGCCTCGGCGGCCGCGACATGGTCGCCGAGCGCGGCCAGCAGCAGCGGGGTGCGGCGGTGCGCGTCGCGGACGTCCACCGCGGCGCCGCCGGCGAGGGCGGTGCGCACGGCGTCGGTGTCGCCGTGCGCCGCGGCGGCCAGGAGGGCGTGGTCGAGCGCGTTCATCGGGGTGCTCCTCGATCTGCGGAGGGGGCGGGTGCGCAGCACCGACAGGGTGGTCGCCGCCTTCGTACGGACCGCGATCCCGAGCCCCGCGCGCAGGGCGGAGAGGGGGAACCGGCGGCGCACCGTGCGGGGGACGGGGTGCGCCGCCGGGGTCCGGGCGGCCTCACGGCCGTGGGCCACGGGCGTTACTCGGCCAGCGCGGCGGCGCCCGCCTGCGCGAAGGTCTCGTCCTGGTCGCCGGAGGGGGCACCGGCGACGCCGATGCCGGCGACCGGCGCGCCCTTGGCGGCGACCGGGGCGCCGCCGGCGAGGAAGAGGGTGCCGGGGATGTCCTTCAGCGTCGGGGCGTTCTCCAGGCGCTTGACCAGCTCGGAGGTGGGGGCGTTCCAGGAGACGGCGGTGTAGGCCTTCTTGACCGCGGACTCGTAGGACTGCGGGCCCGCGCCGTCGCCGCGCAGGGTGACGAGCGTGTTGCCGTTGCGGTCCACGACGGCGACGGAGACCTTCTGGTTCGCCTTCTTCGCGGCGTCCAGGGCGGCCTGCGCGGCCTTGGTGGCGGCGTCGACGGTCAGGTGGGTGGACTGGGTGAGGTTAGCGTCGGCCGCGGCGGCCTTGACCGGCTTGGCGGCGGCCGGGGTGGCGGCGCCGGCGGACCAGGCGCCGGCGCCGCCGATGAGGAGGGCGACGGCCACGCCACCGGTGACGACGCGGGCGCGCTTCGAGACCTTCTTGACGTGCTTCATGGGATCAACTCCGGGGTGTCGAGGGCTGGTTGGCGCAGGGACTGGCGGTCGCGGGGCCGTGGGGCGCCGGCCGTTGCCGGGCCGCCGGGCCGGTCTCCCGCTTCCGTCATCCATCCTGGGTCCGCCCCCGGCCCCGGCCCGTCGTCGTACCGGCTCGGGCCCGCGCGCGGGGCGGTGGACACGGGGGTCAACCGATCGGTTGACCCACCCAGGGCCGGGGCGGGGAAACAATGGGAGGGCCCGTCACGCGTCCGCGCAGGTCGGACGGGCGCGGCGGCCGCCCCGGGGCGGCAGGAAGGCGGTGCGCGGTGTGCGCGAGTGAGCAGGTGCCGGACGGCGAACCGGACGCCCGGCGGCTGGTGACCGTCCTCCATGCGACGTTCTTCCTGCTGCTCGGCTCGTCGATGGCACGGTTCGTGCAGCGCCACGGCGGCGAGGCGCATGCGCCGTGGGTGCCGGCCCTGGCGGTGGCGCTGGCGCTGCTGTACGTCGCCGGGTCCTGGCGGGGCGGGCCCGCGGTGCCGCTGCTGCCGCCCGGTGCGCGCGTGCCGTGGCCGCCGGTGCGGCGGCTGGTGTGGCTGGGCGCGGTCGTCGTGGCGTGGGCGGTGCTGGTGGAGATGGCGCCGAGCTTCGGGTGGGTGGCGGTGCCGCTGTTCTACGCGGCGCTGCGCACCCTGCCGCCGCCCGCCGCGTATGCGCTGGTCACGGTCTTGACGGTGTTCGTGATCCTGGCGCAGTTGACGCTGGCGCAGCGCTTCGACCTGGATCTGGTGATCGGACCGGCGGCGGTCGCCGCGTTCGCCACGTCGGTCTTCACGCAGATGCAGCGGCAGGCGGCGCGGCAGCGGGCGCTGATCGGTGATCTGATCCGCACCCGGCGGGAGCTGGCGGCGGCCGAGCGGCGGGCGGGCACCCTCGCCGAGCGGCAGCGGCTGTCGATGGAGATCCACGACTCGCTGGCCCAGGGGCTGTCCAGCCAGCGGATGCTGCTCCAGGCGGCGGACCGCACCTGGGACGCGGATCCGGCGAAGGCCCGCGGACACGTCCGTGCGGCCGCGTCGATCGCCGAGCACAACCTCACCGAGGCGCGGCGCTTCGTCCACGATCTGGCCCCCGCCGATCTGGCGCGCGGCGGCGGGCTGCCGCAGGCGCTGCGGGCGCTCGCGGAGCGCAGCGGCGACGACCGGCTGACGGTCCGGGTGCACATCGACGACCCGGGCGGGGTGGAGCTGCCCGATCCGGTGTGCTCCGCGCTGCTGCGGATCGCCCAGGGCGCGCTGGCCAACGTCCGTGAGCACGCGGGCGCCGCCACCGCCGCGCTCACCCTGACCGTCCTGGACGACCAGGTGGTCCTGGACGTCGCCGACGACGGCCGCGGCTTCGATCCGGCGGCGCTGCCCGAGGTGCCGTCCGGGGTGCGCGGGCACGGCGTCCCGGCGATCCGGGCCCGGGTCCGCCAGCTCGGCGGGACCCTCACCATCGAGTCGGCGCCCGGCGAGGGCGCCGTGCTGACCGCCGCGATCCCCTTGGAGCAGCCGCAGTGAACACTCCCCAGCCCCCGGTCCGGATCCTGCTCTGCGACGACCATGTGGTCGTCCGGGCCGGGCTGTTGGCGTTGCTGGACAGCGCGCCCGGCATCGAGGTCGTCGGCGAGGCGGGCACCGGCGAGGAGACCCTCGCGCTGGTCGCGAAGGTCCGGCCCGACGTGGTGCTGATGGACCTCCAGCTCGGCGAGGGCATCGACGGGGTGGAGACCACCCGCCGGCTGACGGCCGCCGGCCCCACGCCGCATGTGCTGGTGCTGACGACGTACGACACGGACGCGGACATCACCCGGGCCATCGAGGCGGGCGCGACCGGCTATCTGCTGAAGGCGGAGCGGCCCGAGGAGCTGTTCGCGGCGATCCGGGCTGCGGCGCAGGGCCGGACCGCGCTGTCGGCGCCGGTCGCCGGCCGGGTGATGGCCAACATGCGGCGGCCGCGCCCGACGCTGACCGAGCGGGAGCGGGAGATCCTGACGCAGCTCGCGCAGGGGCTGGGCAACCGCGCCATCGCCAAGGCGCTGTTCATCAGCGAGGCCACGGTCAAGACCCATCTGGGCCGCATCTACGACAAGCTCGGCGTGGAAACCCGCGCCGGTGCGGTGGCGGTGGCGAAGGAGCAGCGGCTGTTGCCGTGAGCGGCGCCGGGCGGGGCGGCCGGCGGAGGGGGAGCCGGGCGGACGGGACACCCGGCAGACAGGGCGCCCGGCGGCCGGACGGATGACCGGTCGGGCGGCGGGGCCGCGCCCGGCTTTCCGGTGCGCAGGCGGGCGGGGCGTCCCCGGTCCGCGTATGCGGCATACCAAATCCCGCGGTGATCGCCGCCCTCTCCCCCGCCCTGCGGGAAACCTCGCCGCCGCATCCGATCTCCCAGGTGACGACCCTTGTCGCGCCCCACCACTTTGGTATACCAATTGGGCGTCCGTTGGCCGGCCAGCCGTGCCGCAGGCCGAGAACGTCCGAAGGAGCCCGCCATGTGTGTCGAGAACGTGCCGCCCCCGTCCAGCCGGGTCACCCGCCGCGGGGTGCTCGCCGGGGCCGCCGCCCTCGCCGGAACGGCAGCCGCCCTCTCCGCCGCGCCGGGCGCCGTCGCCGCCCCCGCACGGGGCTCCGGACGCGGCCCGGGGACCGGTGCCGGACCCACCGGCGATCTCGTCGTCGAGGGCGGCACCCTGCTCGACCCGGCGACCGGCGAGGTCACCGAGGACGCGGTCGTCGTCATCCGCGACGGGGTGGTGCAAGCCGCCGGGGCCCGCTCCCGCACCGCCGTGCCAAGCGGCGTGCCGCGCCTGGACGCGCACGGCGGCTGGGTGCTGCCGGGCCTGATCGACGCGCACATCCACCTCAACACCGCCACCGAGGCGCGGGACGCGGTCCGCAAGGGGGCCACCGGCGCGCGCAGCGGTTCGACCAACTTCTACCAGGACATCGCCGTACGGGAGCTGGCCCGGCAGGCGCCGGAGCAGGCGCCCCGGCTGCGGGCGGCGGGCGTCTTCGTCACGCCCGACCTGGGGGACACGGTGCTCGCCGACCCCGATCTCACCCCGCTCGCGCGGCTCAAGGACGGGGTGCGCTCCGCGCAGGCGCTGCGCCGCGTGGTGGAGGTCAACCTCGCCCGCGGCGCCGATGTGGTCAAGACGCGGGTCAACGAGCGCGCCGGGCTGCCCGAGCAGGATCCGCTGGCGCAGGTCTACTCGTACGAGCAGCTGTCCGAGATCGTGACGGCGGCGCGGCGCGGCGGCAAGGGCGTGCTGTGCCACAGCTACAGCGAGCGCGGCTGCGACGACGCGGTGCGGGCGGGCATCCGCTCCCTGGAGCACGGCGTGTTCGTCGGCGAGCGCACGCTGCGCGACATGCGGCGGCGGGGCACGTACTTCACGCCGACGATGACCGCCATCGCCGGGATGATCGGCGACCGTGACCCGGTGCTCGACAAGCGTGGCCGCACCTATCTGCCGATCCTCAAGGAGGCCGTCCGCACCGCGCACGAGCTGGGCGTGCCGCTGGCGGCGGGCACCGACTCGTCCGGTGGGGAGGTCACGCCGATCGGCCGGGAGGTCGCGCTGATGCGCGCGGCCGGTCTGCCGGCGCTGGACGCGATCCGCACCGCCACCACCGGCGCCGCCCGGCTGCTCGGCGTGGAGCGCACGGCGGGTCGCCTGGCACGCGGCTTCGCGGGCGATGTGATCGTGGTGGACGGCGACCCGCTCGCCGATCCGTCCGTGCTCGCCACGCCCCGGCGCGTGGTCCGCGCCGGTCTGCCCGTCCAGGACTGACCGCCCGTCCGGGGCCCGCCCCGGCGCCCCCCGGCGCCGGCGGGCCCGGTGCCCGGTGCACCCCGGCCTCCTCCCCCGGCCGGGGCGCACCGCCCCGCCCACCGAAGCCGCCCGACCCACCGCATCGACCCCATCCACCGCGTCCACCGCATCCACCGAGGAGTTGCCATGACACCCCCTCCCCCCGCCCCGTCCCGGCGCGGCGTCCTCGCGGGCGCCGCCTCGCTCGCCGGCGCCGGTGTCCTCCCGGCGGCGGCCGTGCCGCCCGCGCGGGCCGCCTCCCGGGACCGCACCGCCCGCCCGGTGGTCTTCCGCGACGTACGGCCCTTCGGGGCGAAGCGTCCGGTGGACCTCACCGTCGTCGGCGGCCTGATCAGCGACCGGGCGGCGCCCGCCGGCGCCCAGGTGATCGACGGCGGCGGGCGGATCGCGCTGCCCACGCTGGTCGACGCGCACATCCACCCCGACAAGACGACCTGGGGCGGCTCCTGGGAATCGCGCCGCCCGGCGGACACCATCGAGGAGTTCGCCGCCCAGGACGTGGAGCTGTTCCGCCGTCAGGACCGTTCCGTCGCCGAGCGGGCGTACGGGCTGATGGCGCACGCGGTCACCCGCGGCACCCGCGCGATGCGGGCGCACGCCGATGTCGCCCCGGCGTACGGACTGGCCTGCGCGGAGGGTCTGGCGCAGGCCCGCGAGCGGCTGCGGCACGCCCTCGACGTGCAGATCGTGGCCTTCCCGCAGCACGGCGTCATCCGCACGCCCGGCACCGCGGAGCTGCTGAAGCAGGCGGCGCGCAGCGGCACCGTGGACTTCCTCGGCGGAATCGACCCGATCGGCTTCGACCAGGCACTCGACGAACAGCTCGACCTCCTCTTCGGGCTGGCGGACCGGTACGGCGTCGGCCTGGACATCCATCTGCACGACCGCGGCGAGAAGGGCCGCACCGCGCTGCGCGGCATCATCGACCGCACCCGGACGCTGTCGCTGCACGGCAAGGTGACGGTCAGTCATGTCTTCTGTCTGCCGGAGCTGTCCGACGCCGATCTGGCGAGGACCGCCGCGGACCTCGCCGACCTGGACATCGCGCTGACCACCGTGGCGCCGAGCCGCTCGCTCGTCCTGCCGGTCGCCGAGCTCACGGAGCACGGCGTCCGCGTCGGCCTCGGCTCGGACGGCGTGCGCGACGCCTGGAGCCCGTTCGGCAACGCCGACATGCTGCACCGCGCGCATCTGCTGGGCTGGGTGCGCGACGACCGCCTCGACGCGGAGCTGACCGGCTGCTTCGAGACCGGCTCGCACGGCGGCGCCGACGTCATGGGCCTGCCCCGCGCCGACCTCTCCCCCGGCTCCCCCGCCGACTTCCTGCTGGTGCGCGGCGAGTGCGTCCCGCAGATCGTGGTGGACCTGCCGGCGCGCGATGTCGTCGTGCACCGCGGCCGGGTCGTCGCCCGGGACGGCGCGCTCGTCTGATCCGCCCGCCGCCCCGTCCGCAGCGGGGCGGCGCCCCTCACCGACCCCGGGAAAGGCCATGACCGCCCGTCCGACATCCGCCCTGCCCGCCGAACCGTCCGCCCCGCATCCGCGGCGCTGGTGGGCGCTGTGCGTGCTCGGCTTCGCCCAGCTGATGATCCTGCTGGACAGCACCATCGTGAATGTGGCGATGCCCTCGCTCCAGCATGAACTGCGCATACCCGACGGCGACCGCCCCTGGGTGATCACCTCGTACACCCTCGCCTTCGGCGGCCTGCTCCTGCTCGCCGGGCGGATCGCCGACCACGTGGGCCGGGGGCGGGTGTTCAAGGCGGGGCTGGTCGGCTTCGCCGTCGCCTCCGCCGCGGCGGGCGCCGCCCCGACCGCGCCGACGCTGTTCGCCGCCCGCGCGGTGCAGGGCGCCTTCGCCGCGCTGCTCGCCGCGTCCGCGCTCGCCCTGGTGTCCACGACCTTCCCCGACCCGGTCGAGCGCCGCCGCGCCATCGCCGTCTTCGGCGCGCTCGGCGGCGCCGGCGCCTCCCTGGGCGTCGTCCTCGGCGGGGTGCTCACGCAGTGGTACGGCTGGCGCTGGTGTCTGCTGGTCAATGTGCCGATCGCGCTGGCGGCGCTGCTCGGCACGGTGTGGATGCCGCGCGACCGCTCCCCGCGCGCCGCGGGCCGGATCGATGCGGCCGGTGCGGTGCTGGGCTGCGGCGGGCTGACGGCGCTGGTCTTCGGCTGCAGCCGGGCCGAGGCGGCCGGCTGGACGTCGCCGTCGGTGCTGGGCGCGCTGGGCGGCGGCGCGGCCCTGCTGGCGGCGTTCGCCCGGTGGCAGACGCGCGCCGCGCTGCCGCTGCTGCCGCCGGTGCTGGTGCGCGACCGCGGCCGGGCCTCGGCCCTGCTGGCGGGCGGCGCGCTGATGATGGCCCAGCTCTCGGTGTCGCTGTTCCTCACCTACTACCTCCAGACGGTGCTGGGCTGGTCCGCCCTCGCCGCCGGTCTGGGGTTCTTGCCGATCAGCCTGGTGACGACGGCGACCGCGACCCAGCTCGGCACCCGGCTGCTGCCGCGCCTGGGCGCCCGCGTGATGATGACCGCCGGACTCTGCCTGGCGGCCTGCGGGCTGTTCCAGCTCACCCTGCTCGGCCCGGACTCCTCGTACGCGGCGCAGGTCCTCCCGGCGCTCGCGACCTTCAGCGTCGGGCTGGGCGGCAGCTTCCTCGCGATCATGAACGGCGCCACCGCCGGCGTCCCCGCGCAGGACGCCGGGATAGCCTCGGCGACCGTCAACTCCGTGCAGCAGGTGGGCGGTTCGATCGGCTCGGCGGTCTTCAACACCGTCGCGGCGAGCGCGGCCACCGCCTTTGCCGGGACGGCCCGCGCGGCGACCCTGCACGGCTTCACCAGCGCCGTCCGGTATCCGCTGGCCGTCCTGCTGCTCGCGGCGGCGGCCACCGCCGGCCTCGGCCGCGCCCCGGGCCCGGCCGCCGCGGCGGCGACGGAAGAGGCGGCGTGAGCAAGCCCCGTACCGTCAATCCTTGTTGACGGAAGGGTACGGGAGTGGTTAGCGTCCGCGACGGCATCGCGTGCCGGCCACCGTCCGGGTGGGGCATGGAGGTGCCAGGAGATGCCTTCGGAGGCATTCCATGTCGATCGAGCTGAATCACACCATCGTCCATGCCCGGGACAACCGGGCGTCCGCGGAGTTCTTCGCGGAACTGCTGGGGCTGGAGATCACCGCGGAGTGGGGACCGTTCGTCGCGGTCACCCTGAGCAACGGCGTCACCCTGGACTTCGCCACCGTCCCCGCCGCCGACATCACCCCGCAGCACTACGCCTTCCTCGTCCCCGAGGAGGTCTTCGACGCGGCGTACGCGAAGATCGTGCAGCGCGGCATCGCACACCAGGCCGGGCCGCACGGTGAGGGGCCGGGCGAGATCAACCACAACGACGGCGGGCGCGGCGTCTACTTCTCCGACCCGGCGGGGCACTTCATGGAGCTGCTGACCGTGCCGTACGGCGGCTGGCCCGACGGGGCGCCGGGAAATTAGCTGGCGGTCCGGTGGGCCCGGCGCCACCATGCCCCGTATGACTGACGAACCCGCACGATGGACCCAGGCGACGGTCTACCCCGACATGTGGGCGGACCCGGCGGACGACCCCCGTGAGAAGTCCGGGCCCGGCCCGGACGGCGAACTCGCCACGCTCCAGGACTTTCTGACGGGCTATCGCCTGACCTTGCGGATGAAGTGCGAGGGGCTGGACGCGGAGCAGCTGGCGCGGCGCTCGGTACCGCCGTC
Source organism: Streptomyces sp. NPDC000404 (assembly GCF_040300365.1). NCBI lineage: Bacteria > Bacillati > Actinomycetota > Actinomycetes > Kitasatosporales > Streptomycetaceae > Streptomyces > Streptomyces sp. NPDC000404. The sequence goes on along the minus strand of NZ_JBEPDN010000015.1, from coordinate 52,770 downwards.
GACGATGTCGCTGCTCGGTCTGGTGCGGCATCTGGCCGAGACGGAGCGGGACTGGCGCGGCTGGATGGGCGACGAGCCCGCGCCGGCGAAGCTCTACGGCGCCCGGGACGGGGACTTCGACGGCGCCGTCGCCGAGCAGTCCGTGGTCGACGCCGCCTGGCGCGACCTGGAGCGCGAGCAGGAGGCGACCGACGCCGCGCTGGCCGCGCACCCGGATCCGGGTGCGCGGGTGGGCAAGAAGAAGATCGCGATCCGGGAGCTGCTGGTCCACCGGATCGAGGAGTACGCCCGCCACTGCGGCCACGCCGATCTGCTGCGCGAGCGCATCGACGGGCGGGTCGGCCAGTAACCCGGCCCGCCCGCAGCGCGCCGAGGGCCGCACCCCGGATGACGGGGGGCGGCCCTCGGCGGGTGCGCGGTCAGGCGGTGGGCGTACCGGCGACGCGGCGTTCGCCGCCGTTGCGCTGCTGCCACCGGCGGTAGACGTCGACGGCGTCCTGGCGCGGCCGGTACGTCATGGGCAGCCGGCGCTCGGTGTAGTCCTTGGCGAACTCGCCGTAGAAGGTGGCGAGTTCGAAGTACTTGCGGTCGTCGACGTAGTGCGGCTCGTAGGCGTCCCGGGTGGTGAGGAAGACGACCTCGTCCGGGGAGCAGTAGTACAGCGAGCCCAGGCACATGGGGCACGGGTGCGCCAGGACGTAGATGGTGGTGCCGGTCAGGTGCTCGGTGCCGAGCTTGCGGCACGCCTCGCGGATGGCGAGGACCTCCGCGTGCGCGGTCGGGTCCGAGGTCTGGGCGACCAGGTTGGGGCTCTCCGCCAGGATCTCGCCGTCCTTGACGATGACGGTGGCGAAGGGGCGCCCGCCCTCCTCGACGTTGCGCCGGGCGAGGTCGATGGTGCGTTGTGCGAAGTCCACGGTTCCTCCGGGGAGTGGGCGGGGCTGGTCAGAAGGGCTTGGTCGGCAGGTACTTGCCGTCGAGGGTCACGACGGCGCGCTCGCCGCCCTCGGGGTCGGCGACCTTCTTGACGTCCAGCTTGAAGTTGATCGCGCTGATGATGCCGTCGCCGAACTGCTCGTGGATCAGGGCCTTGAGGGTGGTGCCGTAGACCTGCAGCATCTCGTAGAAGCGGTAGATCGTCGGGTCGGTGGGGATGCCGCCGGGGATGGAACCGCGGGTCGGGATGGTCTGCAGCAGCATCGCCGCGTCCTCGTCCAGCTCCAGCAGCTCGGCGACCGCCTCGGCGGACTTCTCCGGCAGGGCGTGCTGCCCCAGGACGGCGGCGGTGACGAAGGCGACGGACAGCCCGGCGGCGTCCGCTATCTCCTGCCAGGTCAGGTCCTTACGGGTCTTGGACTCGACGGCGACGAGCGCCAGGGCCTGACGGGCGGCGGGGTCGAACTGGGCGTGTGCCATGGGTGTTCCTTTCGGAAGGCGCCGGACGCACGGTGCGTCCGGCCCGGTACGGGGATCGGCGGGCAAGGGCTGCCCCTCTGTGCGGGTAAGGGCTGCCCCTTTTGCGCGGCAGGGCCGGTCAGACGCCGGCGCGGTCGAGGGTTTCGAGCCGGTCGACCGCGCCGGAGGCGATGTCGAAGACCCAGCCGTGCAGCGTGAGCCGCCGCTCGGCGAGGGCCCGGGCCACCGAGGGGTGGGTGGCGAGGTTCCGCAGCTGGGCGGAGACGTTGGCCCACACCAGGGCACCCACCTCGGCCGGCCCCTCCGCGGTGGCGGCGCGGGCGACGGAGGCGTCCGCGTGGCGCAGCCAGGTGGCGACCTGGGGCGCCGCACTGAGGTCGTGCCCCTCGGCCAGCGCCGTCATGGCGCCGCAGCCGGAGTGGCCGCAGACGATGACGTCCGAGACGCCCAGCACGCTCACGGCGAACTCGATGCTGGCGGCGGTGCCGTCGGCGGCCGTGCTGTGGGCGGGGACGAGGTTGCCCGCGGTGCGGATGACGAACAGCTCCCCGGGCTCGCTCTGGGTGATCAGCTCGGGCACCACCCGGGCGTCGGAGCAGCCGATGAACAGCGTGGTGGGCCGGTGCTCGGTGGCCAGCCGGGCGAAGAGCCCGGCCTTCGCCGGGAAGACGTCCCGGCGGAAGTTGGCGACACCGTCCATGAGGTCGGGCATGGTCACTCCCTTCAGTGGCTGCCGGCCCCTGCCGGGCCGACGGAATCCACCATGCACGACCTGGAGCTATAGCGTCCAAGACGCAGTGGAGATGATTGCTATTGGTGTCATCTATGGACGGTGGCGTTGCCTATGGCTGCGCGCGCAGCTGTGCACCTGCGCGCCTGGCCACCGTCCCGCTTGGCCCGCTGCGGGGCCGCGCCGCGCGCCCGGGGGCTCGCTACGTGCCGGCGTTCCGTTGTCGGCTGGCCGGGGTCGCCGCCGCCCTCGCCGGCTCCGGAGGCGGCCACATCGCCCTGGTGCTCTTCCTCGCGCTCTGGGGAACCGGTCTCGGTATCCTCACCCCCGCGATCGTCTCCGCCGCGCTCCGCACCACGCCGGGCTCCCCCGGCCTGGCATCCGGCGCGAGCAACACCAGCCGGCAGACCGGCGGCGCGCTCGGCATCGCGCTCTTCGCCGCAATCGCCGGACGGGCCGACACCCCCGGCTTCCTGCCGCACGCGATCGGACTGCTCGCCGCCACAGCGGCCCTCCTCGCCCTCACCGGCCTGCTCTGCCTCGGCATCGCACGGAGCACACGGGCCCGGCCCGCATGACGCAACGCGGCTGCGCCCCGCCCTGGAAGGCTGCCGGTATCTGTGGCACCGCTACGCGCCGACCAATTGCTGATGCCTCCCGGGGCGTGTATCGACAGTCCTGCCGTCAGCCCTAGGCTGGCGACCATGGAGATCGGAAAGCCGAGCAGAACCGCGATGGCCGTCGCGCGGGCCAGGGCGCAGCATCAACGCGCCGACGAGCCACGGGTGTTCACCGATCCGTTCGCCATCCCTCTCGTGGGTGAAGCCGCGCTGGGCGAGGGCGAGTTCGACCGGGGGCTGGACGCGGATCTGGTGCGTCGGCGGAGGCTGTGGATCGCCGCGCGCAGTCGTTTCGCGGACGACACGGTGGCCGATGCGGTCGCGTCGGGGTGCCGGCAGGTGGTGGTGCTCGGGGCGGGCCTTGACACGTCCGCCCTCCGTAACACCCACCCTGACGTGCGGTTCTTCGAGGTCGATCACCCCGACACGCAGCAGTGGAAGCGGCGTCGCCTGGCCGAGGCGGGGATCGCGGTGCCGTCGACGCTGACGTTTGTCCCGGTCGACTTCGAAACCGGCACCCTTGCCGAGGGCCTGGCCGCCGCGGGCTTCGGCAGGGCCCGCCCCACGGTGTTCGTCATGCTCGGCGTCGCGATGTACCTGACCCGCCCCTCGCTCCACGCGACCTGGCGCTACGTCGCCGCGCAGGGCAGCGGGTCGGCCCTGGTCATGGACTACCTGCACCCGGCGGCTCCCGCGTCGGCTGCGGCCCTGGACGAGCGGGCCAAGCGGGCCGCGGCGGCGGGCGAGCCGTGGCTGTCGTCGTTCACGGCGGACGAGCTGCGCGCGGAACTGACCGCCTGCGGCTTCACCACGGTCGAAGACCATCGCGCCGCGGACGTTCTGGGCGGCTACCTCGGCAGGACCATCACGGACTCGACGGGCTCCGGCCACCTGGTGCGAGCGGTCATCGCCTGACGAAGTCGTCGGCAGCTGTAGCGCGCTAGGCGTGCATCGAATGTGCTGGTCACAGCCACTCGTTGACAGCCGCGACGAGGACGGTCGCCTCGCGGCGGACTGCGAGCTTGTCGTGGCGCGTCGCCACGGCGCGGTGCCTCTTGAGGCGATTGATCCCGCACTCGACCGCGTGCCGAGCCTTGTAGTCCTCGGCGTCGAACCTGGGCGACCGCCGTTGACGCCAGGAGGCGGGCATGGCCGCCACCATGCGGTCGGCCACCCGGTTGTCCTGCGGTTTTCCGCAGGAACAGGGCCACGATCCTCAGCCGTCGGCATCGTGCCGGGCTGCCCCGGCAGGGCGCTCCCTCAGGCCGTGTCGGAGCCCTCCGCCGTGCGCTCGGCGAGGCAGCGCAGGGTGGCGGTGCGGGTGCCGGCGACGTGTGCGCGGGCCCGTTCCTCGGCCTGGCGCTCGTCGCCCGCGCGGATCGCCTCGTAGAGCCGCTCGTGCTCCCCGCACATCGGGTCGCCGTCGTTCAGCTCGGAGGTGAGGCGGAACAGGCGGCGCAGCCGGGAGTCGAGGGGGGCCATCAGATCGCGGAGCAGCGGGTTGCCGGAGGCGTCGACGACGAGTTGGTGGAAGTCGGCGTTGTGGGTGACGGCCTCGCGCAGCCGGCCCGCCTCGGACGCCTTGCGGCTGCGGGTCAGCAGCCGTTCCATGGCGCGGAGTTGCGTCGGCGTCGCACGGCGGGCGGCGAGTCCGGCGGCCAGCCCCTCCAGCTTCTCGCGGACGTCGAAGAGGTGCTCGGCGTCCTCGGTGCCGAAGTCCGCGACGACGGCCCCGCGCCGCGCCTGCACCAGCAGGAACCCTTCCGATTCCAGCCGCTGCATCGCCTCACGCAGCGGGATCCGGGAGACGCCCAGCTCCTCGGCCAGCTCGCGCTCCACCAGGCGCCGTCCCGCCGGGTACTCCCCCTCGATGATCCGCTCGCGCAGCTCCTCGTGGACCCGGTCGCGCAGGGACCGGTGGGTGTCGCCTATCGGGGTGTGGCGGTCCGGGCGGCGGGTGGTCATGGCGTCAGCTCCAGGTGCGGGCGGACAGGGGCGGCGGGTGGGCCCCTGGCGCCTCGATCATCGCAGACCGCGGGCGGGCGGGAGAAGCCGCGGAGATCGCGGCCCCGGGCCCGTTGCCCGGTATTCGGTATACCAGTTAGCGTGGCTCTGCCCGTCGCCCGCCGGCGCTCTTCCGGTGCCGCCCTCGGCCGCCGGTGGCGTGCGACGGAAAGCCGCGAACAGCTGGAGGACCACCGTGTCGCACCCCGTCGGCGCCCCGCCGATCCCGTCCGCGCCCGCCGCGCTGCGGAACGTGACCCTGCCCGACGGCCGCCGCGCCGACGTCGCCCTGCGCGACGGCCGGATCGCCGCCGTCACCGGGCACCGCGCGGACGCCGTCCCCGACGGTGCGGCGGTCGACCTCGGCGGGGCGCTGCTGCTGCCCGCCCTCGTCGACGGCCATGCCCACCTGGACAAGACGCTGCTCGGCGCCGCCTGGCAGCCGCACCGGGCGACCGCCACCCTGCAGGAACAGATCGCGAACGAGCGGGAGCTGCGCGCCGCCATCGGCGTGCCGGTGGCCGACCGCGCCACCGCGCTCGCCGAGCGGATGATCTCCCTCGGCACCGGCCACGTCCGCTCGCACGTCGACGTCGACCCGGACGTCCGGCTGGACGGTCTGCACGCGCTCCTCGGCGTCCGCGAGGCGTTCCGCGACCGGCTCTCCCTCCAGCTCGTCGCCTTCCCGCAGAGCGGGGTGGTCAGCTCGCCGGGCGTCGCCGATCTGCTCGACGCCGCGCTCGCCGAGGGCGCCGACCTGATCGGCGGGCTGGACCCCGCCGGGTTCGACGGCGACGTCGACGGCCAGCTCGACATCGTCTTCGGGCTCGCCGAACGGCACGGCGCGGGCATCGACATCCATCTGCACGACGGCGGTACGACGGGCACCGCGCAGCTGCGGGCGGTCGCCGAGCGCACCGCCGCCCTCGGGCTCGGCGGCAAGGTCACCGTCAGCCACGCCTATGCCCTCGGCCAGGTGCAGGGGCCCGAACTGGACACCACCGCCGCCGCGTTGGCCGCCGCCGGGGTCTCGATCATGACGAACGGCCCGCGCGACACCATGCCGCCGGTGCTGCGGCTGCGCGAGCACGGCGTGCGGGTCTTCGCCGGGTCCGACAACATCCGCGACTCGTGGTGGCCCTACGGCACCGCCGACATGCTGGAGCGCGCCACGGTCATCGGCCTCCAGGGCGGTCTGATGACCGACGAGGAGCTGCACGCCGCCGCCTCGCTGATCACCGGCGAGGCCGCCGCGGCGCTCGGCCTGACCGGCTACGGGCTCGCCCCCGGCGACCGCGCCGACCTCGTGGCGATCGCCGCCGGCGGGGTCCCCGAGGCGGTCGCCGCCCACCCCGAGCGGCTGCTGGTGCTGCACGGCGGGCGGGTCGTCGGGCCCGCGCCCCACGCCGCGTACCCGCGGTTCCCCCTGCCGTCCGCATGAGGCGGCGGGCCGCGGGCCGGTGCGGGCGGTCGGCGGGCCGCTGCCTATAGTCCGTATATGGGTCCGGAACTCCGTCATCTGCGCTATCTGATCGCGGTCGCCGAGCACGGCAACTTCACCCGCGCCGCCGAGGCGCTGACCGTCTCCCAGCCGACGCTGTCGCAGCAGATCAAGCAGTTGGAGCGGTCGGTGGGCGCCCAGCTCCTCGACCGCAGCGGACGCACCGTGCGGCTGACCGACGCGGGCAGCGCCTACGTGCACTACGCACGGCGGGCGCTGCGGGAGCTGGCCGCCGCCGACCGCGCGGTCGTGGACGTGGCGGATCTGACCCGGGGCCAGCTGCGGCTGGCCATGACGCCGACGTTCACCGCGTATCTCCTCGGACCGCTGGTGGCGGCGGTGCACGACGCGCACCCCGGGCTGACGCTGGAGGTGCACGAGCAGCCGCAGGACCGCATCGAGGCGCAGCTGCTCGCCGACGAGATCGACCTCGGCATCGCCTTCGAGGGCCCGCATCTGCCGGGCATCGCCGCCACCGCGCTGTTCGCCGAGACCCTCGGGCTGGTCGCCACCGCGCACCGGCCCGGGGCCGGTGATCCGCGGCCGATGCCGGTGGACCGGCTCGGCGGGCAGCCGCTCGCGCTGCTCAGCCCGGACTTCGCGACGCGCCGCCATATCGACGCCTACTTCGCCCACCACCGCATCGACCCGCCGATCGCGGTGGAGGCCAACACCATCCAGGCGCTCACCGAGATCGTCCGGCGCACCCCGCTGCTGGCGACCGTGTTGCCCGACGCGATCACCGACGACCATCCGCATCTGGCGCCGGTGCCGCTCGATCCGCCGCTGCCCACCCGGGTGGCGGCGCTGCTGCGGCGGGAGAGCGCCTACCGCAGCGCCGCCGCCCGCGCCTTCACCCGCGTGATCAGCCAGGTCGTCCGCGATCGCGGCTACCCCGCGCCCTGAGCGCGGGCCGGACGGGGCGCCGCCGATGAGAGAATCGGGGCCATGACAGGGTCTGAGAAGTTCGAGCCCGAATCGGAGCGGGTCACCCGGCAGTTGCGCGACGACATCATCGACGGCGTCCGCGCGCCCGGCAGCAAACTGGTCGAGCGGGAACTGGCCGCGGAGCTGGGCGTGAGCCGGCTGCCGATCCGGGACGCCCTGAAGGCGCTGGTCACCGAGGGGTTGGTGACACCGCGGCCGCGGAGCTGGGCCGTGGTGCGGGAGTTCACCCCGTCGGACCTCGCCGATCTGGAGGAGGTGCGCTCGACGCTGGAGACGATGGCGTTCCGCCTCGCCGCCCAGCGCCGCACCCGCGCCGGACTGACCCGGCTCCGCGCCGACCTCGACGCCGAGCTGACGGCCGCCCGCGCGGGCGACGCGGTACGGGCCCGGCGGGCGGCGGCCGACTTCCACGAGACGGTGATCTCGCTCGCCGACAACGAACTCCTCAACGAACTGGAACGCACCCTGCGCAGCCGGATGCGGTGGCTGCTGGGGCAGCACGACGATCTGGTGGCCGTCGCCGAGGAGCACGAGGCGCTCTACGACGCCCTCGTCGACCGCGATGCGGACCGGGTCGCGGAATTGACGGCCCGTCATCTCGCGACGAGCCGTCGGGCGGCAGCGGCACGGCAGGCGCGGCGCGGGGGCTGAGCGGGCCGCCTGAGCGTTCCGGGTGTGCGGCGGCCGGTCGTCCGGTCGCCGCACACCCGTCGGTCACGCTCCGGCGGGAGCCTTCCCGGAGGCGCCCGAGCCGGATTCCTCCGCCCCGGGCCCGTCCGGACCGGGAGCCTGCGCGCCGGAATCCGTGCCGGGAGCTGCCGGACCGGCCGGCTTCTCAGGGGCTTCCGGGCCGGCCGACCGCTCATCAGAAGCGTCCGCACCGGGGGCTTCCGCACGCGTCTTTTCCGTCTCGGCCCCGTCGGCTGCGGCAGCCTCCGGTTCCGGAGCCGCCCCGGCGTCCGCAGTGGCCGCCGCCCCCGCGCGCTGCCGCTTGCGCGCGCGGCCGTGCGGCAGCGACGTGTTGACGACGCCGGAGAAGATCTCGTGGTAGCCGAGCCCCTCGGGGTGGCGGCGGGCCGAGCGGGCGGCCCAGAGGTACAGCACGAGGCAGACCAGCACGCCGCAGCCGGCCATCGCCGCGAGGGCCAGCATCGCCAGCCGGCCGCCGCTCCAGTCGCCGCCGATCACCCGCAGCGACAGCGCGGCCATGACCAGCACCAGGAGCAGTGGCGGCGCGGCGAGGGCGAGGGCGCGCAGGGTCAGCGGGCCCAGCTGGGGCCGGGAGCCGTCGCGGGCCGTCAGCCGGAGCAGCAGCACCCGCTTGCCCGGCGTGAAGCCGCCCGTCAGCCACGGCACCGCCACGAACCACAGCACCGTCACGATCACCGATGTCAGCAGCCCCGCATCGGTGCCGCGCAGGACGGACACCGCGAGGCTCACCAGCGGTCCCACGATCAGGAGACCCGTCACGTCCAGCAGCAGCGCGACCAGACGGCGGCCGAGCGGGATCGTGTTGCCGGCGGCCATCGCCCGGTCGTCCAGGGTGTCCAGCTCCGGCAGGAAGCGGGCCAGCGGCGCGACGACCGCCCACCCCAGCGACGCGCCGGCGGTGTTGGCCAGCAGGTCGTCCACCGCGAAGAGCCGGTAGGGGCAGGGGTAGATCCCCCACAACCCGGTGAACTGCGTCAGCTCGAAGAAGAGCGAGGCGCCGAAGCCGGCGAGGGTGGCGGCGAGCAGACCGCGCCGCAGGTGCAGCCGTACGAAGACGCCGAGCGGCAGCAGCAGGAGGAGGTTGAAGACCGTCTGCCAGAACGCCGAGTTGTGCAGGATCAGCGCGCCGAAGGAGACCTGGTGGTGGGCCTCCTTCCACATGTCGGCGACGAACATCCCCGGCGTCCACTGGGGATGTTTGAAGGTCGGGAACTCCCGGCAGACGTCCACCGCGCTGCTCGGCAGCGGCACCACCACGAGGCAGAGCGCCGAGACGGCGAAGTAGCCGAAGGCGACGACGGAGAGGGTGCGCCAGCGGGTCATGATGCCGTGGCGCCGGTAGAGGACGATCGCCACCGGCACCGAGAGCAGCAGGGCCAGCGCGGGGAAGAGCATCGCCGCGGTGTTCAGCGGCAGGAGGTAGGCGCCGGTCATCGGGGGCCCTCCCCGGCGGCGGTGCGTGCCCGGCCCGGTCTCGCCGCCGGGTGCCCGTCGGCCGGTCGCGGCGGCCCCGCGGCGCGGTATTCCGCCACCGCGCACCGCGTCTTCGGCCCGACGACTCCCAGGGGCGGGAAGGTCCCGAAGTTCATCTGTGTCCCGTCATCTCACGGCAAGGATCGCGGCGGCCCGCCCCGGTATGCGGGGTCGTCCCGGCGCCTCACGGCGGGTCTCGGGAACGGGCCTCCGACATGATCCTGTCAGACGGACGGGCGCCCCGGAAAACCCGTGCGCACCCCGTGCGACCTGCCCGTTTCGTACCGCGCGGGCGAAGCGGGCGGTACCGCACCACTCCCCTCACCCGCCACGGGAAGGAGCGGTGCGGCGGCGCCCGCCGGGCCGGAACTCCGCGGTTACGGTGCGGCGTTCAGCAGGTCCAGCGCGGAGTGCTGGCAGCCGTGGCCGGGCCCGTCGCCGCGGTCGCCGTTCCAGTGCGGTCCGTACTGGTCGAGCGCGTTGCGGTCCTTGGCGTAGGCGGTGTCCGCCTGCTGTGCGAGGTAGGCGTCGTACGGGTGGCCGTCCAGCTCCCGGTTGAGGGCGCCGAGACCGCGGACGTACGCGCCCTTGAAGCTGGGGCCGTCGCCGGTGCAGCCGTCGGACTCGTTCGGCTCGCGCAGGATCCCGCCCGGGTTGAGGGCGCTCGATCCGGTGGAGGCGTCGGCCAGTTCGCGGGCGGCGCGCAGGAGTTCGGCATCGCCGGTGGCCTTGTGCAGCTCCGCGAGACCGCCGAGGACCACGCCCTGGTTGTAGGTCCAGGCCGGCTGGCCGTTGTTCCGGCAGGAACCGTCCAGACCGTCGTTGACCAGGTGATCTCCGTTGATCATGCCGCTGTCGCGCAGCCATTTCCAGCCAGTCCTCGCCCGGTCGAGATAGCGGGTGTCGCCGTCGGTCCGGTTGTGCAGCGCGGCGTTGAGCGCGAGGTACAGCTCGTTGGTGACGGCGTTCTTGTACGCCGTGTCGGTCTTCCACTGGACGCCGCCACCGCACGCGTCGGTCCAGTAGCCGGCCATGTGGTCGGCGTCGGCGCGGGCGGTGTCCAGGTAGCGGGCGTCGCCGGTCAGGTCGTACGCCTTGATCCAGGCCAGCCCCCACCAGCCGGTGTCGTCGAGGTACTCGTTGCGGAACTGCCCCTGGTTGCCGCCGTCGGTGCGGTCCTTGTTCCTGTCGTACGTCTCGTTCACCGCGTAGGCGTAGCTCGTGACGCCGGTGCGGCGGATGGTGTCGATGAGGGCGGTCAGCGCGTTGGCCGAGGTCCACCAGCCGTTGCCGCCGAAGAGACCGGTGGTGCGGTCGTAGTCCATCATCAGCGCGGTGGCGGCGGCCTGGCGGCGGTCGGCGCCGTTCCAGTCGGAGCGGGCCCAGCCGGTGCAGGCGATGGCGTCGTCCCCGGTGACCTGCGCACAGGCGCGCAGGGCGCCGATCCGGCCGGTGTTCCAGTCGTCGACGTTGTACATCCGGGTGCGCCAGCCGCCGACGCCGCCGGGTGCCGCGGTGTCGCCGAGGCGGCTGCCGCCGTCCCAGGTGCGGCCGCCGTCGAAGGAGCGGTCCACCCAGAGCCGGTCGCCCGCGACAACGTTGTCGACGGTGCCGAAGGCCATGGCGCTGCCGTCGTCGACGTGCAGGGCTATCGTCCGGCCGTGGAGCGTCGCGCTGACCGGCGCGCGGTCCTTGAGGGCGTTCGCGGGGTCGCGGGCGTCGCAGAACCTGTTGCAGATCCCGCCGTCCGCCGCGGTGGCGGGCGTGGGCGCCGCGACGGCGGCGAGCAGCCCCGCGGCGGCGAGGGCGGCGGCCGCGCGCCGCGCCGTCGTACGCCGCGCGGACGCCGGTGCCGCGCCAAAGGGATGTGCCGGGGTCGGTGCCATCCGTACTCCTGGTGGTCGGGTCGCCGGGAGGGCGCCGGGCGGCGGCCCCCGTGTGCGCCCTCACTCAAGGACGCCGCCCCGTGCTCGTCAAGTTCCTTGGGAAACAGGTGTGTTGGCGCCGGATACGGGCCGCGCGGCGGCCGATGCGGGCCCGTCCGGCGCGGGGCGGCTCCGGCGCCGGTGCGCGGGTGGCGGTGCGCCCCTGGTCGGGCCGGTTCCGGCCGGATCACCCCGGCCGCCGGGGCCACCGACCGCCGGGTAGGCTCGCGTGCCGGTGCTTGACGAACGGGGAGACGGTATGGAAGGGCTGCGGCAGGACGATCCGCCGCGGATCGGGGAGTTTCTGACGCTGGCGCGGCTCGATCCGGCCGCGCGGCAGGGCGTTCCCGAACGGCGCTATCTGGCGCGCAGCGCCGACGGTTCGCGGACGGTGCTGGTCAGCCTGCCCCTGCCGGGCGCCGATCCGGGGCGCTGGGCGGCCGAGGCGCAGTGGGCGGCGAAGCTGGCGCAGCCCGGTCTGTGGCCGGTGGCGCAGGTCGGCGGCAGCGCCGCGTTCCCCTGGCTCGCCTCGCCCTACCGGCCGGTGCTGCCGCTGCCGGAGGCGCTGGACGCCTGCGGCGGCCCGCTGCCCGAGGAGGCGGTGCGGGCGCTCGGCGCGGCGCTCGCCGAATCGCTGGCGTCGGCGCATGTGCTGGGCGTGGTGCACGGCGGGCTGTGTCCCGCCGCGGTGTTGCTCACCGCGTACGGTCCGCTGGCGTCGTGCTTCGGCGCGGTGCGCGCGGCGGCGCCGGAGGGCGCGCCGCGGACCGGGCTGCCGGGCATCGACGCGGGCTGCCTCGCGCCCGAAACCGTCGCGGGCGGGCCGGTCGCGGCGTCCGCCGATGTGTACGCGCTGGGCGCCGTCCTGGCGTACGCGGCGACCGGCCACACCGTGCCGGAGCGGGCGGAGCTCCCGGCCGGGCTGCGGGCGCCGATCACCGCCTGTCTGTCGCGGGATCCCGCCGCGCGGCCCGGACCGGCACAGGTCCTGGCGCAGTTGGCGCCGGGCGCGGCCTGGGGCACTCAGCACGCGGGCACCGAGCCGGTGTCGCTGCCCGGCCGGGTGGTCGCGGCCCTGTCCCTGCAGGCGGCCGCGGTGCTCGCCGCCGACCTTCCCGAGGTGCGCTGACCCATGCAGACCGCTCTTCTCCACGACGATCCGCACACCGTCGGCCCGTATCTGCTGCTGTCCCGGCTGGGCGGCGGCGGGATGGGCACCGTCTATCTGGCGCGGACGGCGGGCGGGCGCACCGTCGCGCTCAAGGTGCTGCACCAGCGGCTGAGCTCCGACACGACGCTGCGCCACCGCTTCCGGCTGGAGGCGGACGCGGCGCGGGTCATCGGTGGCCGCCACGGTGCGCAGGTCCACGGCGCCGATCCGGACGCGCCGCGGCCGTGGCTGGCGACGGAGTACGTGCTCGGGCCGCCGCTGGACGACGCGGTGGCGGCCGCCGGTCCGCTGCCGGAGCGGGCCGTGCGGACGCTGGGCGCGGCGCTGGCCCAGGGCCTTGCGCAGCTGCACCGCTCCGAGGTGGTGCACCGTGACCTCAAGCCGTCGAACATCCTGGTCACGGCGGACGGGCCGAAGATCATCGACTTCGGGGTGGCGCATGCGGTCGGCGAGGCGCCGCTGACGCAGGCGGGTGCCGCGGTGGGGACGCCGGCGTTCATGTCGCCGGAGCAGGCGGCCGGCCTCGAACACGCCACCGCGGGCGATGTGTTCGCGCTGGGCGGGCTGCTGGTGTTCGCCGCGTCCGGCCACGGCCCGTTCGGCACCGGGCAGCCCACCGATCTGCTCTACCGCGTCCGCTACACCGAGGCGGACCTCGGCGGGGTGCCGCCGGAGCTGGTGCCGGTGCTCGGCCGGGCGCTGGCGAAGAATCCGGCGCAGCGGCCGACGACCGAGGAGCTGGCCGCGGCGCTGGCGCCGGACGGCATCCCGCAGGTCTTCGCGGACGTGTTGCCGGACGGGGTGCTGCGGATGATCGCGCAGCGCGGCGACGACGTGTGGCGGCAGCCGTCGCGTCAGGTGCCGCCGCCCCCGGACGCGCCGCCGGGCCCGGTGACGCTGCCGGGCGGGCCGGCCGGTCCGTCGCGCCGCCGCATGCTGGCGATGACCGCCGGCGGGGTCGTCGCGGGCGCCGGTGTGGCGGGCGGGCTGTGGGCGTGGCTGGGCCGGGGCGGCGCTCCCGGGGGCGGGGACGCTCCGCCGCCGAAGCCGGTGAAGCCGCCGACGCGGCTGTGGACGTTCGCCTCGCGCACCCCGGACCGCTTCGGCGACGTGGTCTCGACCCCGCACGGGCTGGCGATGCCCGCGGGCATCGTGCTGTGCGGCGTCAACCCGGAGAGCGGGAAGGGCACCTGGCAGGCGAACGTCGCCGACGTCTGGCGGTGGGCGTGCGACGGCAGGGACATCTACGCGCTGCGCGACGACGAGGACGGCAGGAAGCTGGCGGTCTGCCTCCTCGACCCGGCCGACGGCCAACCGGGCAAGCCGCTGGTGGAGCTGGCGGAGTACCGCGGCGGCGAGAACCGCAACCAGCTGCTGTGCGTGGTGAGGAAGACGGCCTACCTGGCGGCCCGGGCGGTCTCCCCCGACCGCTGGTACGTCCTCGCCGTCGATCTGCGCACCGGCCGGGTCAAGTGGCGTACCCACGTGGACCCGGCGGCCGACGGGTATCTGCCGCCGATGCTGCGCGGGGTGGTCACCGGTGACCGGCTGGTGGTGTCCCGGTCCGACGCCGGGATCCACTTCGTCAACGTGACGACGTACTCCCTCGCGAGCGGCAAGGTGGGGTGGACGCTCTCCTCGCCGTACTCCGGCGAGCCGCCGTCCGAGCTGGTCGTCGACGACCGGTACAGCTACCTCACCGACGAGGCGGTCAGCGCCCGGAAGCTGGCGGACGGCGAGAGCGGCTGGCTCTTCGGCCACGACCGCAACGCCGGCCAGAGTGCGGGCCAGACCCGCGTCTACGGGGCGCCGGCCCTGCACGACGGGGTGTTGTACTGCACCGAGGGCGACCGCGGTCTGGTGGCGCTGGACGCGCTGACCGGCACCCTCAACTGGGCGGAGAAGGGCCTCAAGGGCCGTCGCCTCAACCGCGACGTGCCGCCGGTCGTGGGCCGGAAGTACGTCTACGGCCTCGACGACAAGGGACTGCGCGCGGTGGACATCCGCAGCCGCACCGCGGTGTGGACCTTCCCGACCGACGCGACGGTGGTGACCGCCGACCGCGAGCGCGGCAAGCTCTACCTCCGCGAGCAGCAGGCCACCTTCGCGCTGCCGCTCGCCTGAGCCCCACCTCGTCCAGGAAGGACTGACGTTGAGAACACTCGGCGCCGGAGATCCGCTCCGGCTCGGCCCGTACCGCATCGTCGGGGTGCTCGGTGAGGGCGGGATGGGCAAGGTGTACCTCGGGCGGGACGCGGAGGGGCGGCCGGCGGCCGTCAAGGTGCTGCTGCCCGAGCTGGCGCACGACCGGCATCTGGTCGACCGGTTCGTCCGGGAGGCGCAGACCGCGCGGGCGGTGACCGGCGACGGCATCGCGCGGGTGCTGGGCGCGGAGCTGGAGTCGGGGCGGCCGTGGATCGCCTCGGAGTTCCTGGCCGGGCCGACGCTGGACGACGCGGTGCAGCGGCACGGTCCGCTCGACGAGGCGCTGGTGCGGGAGCTGGCCCGGGCGCTGGCGGCGACGCTCGGGGAGATCCATGCGACGGGTCTGGTCCACCGCGACCTCAAGCCGTCGAACGTCGTCCTGACCTCGCGCGGCCCGCGCGTCATCGACTTCGGCATCGCCCGCCCCGAGCACGGGCTGACGCTGACCCGGACGGGGCAGATCCCGGTCACGCCGGGGTACGGCGCGCCGGAGCAGGTGCTGGGGCAGCGCGTCGGTCCCGCCGCGGACGTCTTCTCGCTCGGCGCGGTGCTGGTCTTCGCGGCGAGCGGCCGCCCGGCGTACACCGGCGCGGAGATCACCGCGATCCTGTACGAGGTGGTCCACGGCGCGCCGGATCTGACGCCGGTGCCGCAGGCGCTGCGGTATCTGGTCGAGCCGTGTTTCGCGAAGGACCCGGCGGCGCGGCCGCTGCCCGCGCAGGTCGCCGAGGCGGCCCGGGCGCCGCAACGGGGCGCCCGGCTGTGGAGGTCGGGGCCGTACGCCGGTGACATCCGCGAGCGGGAGGCGGCGGCGAAGCGGCTGACCGGGCAGGCGCCGCCGACGGTGGTGCCGGGCGCCGCGGGTCCCGGCACCGAGGCGACCGTGGTGCCCGCCGCGCGGCCGTCGCGGCGGCGGCTGCTGCTGACGCTGGCGGGCGGCGGTGCGCTGGTCGCGGCGGGGGCGGGCGGCGCGGTGTGGTGGCTGTCGGACGGCCGGCCCGCGGCCTTCACCGACCCGTTCGACATTCCGTCGGCGGCCACGGTGCGCCCCGCGGAGCTGGGCACCGGCGCCGGGACGCCACAGGCGCTGTGGGGGCCGGTGGAGGGGGTGGCCGACGGCGGGTCGCCGGCGCCGCTGCCGGTGCGGGACGTGGTGGTGTTCGCTGCGGCGGGCGGTGGCGTCGCCGCGCGGCGGGTCACGGACGGCAAGGAGCGCTGGCGCGCCGGTGACGTCCGCGGCGACGCGGGTTATCTGTCGATCGCCGACCGGCTGGTGGCCACCGCCGACAGCGACGGCGTGCTGCGCACCTACGTCGCCTCGACCGGTGAGCCCCGCTGGACCGCCGACGCCGGGGTGAACACCCTGCTGGCCGCGGACGCCGCCCATGTGTACGTGCTGACGTCCGGGGGCGAGGTGCGGTGTGTGGCGACGAAGGACGCGAAGGTGCGGTGGACGCGCCGTCCGCCGCTGCCGCTGACCGGCGGGCGGCCGGCGGCGGCGCTGGGCGCCGGGGTGCTGGTCATCTGCACGTCCGCCGGCGATGTGGCCGCGGTGCGCACCGCGGACGGTGCGAAGGCGTGGGTGCGCAAGGGGCAGGCCGCGGGCGCGCTGCGGCCGGCGATCGACAACGGCACGGTGTATCTGGGCGGCCACACGCTGGCGGCGGTCGGCGCGGGCGACGGCGCGGTGCGCTGGTCCGTGCCCACCATGCAGCCGATCCGGCGCGGCGTGTACGGCTTCGGCCCGCCGACCGTGGCCTCCGGGGTGGTGTATGCGCTCGACGGCGACGCGCTGCGGTCGCTGCGTACCGACGGGGAGCAGGCGGGCATGGTGACGATGGTGGCCGGGGTGACGCCGCCGTGGCAGCCGCCGGTGGTGCAGGCGGGCAGCGTCTGGGTGGTGGAGAGCCGCGACACCGGGATCAGCGGCTGGCCGCGCGGCGCCGATGTCGCGTCGAGTCAGGGGCAGACCTATCCGCTCAAGGAGGGCTCGGGCCGCACCGCCGCGGGCGCCGCGAACCGGCTGTTCGTCCTCAACTCCGGTGCGCTGATGGCGCTCCGGGTGTTCTGAGGGGCCGGGCGGCGGGTGCGCCGCCCGGCCCGGGCCTCAGCGGGCGTTGCGCGGATGGCGGCGGGCGGTGCGTTCGGTGCCGCGGCGGTAGTTGCCCGTCCAGCGGGCCATCACCAGCTGGGCGTCGCCGGACGCCACCTCCCGCAGGAACCGCGCCGCACGGGCGCCGCGCAGCACCGCCGCGCGGCGCCCGTGGTGGTGCACCAGCACCGCCCCGTCGCCCCGCTCCTCGTAACCGAACCCGTTCGCTGCCGGCATCCGCCGCCCCCGTTCCGTCCGTACGTCCGGTCGCCGTCGTGGTGTCCGGGGCGTCCGGCCGCCACCGGCTTTCGCCGGGGGCGCGCGGAGCGCTCGCACCGGCCGTGACCGGGGAGCGTTCCGCCGTGCTCCGGTAATCTGGCGGCTTCCCCCAGGAGGAGATGCGTCAGTGGAGTTCCGGCTGCTCGGAGCGGTTTCCGTCGTCACCGAGGTCGGCGATCTGCCGCTCGGTCCCGCGAAGCGGCGCAGTCTGCTGGCCGCTTTGCTGTTGCGGCCCAACCATCCGGTGCCGGTGGAGGCGTTGACGGATGCGTTGTGGGACTCGGAGCCGCCGCCGCGGGCGCGGAGCGTCATCCAGGGCCATGTCTCACGGCTGCGGTCGCTGCTGGCCGGGGCCGGGGCCGGGATGTACGGCGTGGAGCTGGTCACGCAGGGCGCCGCGTATGTGCTGCGGATGCCGGAGAGCCTGCTGGACGCGTACCGCTTCGAGGAGTTGGTGGCGCTGGCGCGCGGTCAGCGGTCGGCGGGCGACGCGGTGGCGATGTACCAGGAGGCGCTGGCGCTGTGGCAGGGCCCGGCGCTCACCGGTGCGTACCGCAGCGCCCCGCTCCAGGCCGCCGCGCACGCCCTGGAGGAGCTGCGGCTGACCGCCGTGGAGCTGCTGGCGGGGGCGTACGGGCAGGTCGGCGAGTTTCCGCGGGCGGCGGCGCTGCTGCGGGCGGAGGCGGCCGCCCAGCCGCTGCGGGAGTCGCTGTCGGCGGCGCTGATCCTGGCGCTGCAGCGGGCCGGGCGCCGTTCGGACGCGCTGGACTGGTTCCACCGCACCCGGCGGCTGCTCGCCGAGGAGCTGGGCGTCGATCCGGGGCGGGAGCTGGCGGAGGCGTACGCGGTGGCGCTGCGCGGTGACGGCGATCCGGCGGCGGAGCAGCAGGCTCCGGCGGCGCCCGCGGCGGCGGAGCCGCGGGGTGCGGCGCCGGAGGTGCCCGCGGCCGCGCCGTTGGAGAGCGCCGATCTGCTCCCCCGGGTGCCGCGCGGTTTCCACGGCCGGGCCGAGGAGCTGGCGGCGCTGGATCGCGCCACCGCCGGGGAGGCGCCGGTCTGTCTGGTCACCGGGCCGGCCGGGGTGGGCAAGACCGCGCTGGTGGTGCGCTGGGCGCACCGCAACCGCGAGCGGTTCCCCGGCGGTCTGCTCTACGCGGATCTGCGGGGCTTCAGCGACACCCCCGAGGTGGAACCGGCGGAGGTGGTGCGGGAGTTCCTGCTGGCGCTGGGGGTGGCGCCGCGGCGGATTCCGGAGTCGGCGCGCGGCGCGTCGGCGCTGTTCCGGTCGCTGGCGGCCGACCGCCGGCTGCTGGTCGTCCTGGACAACGCGCCCGGCTCCGCGCCGGTGCAGGAGCTGCTGCCGGGCGGTGCGCGGTGCGTCACGGTGGTCACCAGCCGCCATCGGCTGCCCGGGCTGATCGCCTCCGACGCGGCCCGTCCGGTGCCGGTGGACGTGCTGGGGCCCGCGGACAGTGCGGCGCTGCTCGCCGCGGTGCTCGGCGAGGAGCGGGTGCGCGCGGAGGCGGGGGCGGCGCGGCGGCTGGCCGAGCTGTGCGGCGGGCTGCCGCTCGCGCTGCGGGTGACCGCGGCCCGGCTGACCGATCAGCCGGAGTGGTCGCTGTCCGCGCTGAGCGGTGAACTCTCCGACGAGTCCCGGCGGTTGGCGCTGCTGGACGTGGAGGACACCGGTGTGCGGGCGGCGTTGCGGCTGACGGTGCGGCGGCTGCCGGCGGACGCCGCGCACCACTTCGCGCATCTGGGCCGCCATCCCGGCACCCATGTCGACCGGTACGCGGCGGCGGCCGTGGCGGGCACCGACCCGGCCACCGCCGAGGCCGCCCTGGAGCGGCTCGCCGCGGCGCATCTGGTGACGCGTGCCGCGCCGGACCGCTGGACGCTGCACGATCTGGTCCGGCTGTACGCGCGGGGGCTGGAGGCGGATCCGGACGCGCTGCTGCGGGCGCTCGATCACACCGTGGTCACCGCGCTGGCCGCCGCGGACGCGGCGGAGCCGGGCGACGAGTCGTGCTTCCCGCTGCCCGCGGACGTGCGCGCGCCCCGCGAGATCCGCCGGTTCGCCGCCCGTCAGGAGGCGATGGCGTGGTACGAGTCGGAGCGCGAGGGGCTGACGCTGGCGGCGGCAGCGGCGGACGCGGCGGGGCTGCACAGCCGGACCTGGCGGCTCGTGCTGGGCCTGTGGCCGCTGATCGTGTGGCGGGTGCGGGAGGGCTGGAGTCCGCTGCTGGGCACGGCGTTGGAGGCGGCGCGGGCCGACGGTGATCTGCGGGCGCAGTCGCGGATCCTGGCGCTGTTGGGGTGGGTGCTGACGGAGGAGGGCCGGGTGCCGGAGGCGCTGGCCCATCTGGAGGCGGCGCCGGTGCTGGCGGCGCGGGCCGGGGACCGCAGCGCGCAGGCGACGGCGCTGGTCAATCTGTCGCTGGCGCAGGCGGCGCTGGGCAGTCCGCAGGAGGCGGCGGAGGAGTGCGCCGATGCGGCGCGGCTGGCGCACGACGCCGGCGATCCGTACACCGAACGCCTGGCGCTCTATCACCTGACGCGCCATCAACTGGACTGCGGCGCCTGGGAGTCGGCGCTCACCACGGTGGCGGCGGCGCAGGCGCTGGACGAGGTGGTGGACGCGTCGGCGGCCGGGCGGATCCTGCTGATCGCCGCGGCCGGTGAGGCGTTGCTGGGGATGGGTGACGAGGCGGCGGGCACCGCCCGGCTGCGGGAGGCGGCGGACGCGGCGGAGGCGTGCGGGTTCGACGACGGGGCGGTGCGGGCGCTGGGCGCTTTGCTGCGGGTGGTCACCGGCGCGGAGCTGGACACGCTCAAGGCGCGGCACGACCGGGCCCTGGCGCGGCAGCAATCCCGTTCCTGACCTGCGAGGACGCCGTTGCGCCAAGGGCGTCACCCGTTCGCTCGCAGGCCGTCAGTGGCACGTTGGTGAGGCGTTGGTGGAACGTCAGTCACCGCGGGAAGAGTGGTGCACACGACGCGGGAACGACTCGGAGAGTCCCGCACTCGAACGCAGGGGACCCGATCATGCGCACCTCCCGTATCCGTGCCACCGTGCTGGCCGCCGCCACCGCCGCCCTCGCCCTGAGCCTGACGGCCTGCGGCGGCGCGGACGACGGCGCGAAGAGTGACGCCGCCGGACAGAGCCGGCCCGCGTCCGGTCAGGACGCCAAGGGCGGTACGGCGCAGGCCAACAGCGGCAAGGGGCAGACGGATTCGGCCTCGACCGCGGGCGGTGCGGGTGCCGGCGCGGACCACGGCGGCGGCTCGGCGGGCGTCGGGCAGTGCGTCGGCGACGAGCTGCTGGTCACCGCGGAGCACCGGTTCGCCGACCAGCAGGGCGACCACCTGCTGCTCACCGCGTCGAACGAGGGCTCCAAGCCGTGCACGGTCACCTCGTACCCGTCCGTGAAGATCGACGGCGAGGGCGCCACGCTGCCGCTGTCGAAGAAGGCGGAGGGCGGCGGGCAGCCGATCATGCTGCGGCCCGGCGGCAAGGTCTACAGCGCCGTCAACATCTTCGACTACGGCAAGGACAACAAGACCGGCTCCGGCCTCTCCGTCGCGCTGCGCGACAGCAACGGCCACGAGAAGCCCGCCTACTCCGTCAACGTCAAGGGCGAGAAGCCCACGTTCACCTACAACGAGGCCGACGTCCTGAACTGGAACGCCAAGAAGCCGTACGACTTCTGACGGTGGAGCGGCCGCCGTCCCGCGGCGTACGCGTGCGGCCGGGGCCTCCCTGCCCGGCCGGACGCGGCCGTCAGGGCCGGGGGTCCAAGGTGCCCGGGGCGAGGCCGAGTCCGTGTTCGGCGGTGGCCTGGGCCATCCGGGTCACGGCCTCGGGGCGGTCGCCGGTGCCGGTGTTGGCGTGGGCGCCGAGACCGTCGATGACGACCAGGATCTGGATCATCGTCACGTACGGGTCGTCGGTGCGGAACTCCCCCTGCGCGACGCCCTCGCGGATCACCGACTCCAGCCGTTCGCGCCAGGCGGCCTCCTGGTCGCCGACGCGGGCGCGCAAGGCCGGGTGGTAGCGGCTGAGGTGGCGGGCGTTGATCCACAGGCGGCTGACGCCGTCGTACGCGGGGCCGGTGGCGCGGGCGAAGAACCGGCCGAGGGCCTCGGTGGGGGTGGTGCCGGTGCGGTCGGCGGGCAGCAGAGTGTCCAGTTCGGCCCGGGCGGCGCTGCCGAACGCCTCGGCCACCAGCTCCTCGACCGACGGGAAGTAGTGGCCGATCAGCCCGGGGCGGACGCCCAGGTCGTCGGCGATCCGGCGCAGCGTGATGCACTCCAGGCCGTCGGCGAGCGCCACGGCGGCGGACGCCGCGACGATCTCGGCCCGCCGGGCGGCGGGGGGCTTGCGGGTGCGCTTGCGCGGGGCGGGAGAGGACATACCGCGACGCTATTGACTGCGTTTCCCCGGCGCAAACCGCACCCCGTGCTCCCCGTCGGACGGCCGCGGCCCGGCCCCATCCGTCCGCTCCGCGTCCCGCGCGCGAATTCGTGTGCGTATCCGGCAACCGATTGACAGGCTGGCGCCATGACCTCTCAGCACAACGACACCGCAGGTCCGGACGGTACGACGGACCTGCTCACCGTTCCGCTCACCGAGTCGCTGCTGCGCGGCGCGCTCGACGTGGAGCGCACCGCGCACGGGCTGCTGCCGCACCGGCTGCCCGCGCGGGCCCGCGCCCAGTTCCCCGATCCGCAGATCTCCATGGCGGAGTCGCAGCCCTCCGGCGTCCGGCTGGTGTTCCGCACCCGGGCCACCACGATCGAACTGGACACGCTGCGCACGAAGACGGCGTACGTGGGCGCGCCCGAGCGGCCGGACGGCCGCTACGACCTGGTCGTCGACGGGCAGCTCACCGCGCAGGCGTCGACGCACGGCGGGAACGTCCTGCTGGTGAACATGTCCACGGGATCGGCCGAGACGAAGCCGGGGCCGCCCGGCACGGTGCGCTTCGCGGGGCTGCCCGAGGGCACCAAGGACATCGAGATCTGGCTGCCGTACAACGAGATCACGCAGCTGGTGGCGTTGCGGGCGGATGCGCCCGTGGAGCCGCAGCCCGGGCGCGGCGCCCCGGTGTGGCTGCACCACGGCAGTTCGCTCAGCCACGGCTCGAACGCCGCCTGCCCCACCGGCACCTGGCCGGCGGTGGCCGCCTCGCTCGGCGGCGCGGAGCTGGTCAACCTCGGTCTGGGCGGCGGCGGACTGCTCGATCCGTTCACCGCCCGCGCGATGCGGGACACCCCGGCGGACCTGATCAGCATCAAGATCGGCATCAATATCGTCAACGCCGATCTGATGCGGCTGCGCGCCTTCGTCCCGGCGGTGCACGGCTTCCTCGACACCCTCCGCGAGGGCCACCCCACCGCTCCGCTGCTGGTGATCTCGCCGGTGTTCTGCCCGATCCACGAGGACACCCCGGGCCCCAGCGCCCCGGACTTCGAGAACCTCTCGGAGGGGCAGCTGCAGTTCAAGGCCATGGGCGATCCGGCCGAGCGGGCCGCCGGCAAGCTGACGCTGAACGTCATCCGCGAGGAGCTGGCCCGCATCGTGCACCGGCGCGCCGCCGGGGACCCGCGGCTCTTCCTCCTCGACGGGCGGGAGCTGTACGGCGAGGCGGACTTCGCCGAGCTGCCGCTGCCCGATCAGCTCCACCTGGACGCCGCCTCGCACCGCCGGATCGGCGAGCGGTTCGCGGCGCTGGCGTTCGGCCCCGGGGGCGCGTTCGCCGGTAAGGGGCGGCCGGTGCGCACGGACTGAGCGGCGGCCCGCCGGGCCCGTGCGACGGGTGGCGGGCGGGCGGCGAGATCGCGGCGGCGCGGCCGAAAATGCCTGTTCCGGGGCATGGTGGGCCCGGAATCGGCTCACGAACAGTCGGCTTCACGTCACCCAAAGCGACGTGGACCGCCTGCCATTGACACCCGCTCACGTGTTGATCAATCATCACTGAGGTCGCAGGAACGAGCTTTCGACTCATTCCGCCCGATACCGACCCCCGCACCAGCGGTGCCACGGCGACGGAGCACGTCCGTGGCGGGCGGAGCACGGCCGCTCGTTCCCGCCGGTCCTGCCCGGCGGACGGGCGAACGGCACCGCCGCCCGGCACCCGGCACGCCGGGCCACCCGGCGGAGCCACCGCCCCCGGGAACGTCATCGGCCGTCCCCCTCGACACGACCCCGTCGGCGCGCCCGCCGTACGAGCCTTTGACCGCCTCCCCCACAGAGGAAAGAGATGGTTTCCCGGTGACACGGACCTTCGCTCATCCCCACAGCGGCCCCTCCGATGCGGTGCGGCCCTCCCGCGGAGTGGCAGCGGTGCCGGGAGAGGGGGTGCCGCGGCCGCTGTCGCCCTCGCAGCGCCGTCTGTGGGTGCTGAGTCAGCTGGAGGGGGCCCAGGACGCCTACAACGAGCCGCTCCCCTACCGCCTGCGGGGACCGCTCGACACGGTGGCGCTGCGCAGGGCGCTGGATGCGATCGTGGCGCGGCACGAGACCTGGCGCTCGCGCATGGTGGCGATCGACGGCGAGACGTACCAGATAGCGGCGCCCGCGGATGCCGGATTCCCGATGGTCACGATCGATCTGTCGGGCGAGGAGATACCGGAGGAACGGCTCGCCGCGGTGCTCCGGGAGGACGCCGCCGTCCCGTTCGACCTGAGCACCGGCCCGCTCGCCCGGAGCACCCTCGTCCGGCTGGCGCCGGAGGACCACGTCCTGATGGTGACCGCCCATCACATCGTGATCGACGGGGCGTCCCAGATCATTCTGATCAACGAACTCAACGCGCTCTACGCGGCGTTCCTGACCGGCGCGGACGATCCGCTGGAGCCGGTGTCGCGGCAGTTCGCCGACCATGCGGCCGATCAGCTGGCGCGGGCGGCCGACCCGGAGGTCGTCGCACAGGAGGCGTACTGGCAGGAGCGGCTGGCCGGGGCGCCGCCGGTGCTGGAGGTGCCCACGGACCGGCCGCGTCCGCCCCGACAGGACTTCCGCGGCGACCAGGTCACGCTGGGGCTGGACGCGGCGACGACCGATGCGCTCCGGCGTACGGCCAAGGAGCAGGGCGCCTCGCTCTTCGCCGCCGTGCAGAGCGGCTGGGCCGTGCTGCTGTCGCAGCTGTCCGGCCAGACGGACATCGTTGTCGGCATCCCCAGCGGAAACCGCCGCGGGCGCAACGCCGACGACGTCATCGGCTTCTTCGCCAACACCCTCGCGCTGCGCAGCGATCTGTCCGGTGACCCCACCGTCGCGGAGGTACTGCGCCGCACCCGCGCCGGGATCCGCGGTGCGCTGACCCACCAGGAACTGCCGCTGGAGCGGGTGGTGGAGCTGGTCAACCCGCCGCGCAGCAGCGCCCACACCCCGCTGTTCCAGACGACGATCTCCTGGACCCCGCCGCTGCGCACCCTGCTGGAGCTGCCGGGCCTGACCGCGGAGAAGCTGCCGCTGCCCCTCATCGCCGCCAAGTTCGACCTGATGCTGATGGTGACCGAGGAGGACGGCTGCCTCACCGGCCATCTCGACTACGCCACCGCGCTGTTCGACCGGGCGACGGCCGAGCGCTACGCCCGGTATCTGGAGCGGGTGCTGACGCAGATGGCGGCCGCGCCCGAGCGGACCCTCGGCGAGCTGGAGCTGCTGGACGAGGCGGAGCGCCGGTGGCTGCTGGAGGATTGGGACGCGACACGGGGCGAGGGCGCGGTGCCCATCGCCGAACCCGCCTCGGTCGTCGCCCGCTTCGAGGCGCAGGCCGCGGCCCGTCCCGACGCCACGGCGGTGGTGTGCGAGGGGCGGCGCCTGTCCTACGGGGCGCTGGCACGGCGGGCGGCGCGGCTCGCCGCCGCGCTGGCCGCCCGCGGAGTGCGGCCCGGTCAGGTCGTCGCCCTGCACGCCGGGCGGACGCCGGAGCTGGTGGTGGGGCTGCTCGGCATCCTCAAGGCGGGCGCCGCGTTCCTGCCGCTCGACCCCGGGCAACCGGACGCCCGGCGCGCCGCGATGGTCGCGGACGCCGATCCGGCGCTGGTGCTCACCGACCGCGCCGACGCCCCCGACGGCCATCTGGACCTGCGCACCGTCGAGGCGGAGGGCGACCCGGAGCAGGCGCCGGTGGTGGCGACGGCGCCGGAGGACCTCGCCTACGTCCTGTACACCTCCGGCTCGACCGGGCGCCCCAAGGGCGTGGCGGTCACCCACCGCAGTGTGCTGAACCTCTTCGACACCTGGCTGGACCGCTTCGAGCCGACGCCCGGTGAGCCGGTGTCCGCCTGGTCGGGCATCGGCTTCGACGCGATGGTCCACGAGCTGCTGCTGCCGCCGGCCACCGGCGCCGAACTGCACCTCGTCCCCGACGAACTGCGCGCCGACCCTGATGCGTTGCTGGGCTGGATGCGCGAGCACCGCATCGTCCAGGCGTTCCTGCCGCCCGCCTACGTCCGGTGGATCGACGAGGCGCCCGGGGAGCGGCTGGCCGGGCTGGCGCTGCGGCAGCTGGTGACCGGGGTGGAGTCGCTGCCCGAGAAGGCGCTGTACCGGATGGTCCAGGCGCTGCCGGGGCTGCGGATCTGCTACGGCTACGGGCCGACCGAGGCCACCACCTACAGCACCGCGTACACCGATCCGCGGCCGCTGGAGCGCTCGTGCCCGATCGGCCGGCCGATCGGCAACACCCGGCTCTACCTCCTCGACGCGCGGATGCGGCCGGTGCCGCCGGGTGTGCCGGGTGAGATCTGGCTCGGCGGCGCCTCGCTCGCCGCCGGGTACCACGGGCGGCCGGATCTGACCGAGGAGCGGTTCCGGCCCGATCCGTTCGTCCCGGGCGAGCGGATCTACCGCACCGGCGACCTGGCGCGGCGGCTGCCCGACGGCACCGCGGAGTTCCTGGGCCGCGGCGACGACCAGATCAAGCTGCGCGGCTTCCGGATCGAACCGCGCGAGGTGGAGACGGCGCTGCTGGCGCTGGACGGGGTGCGGGAGGCGACCGTCCTCGCCGACCGGGACGACGCGGGTGACCTGCGGCTGGTGGCCGCCGTCGGCCGGGGCGACGCCGCACCGCGCCGCGCCGACGAGTGGCGCACCGCGCTCGCCCGCCACCTGCCCGACCACATGATCCCGGCGCTCTTCGTGGAGTTCGCGGCGCTGCCGCTCAACCGCAGCGGCAAGGTGGACCGTAAGGCGCTGCTGGCCGCGGCGCATGCGGCGCCGACGCAGGTGAACACCGCGGCGCCGCGCGACCACGTCGAGCTGGCGCTGCACGGGATCTGGCAGAAGGTGCTGCTGCGCCCGTCGATCTCGGTCACCGACAACTTCTTCGACATCGGCGGCACCTCCGTCTCCGCCATCAAGGTGGCCTCCGCCGTCCGCGAGGAGTTCGGCGAGACGCTGCCCATCCGCGATCTGCTGAGCCATCCGACGATCGAGGCGCTGGCCGGACGGCTGCGCTCCGGCGCGTCCGGGCAGCCGGGCGGCAACCTGATCGAGTTCCGGCCGGGCGACGGCGGGCAGCGGGTGATCTGCGTGCACCCGGCGGGCGGCACCGCGTTCTGCTATCTGCCGCTGGCCACCGCGCTGCCGCCGCAGACCGGCGTGACCGGCGTCCAGTCGCCCGGTCTGAACGCCGGGGAGGAGCCGCTGCCGTCGGTGGAGGCGATGGCCGAGGAGTATCTGCGGCTGATCGAGGTGCGCCCGGACGAGACGCTGGTGGTGTGCGGGCTGTCGTACGGCGGGCTGGTCGCGCATGCGATGGGCCGGCTGCTGGCGCAGGCCGGGCACCGCCGGGTGAGCGTGGTGCTGCTGGACACCCGCGGCACCGACGACCCGGAGGTACGGGCGGCCGTCGCCCCGGTGGACGCCGCCGAGTTCCGCGCGAAGCTGGTGCGGTTCAACGGGATGTACCCGGGCATCGAGGACGCGCAGATCGACCGGTACTTCCGGATCTACAACCACAACCGGATGACCGCCGCCGGCTACGAGGTGCCGCCGACCGGCGCCCGGACGGTCTTCGTCCAGGCCACCGAGGAGGACGAGGACCCGGCGGCCGTGCGGGAGGTGCGGGCGTTCTGGGAGCGGCGGGCCGGCGGCGGGCTGGTGACCGAGCCGGTGGCGTGCGGCCACTGGGACATCCTGGAGGGCGACCAGCTGCCGCGGGTGGCGGAGCTGATCTGCGCCGAGCTGGCGCGGCCGCCGCAACCGGCGCCGCCCGCCGCTCCGGGCGCCGGCTCCCCCGCCGGAGGTGCGGCGTGAGCGGATCCCCGAGCGTTCCCCCGGCGGGCCGCGCGCCCGAACTCCCCGAACTCCCCCACGAAGAAGGTCCGCTGATGTCAGGACTGGCACAGGAGGTGCACGCCCGGGCGCTGCGCGCCCCCGAGGCGCCCGCCGTGCAGGACGGTGCGGTGCTGCTGGACTACGCGGCGCTGGACGCGGCCGGCGCCGCCGTCGCGGACGGGCTGCGCCGCCACGGCGTCGGCGCCGGGCAGGCGGTGGCGGTGCAGCTGCCGCGCTCCTGGCAGCTGGTCTGCGTGATGCTCGGCATCCTGCGGCTGGGCGCCCGGGTCGTCCCGCTGGACGCGCAGAGCCCGCCGGAGCGGCGCCGCCACATCCTCACCGACGCGGACGCCGTCGCACTCGTCCACGGCGCGGCGGCGCCCGAGGTGCCGCCTGGTGTCCGGCCGCTGGACGCCGACGGGCTGCTCGCCGCGCGCGGCGACTTCCCCGCGCCGCAGGAACGGCCGGCGGCCGGCGGCCCGGTGGCCTTCCTCTTCTACACCTCCGGAACGACCGGCCTGCCCAAGGGCGTCGAGGTCCCCGGCGCCGGCGTGCTGCGGCTGGCCCGGCCCGAGTTCCTGGACACGGCGCCGGGCATGCGGTTCGGCTGCCTGTCCAATCCGGCGTTCGACGCGCTGACCTTCGAGGTGTGGACGCCGCTGCTGACCGGCGGCTGCTGCGTGATCGTCGACGACGCGGACGTCCGCGATCCGGAGCGGCTGGCCGCGGCGCTGCTGCGGGAGCGCATCGAGACGCTCTTCGTCACCGCGGCGCTGTTCAACGCCGTGGTGGACACCGCGCCCGGCTGCTTCACCGGCGCCCGGCAGGTCGTCGTCGGCGGCGAACAGCTGAGCGCCCGCACCGTCCGCCGCTGGTACCGGCACAACCCGGATGCCGCCACCCGGCTGTTCAACGGCTACGGCCCGACCGAGACCACCACCTTCGCGGTCTCGTACGCCATACCGCGTGACTTCGACGGCGAGGTGGTGCCCATCGGGCGGCCGCTGCCGGAGACCGGCGCGGTGGTGGTGGCCGCCGACGGGACGCGGGCGGCGTCCGGCGGGGAGATCGGCGAGCTGTACCTGTCCGGCTCCGGGCTGGCCGCCGGGTACCGCAACCTCCCCGAGGAGACGGCGCGCCGCTTCGTCCGGCTGCCCTGGTACGACGGCGGGCGCGCGGTCCACTACCGCAGCGGCGACCTGGTGCGCGCCGACGCCGACGGGCTGCTGACGTATGTGGGGCGCGCCGACCGGCAGGTGAAGGTGCGGGGCTTCCGGATCGAACCGGGCGAGCTGGAGCGGCAGATCACCGCGCATCCGGCCGTGCGCCGCGCGCATGTGTGCACCCGCCGCTCCGGCGCGGACGGCCCGCACGAGCTGCTGGCGTTCCTGGTGCTGGACGGCGAGCTGTCGTACGAGGAGTGCGAGCGCCACCTCGCCGACGGGCTGCCCACGTATATGCGTCCGCACCACCTCTTCCTGGTGGACGCGGTGCCGCTGACCGCGAACGGCAAGGTCGACGAGGCGGCGCTGCTGGCCCGCGCCGACCGGCCGTGGCGGCGCGCCGCGGACACCGCGGGCGCCGAGGTCACGCCGTGGCAGCGGGAGGTGCTGGAGCTGGCCGGTGAGGTGCTGGGGCTGGCGGATCCGCGACCGGACGACCGGTGGATCGCGGCGGGCGGCGATTCGCTGAAGGCGCTGCGGTTCTGCTTCGCGGCGCGCCGGCGCTGGGGCTGTGAGCTGGACCGTTCGCTGGTGCTCGGCGGGGATCTCGCCGCCGTCGCGGAGGCGGTGGCCGCCGCCCGCGACGCCGGGGAGTCGCCGTATCCGCCGGTGGCACAGCCCTCGGGCGCGCGCTCCGCGCCGGCCACCGCCGAACAGCAGCGCCTGTGGCTGCACCAGCGGCGCCACCCCGCCTCCCGCGCCTACCACGTGGGCCAGGCGTTCCGGCTGGACGGCACGGTCGACGCGGCGGCGCTGCGGCATGCGCTGCGGCAGCTGGTGGTGCGCCACCCGGCGCTGCGGACCGCCTTCGAGGCGACGCCCGAGGGGCTGCGGCAGCGCGTCGGCGACCCGTACGACCCGTGGACCGATCCCGGCGCGCCGCCGTCGGACGAGGCGGGCCGGCGCGCCTTCGCCGCGCGGTACTTCGCCGAGCCGTTCGACCTGGCCGAGCCGCGGATGCTGCGCGCCTGTCTGCTGCCGGACGACGACGGCGCGGTCCTGCTGCTGGGGCTGCACCACATCGCCGTCGACGGCTGGTCGCTCAACGTCCTCTTCGCCGACCTGTCGCAGGCGTACGCGGCGTACCCGGGCGGGCCGTCCGCGGCGCCGGAGGCCGGGTACACGCCGCTCGACCACGCCCACTGGCAGGCCGAGTGGTTCGCCCGCCCCGGCTACGCCGAGCGGCGCGACGCGCTCGCCGCGCACCATGCGCAGTCGCCGGGGCCGGGCGAGCGGCTGCTGCCCGCCCGGCGGACGCCGTTCCCCGAGGCGCAGCTGCTCCACACCCGGCTGGACACGGTGCGCCGCACCCATGTCGACCGGCTCTGCGCCCAGTTGGGCCTGACCCGTTTCCAGCTGCTGCTGGGCGTCTTCACCTGGAGCCTGTACGCGGTGACCGGCCGCACCCGGCCGCGGATCGCGGCGCCGGTGGCGGGCCGTCCGGTGCCCGAGTTCGCGGACGGCGTCGGGATGTTCGCCAACACCGTGCTGCTGCCGCTGACCGTCGCCCCCGACGAGGAGCTGCGCGCCCAGCTGCTGCGCCAGGGCGCGGAGGCGGCCGCGGTGCTGGACCGGCAGGACGTGGCCTTCTCGGACGTGCTGGAGGCGATGGCCGGTGAGTGGGGCGCGGACGACGGTGCGCCGTTCGACGTGCTCTTCGTCCAGGAGAACACCGACTTCGCGGCGCTGCGGCTGCCGGGCTGCGCGGCCCGTCCGCTGTGGTGGCCGCCGGCCGAGGCGAAGTGCCCGCTGACGCTCTCCGTCGTGGCGTACGCGGACGGTCTGGAGTGCGTCTGGGAGTACGCCACCGACCACTTCGACGCCGACCAGATCACGGCGCTGGACACGCTGCTGCGGCGGGCCCTGGACCTGCTCGCCGCCCCGGGCGCGCACACCCCCGCCGAACTGGCCGCGCCGCACCGCGCGCTCCTGCCCGACCACGGCCGCGGCCCGCGGGCCGCTTCGGCGTACGCGACGGTGGCCGAGGGCTTCGCCCGGCAGGTGGCGCGCACCCCGCACGCCCCGGCCGTGGACGACGGGGAGCAAAGCGTCGACTACGCCACGCTGGACGGGTACGCGGCGGCCCTGGCGGCCGAGATACGGGAGGCGTTCCCGGTCGCGGACGGGGCTCCGGCGCGGGTCGCGCTGTATCTGGAGCCGTCTCTGACGCATGTGGTGGCGCTGCTGGCGCTGGCCCGGCTGAACCTGACGATCGTGCCGCTCGACCCGGCGTATCCGCCCGCCGTCCTGCGGCAGGTCCTCGACCGGGCCGCGCCGCTGTGCGTGCTGGTGCCGCCGGGCGGCGCGCCCGGTCTGGACGCCGTCGATCCGGAGGGCCGCGTGGTGCGGCACCCGGTGACGCTGCGGGCGGGCGGCCCGGGGGCCCCGGTCGCGGCGCACGACGGGGCCCGCCCGCTGTACACGCTGTTCACCTCGGGCTCCAGCGGCACCCCGAAGGGCGTCCAGGTCTTCGACCGGACGCTGTGCAACCTCCTCGCCTGGCAGGCGGACGCGGGCGGCCTCGGCGCGCCCGCCGTCACCCAGCAGTTCTCGATGCTCTCCTTCGACGTGTCGTTCCAGGAGATCTTCTCGGCGCTGTGCGGCGGCGGCACGCTGCGGCTGATCGGCCCCGGCCTGCGGCAGGACGCGCCCGCGCTCCTCGCGCAGCTGGAGGAGTCCGGCGCCGAGCGGATCTTCCTGCCGTACGTGGCGCTCCAGCTGCTGGCGGAGCACGCCGTCCACCTGGGCCGCTACCCGTCGCGGCTGCGCGACGTGGTCACCGCGGGCGAGCAGCTGGTGTGCACGGACGCGATCCGCCGCTGGCTCGCGGGGCTGCCCGGCGCCCGACTGTTCAACCACTACGGGCCGACCGAGACGCATGTGGTCAGCGCCCTGTGCCTGGACGGGGACCCGGCGTACTGGCCGGAGCGGCCCGCCATCGGACGGCCGGTGGCCGGTGCGGTGCTGCGGGTCGTGGACGGCGACGGGCGGCCGGTGCCGCCCGGCTGCCCCGGCGAGCTGCTCATCGGCGGCACCATGGCGTCCCGCTGCTACCTGGACACCCCGGAGGCGGACCTCAACGCCGAGCGGTTCACCGAACTGCCCGGCGAGGGGCTATTCTACCGCAGCGGCGACCGGGCCCGCTTCGACCGGGACGGGCTGCTGCACTACCTGGGCCGCGACGACCAGCAGATCAAGCTGAGCGGGCACCGGCTGGAGCTGGGCCAGGTCGAGGCGGCGCTGCTGCGGCACCCGGAGATCACCAACGCCGTGGTGGCGCGGGACGGCGCCGCGCTGACCGCGTGCTTCGAGTGCCGCGGCGCGACACCGGACGCCGCCGGCCTCACCACGCATCTGGCGGCCCTGCTGCCCGCGTACGTCCGCATCGCCCGCTTCCGGCGGCTGGCCGCGCTGCCGCGGACGCCCAGCGGGAAGCTGGACCGGACGGCGGCGCTGCGGGCGCCCGGTGAGGAGGTCGGCGGCCGGGCGGCGGGCGCGGCGCCGCGCTCGGCGCGCGAGGCCGAACTGGCCACGCTCTTCGAGGAGCTGACCGGCCGCCCGATCACACCCGACCGGACGTTCTTCGACGCCGGGGCCTCCAGCCTGACCCTGATGCGCTACCACCTGCGTTGCACCACCGAGCTGGGGCTGCGCTTCACCGTCGCCGACCTCTTCGAACACGTCACGGTCCGGGCGCTGGCCCGCTTCCTGGACGGGGCGGCGGCGCAGGGGCCGGACGCGGCGTCCCCGCCGGCTCCCGCGCCCGTACCGGCGACGGCCGCTGCCCCCGAGCCGTCGGCCCCGCTCCCCCGGGACGAGCCTATCGCCGTCGTCGGCATGGCGGTCCGGCTGCCCGGCGCGGTGGATCTGGCCGCGTTCTGGGAGCTGATACGCACCGGCGCCCACGGCATCGAGCGCTTCGACGCCGCCGAGGGGATGGTCGGTGCGCGCAGCCTGCTGGACGGGCCGCTCGCCTTCGACCCGGAGCACTTCGGTCTCAGCCGCGCCGAGGCCCGGCTGATGGACCCGCAACAGCGCCATCTGCTGATGTGCGCGGCACAGGCGCTGGCGCACGCCGGGATCGCCGATCCGTCGACCGGTCCGCGCACCGGGCTGATCGCGGGCGCGGGCGAGAGCACGTACTACCGCACGATGCTCCGGGAGGGCGATCCGGCTGCGCTGCCGGACGCGTTCCGGCTCTCGCTCCACCACGAGAAGGACTACCTCGCGACCAAGCCCGCCTACCACCTGGGGCTGACCGGCCCGGCGTTCACCGCCCAGGCCGCGTGCGCCAGTTCGCTGGTGGCGGTGCATCTGGCGGCGGGGCTGCTGCGGCAGGGCGATGCGGACGTGATGCTGGCCGGCGGGGTGCTCGTCGACACCACGCTGGACGAGGGCTACCGCTACCAGCCGCAGCACATCTTCTCCGCCGACGGCCACTGCCGTCCGTTCAGCGACGGCGCGAGCGGCACCGTCGGCGCCAGCGGTGTCGGCGTGGTCGTCCTCAAGCCGCTCGCGCACGCCCGGCGGGACGGCGACACCGTCTACGCGGTGCTGACCGGCTCCGCGGTGAACAACGACGGCGCCGGCAAGATGGGGTACAGCGCGCCGTCGCTGGCCGGGCAGCGGGAGGTGATCCGGGCGGCCCTGCGGCGCAGCGGCCGCACCGGCGCCGACCTCGCGTACGTCGAGGCGCACGGCACCGGCACCCGGCTCGGCGACCCGGTCGAGATCGGCGCGCTGCGGCAGGCGTTCGACGTGCCGGAGTCCGGCCGTACCGCGCTGACCTCGGTCAAGAGCCAGCTGGGGCATCTGGGCGCGGCGGCGGGCGTGGTCGGCCTGATCCGCGCGGCGCTCGGCGTGCACCACGGGGTGATCCCGCCGCACGCCGACTTCCGGGCGCCGAGCCCGCACATCGACCCGGACCCGACGCCGTTCCACTTCCCGGTCACCGCACAGCCCTGGCCGGCCGGCCGGCCCCGGGTGGCGGCGGTCAGCAGCTTCGGCATCGGCGGCACCAACGCCCATGTGGTGCTGGAGGCGCCGCCCGCGGCGGCGGACGGCGCGGGAGCCGGCGAGGCGGACGGCGCGCTCTTCCTCTCCGCGTCCAGCCCCGCCGCGCTGCGCGCCGACGCCGCGCGGATCGCCGACCATCTGACGGACCGTCCGGAGAGCTACGGCGCGGTGCTGCGGCATCTGCGGTCCGGGCGCCCGCAGCGGCGCTGGCGGGCGGCCGCCGTCTGCCCGGACGCCGCGTCCGCGGTGCGGTGGCTGCGCGGTGCGGAGCCGGTCGACGTCCCGGAGCCCGCCGACGGCACGCCGCTCGCGGACGGCTCCGATCCGCAGCGGACGGTGGCCGCCTGGCTCGCCGGCGCCCCGCTCCCCGCCCGGCCCGGACCGGCCCCCGCCCCCTGGGACTTCCCGCCGCCCGCCTTCGACCTGGCGGAGTACGACTTCCCGCGGGCGCGGACGGCGGACGGTGAGCGAGGGACGGCCGGGCACGCCGCCGGAAGCCAGGGGCAGGTCACGGCCGGCGCCCCGGCCGCAGTCCCGGCCGCCTCCGCCGCCCAGCCCCCGGCCGGCGCCGGCGCGGAGGCCCCCGCCGTCCCCCCGCGCCTGCCCGAGGCCGGGTGGCTGAGCCAGCCGCACTGGGTGCGGTGGCGCCGGGCCGCGGCCGGCTGCCGGGAGCGCACCCTCCGGCAGCTGGTGCTGGTGACGGACGGGCCGGTGGCGGACGCGGTGCCGCCGGAGCTGGCGGCGGCGTACACCCGGGTGGTCCGGGTCGGCACCGGCGACGCCTTCGCCCGCCACGGCGACGACGCCTACCAGGTCGACCCGGCCGACCCCACCGCCTGGCGCCGGCTGCTCGACGCCCTCGGGCCGCACGCCGACGGCGGCACCGACTGGCTGCACGCGCTGCCGCTGGGCCTGACCGGACCGGTCGGCGCCGCCTCGCTGGCGCGGGCCGAACGGGCCTGTCTGGACGCCCCGGCCGCCCTCGTCCAGGCGCTGGCGGACACCCCGCCCGCGCTCCGGCCGCGCCTGTGGTGGCTGTCCTGCCGGGCGCAGCCGGTGCACGGCGCCGTCGAACGGCCGGAGTCGGGGCTGCTCACCGGCGTCGCCACGGTCGCCGGGCAGGAGGGCGCGGCCGACGGCCGGTGGCTGGATCTGCCCGCCGCCGACCCGGCCGAGTGGGCCGGTCCGCTGGCCGCGCTGCTCACCTCGGCCACCCCGCGCACCGCCCTGCCGGAGCGGCTGGCGCTGCGCGACGGCCACTGGTGGCACGAGGTCGTGGTGCCGGTCACCGCGCCGGAGCCGGCGCCCGAACTGCCCGCGGGCGACCATGTCGTCCTCGGCGGCACCGGTGGCATCGGTACGAGCGTCGCCGCCTGGCTGCTGACTCACACCGCGGGCCGGGTGCTGCTGGTCTCCCGGCGGCCCCGGTTGCCCGAGGCGCTGGCGTCCTGGGCGGAGCGCATCGAGCTGATCGAGGCGGACCTCGCCGACACCGGCGGCCACGATGCGCTCGTGGCCGAGATCGCCGCCCGCACCACGGGCCCGGCCACGGTGGTGCACGCCGCCGGCGCCGCGACCGGCGCGCTCGTCGTGCGGCGCGCGGCCGGCGCGGACGGGCAGCGGGCCAAGCTGCACGGTGCGCTCCTCGTCGAGCGGCTGGTCGACCGCTGCTCCCCCGCGCTCGTCGTGTACTGCTCGTCGATGTCGGCGCGGCTCGGCGGCGTGGGGCAGTACGACTACGCCGCCGCGGCGGGCCTGCTGGACGCCTTCGCCCACCACCGGCCCGGCGCCGGCGCCCGCATCGCCCTGGACTGGGACGTGTGGCGGGAGACCGGGATGGCGCTGCGGGTCCCGGCGGGCGACGCCCGGCACCGCGCCCATCTCTCCGTCGGCCTGACCGTCGAGGAGGGCCAACGGGTCCTCGCCCGCGCGGTGGCGCTGCAACTGCCGCAGCTGCTGGTCTCCACCACCCAGATCGAGGCGTCCCGCACGTTCTACGCCGGGCCCGCCCCGGAGGCCACCGGTGCCGCACCGGACTCCGGCACGGCGCCGGCCGTCCCGGAACCGGCCGCGCCGGTCCCGGCGGATCTGCTCGCCGGCTGGGTCCGCGACTGGCTCGACGCCGATCCGCTCGACCCGGACGCCCCGCTGTACGACCTGGGCGCCGACTCGCTGACCCTGCTCGACCTGATCGGCGTGGTCAAACAGCACTACGGCGTGGAGCTGGACCTGTCGTGGTTCGGGCCCCGGGTCAGCCTCAACGATCTGCTGGCCCACCTCGGCCGGGGCGCGGCGTCCGGCGCCGCCGCGGCGGACACGGTGGCCCTCGACGTGTGGCAGGAGGGCACCGGGCCCGAGGTGGTGTGCCTGCTGCATCCGGTGGGCGGCGACATCCAGGCGTACCGGTCGCTGGTCGCCGCGCTCGACGACCGGGCGACGGTCTGTCTGATCGCGGACCCGGCGCTGCGCGACCCGGACGCGGCCGCCTTGACGCTGGACGAGCGGGCCCGCCGCTACCACGAGGCGCTCCGCGCACGGTTCGGCGACGTCACCGGCCGACTGCACCTGGTCGGCTGGTCGTTCGGCGCCTGGACCGCGGTGGGCATCGCCGCGCTCGCCGAGGCGGCCGGCCGCCCGGTGCACGGCGTCCACCTCCTCGACCCGCCGCCCCCGGGCTCCGGGCCGGGCTTCCAGGGCTACGACGAGCAGCAGCTCGAAGCGGTCTTCGCGCACGAACTGGGCTCGGTGGACGGCGCGTTCACCGGCGAGGGAGCGGCCTACGCGCAGCGGCTGGCACGGTGCTGCCGGGCCAACCTCGCCGCCATGGCCGATCACCGACTGCCCCCGCTGGCCCGTACGCCCGCCCGGATGTGGCTGGCCGAGCACCCGGCGGCGGGCCTGCCCGCACCGCTGCCCGCCGCCGCGCACCGGGAGCTGTGGCGCGACCATCTGGCGCTGCCCGGCGACTGGCGGACCCTGCCCACCGACCACTACGGGATCGTCCGGCCGCCGCACACCCGCGCCGTCGCCGCCGCGCTCCACGCGGCGCTGGACGCCCGCCCCTGAGCCATCCTCCGTCCGCTGTACCGTCCCTCCACCGAAGGAAGCAGATATGGAGCAGTACGAACTCGACGCCATCGAGCGTCTCGTCACCCGGCCCGCCAGGGACTACCGGACCATCGAGGTCGCTCCGCTCACCCAGGTGATCGGCGCGGAGGTGTCCGGGGTCGATCTGAGCAAGGAGCTCCCGGACGACCAGCTCGCCGAGATCAAGACGGCGTTCCTCGACCACCATGTCCTGGTGCTGCGGGACCAGGACATCAGCCGCGAGGACCACTCACGGTTCGCCTCGCACTTCGGCACGCTGCGGCCGGTGAACCCGCCGCCGCCCGAGGGCGACCCGCACATCCTGGAGATCGTCACCACGCCCGGGGCGGAGGACGTGGCGGGCAACGCCTGGCACGCGGACGGCACCGCGGACGCCGAGCCCTCGCTCGGGTCGATGCTGCACATCCTGCGGACCCCGGAGGGCACCGGCGGCGACACCCTCTTCGCCAACATGCACCTGGCGTACGACCTGCTCTCCCCGACGATGCGCGCCCTCCTCGACGGGCTGACCTCGATCCACGACGGCCGCCTCGCGTTCGGCGACCGGCCCATCCCCAAGGGCCACATCACCGCGCGCAACGAGCACCCGGTGGTGGTCCGCCACCCGGAGACCGACCGCAAGCTCCTGTACGTCAACCCGATCTACACCCAGCGGATCCCGCAGCTGTCGGCGCAGGAGAGCCGGGCGCTGCTGGAGATGCTCTACCAGTCGGTGTCGGGGCGTCCGCTGCTCCAGTGCCGGGTGCGCTGGGAGCCCAACACGCTGGTGTTCTGGGACAACCGCTGTGTGCAGCACCATGTGTCGTACGACTACTACCCGCTCGCCCGCTACGGGCGCCGGATCGCGATCAACGGCGGTCCGCTGAAGGGCTGAGGCGCGCGACGCCGTCGGGGGTGTCCTTCCGCGCGTCGTCGCGCCGCCGCGATGAGCGGGAAGACACCCCCGGGGCGGGGCCGGTTCCGCGGCGCCGCCCCGGCGGGGCTCAGCGCTCCGCGGCGCCGCCCGGCCCGGTGAAGTCCGGGCTGGCGAAGTCCGGGCTCGCGAAGTCGGGGCTCGCGAAGTCCGGACTGGCGAAATCGGGGCTGGCGAAATCGGGCGCGCTGAAGCCGGGGCCCGTGCGGGCCGGCCGCTCCTCGCCCGGCGCCGGACGCGCGTGCGTCCCCTTCGCGGGCTCCCCCGCGGCCCCGCCGAGCCGGGCCCGCAGGAACGGCAGCAGACCGCGTTCGACCAGGGCGTCCTGGTATGCCGTCAGGGCCCGCGCCACCTCGGCGTCGGCGGCGGAACGGCCGCCCGCCGAGGGGCGGTTGCGGGCCGCGGCCACCAGCATCCACAGCAGGCCGCAGAGCGTCGCCACCGCCGCGACCCCGGTCGCGATCTCCCCCGCGACGATCAGCTCGTCGGCGAACTGCCCGCGCAGCCCGACGCCGCGCAGCAGGAATCCGAGCAGCAGGAAGATCGCCGCGGCCACCGCCGCCAGCCCCGGTACGAGCACGCCGAGCGCGGGCAGCACCCCGCCGGTGGCCCCGGACGACGGGCGGACCGCCGGACGGGCCGGGCGCGGCGCGGGGCGGGCGGCGGCGAGGCTGCGGTAGGTGCGGTACTCCTGCTCGGCGGCGGCGGTGATGGCGGCGACCGAGCGCAGCGCATCGGCGCGCAGCTGCTCCGCGTCGGGGTCGCCGTCCGCGCGGCGCAGCGCCTCGGCGATCTCGTGGGTGGCCAGGGCGCGGTCCAGGAGCTGCGGGAAGTCCGCCTCGTCGGGCGGCCGGAACGTTTCGGTCGTCGTCACATCAACCCCCGTGGTCGGTGCGGTCGGAAGGGTGGTGCGGGCGCGCTCGTCAGCCACCGCCGGTCCCCCGGTCGGTGACGGGCACGGCGGCCGGCGCGGAGCCGCCGGACGCGGCGGGGCGGGTGGTGCCCGTCGTGGGCAGGGGGTGCGCGGCGGGTGCGGCCGGGCCGCCGGACGCGGGGGTCGGGGCGGCCGGTTCCGGCGCGGGCGGGGCCGAAGGCGCCGGTGCGGTGGTCGCCGCGGGCGCCGGGGCCGGGCCGCTGGTGGCACCGGGGGTGTGGAAGGAGGCGTAGGGGGCGGCGGGCTCCTGCGGGCCGGGCGGCGGCGTGGCCCCGGCGTCGTCGTTCTTCATCGCCTTGGTCTCGCTCTTGAGGATCCGCAGGGATTTGCCCAACGCGCGTGCGGTGTCGGGGAGTTTGCGGGACCCGAAGAGCAGGATCACCACGATCCCCACGATCAGCAGGTGCCAGGGCTCCAGTCCGTTGCGCAGCATCGCCGCCGCCTCTCGGATTGCCGGGTCGCCGGTGGAACAGCACCGGCATTTACTTGCTACATTGCGCAACTATACAACTTTGGGCGGGGGGAACCGCCTCCTCCGCAGGAAAAATCCGGGCAATTGAGGGTGCACACGTGACAGGCAGCCATTCCGCACGCGACGGACGCCGCAACGGGGACAACGCCGCCCGGGGACGGCGCCGGCGCCGGCGCAGCAAGGCCCGGATAGCCGGGGTGACGACCGCGTCCTTCCTGGTCCTGGTGGCCGCCGGAGCCGGCTGGCTCTACCACCGGCTGGACGGCAACATCACGACGTTCGGCGCCGACGGCGTCAGCCGCGACCGCCCCGCCCCGAACACCGGCGGCAGCAACGTCCTGGTCATCGGCTCCGACTCGCGCTCCGGCAACAACAGCGACCTGGGCGGCGGCGAGGGCGACGTGGGCCGCTCCGACACCGCGTTCCTGCTGCACATCTACGGCGACCGCAAGCACGCGCTCGCCGTGTCCGTCCCCCGCGACGCCCTCGTCGACATCCCGCCCTGCCGGCTCCCCGACGGCTCCTGGACCCAGCCGCGCAGCAACGTGATGTTCAACGCGGCGTTCACCGTGGGCGAGACCGCCGACGGCAACCCCGCCTGCACCCAGAACACCGTCGAGAAGCTGACCGGGCTGCGCGTCGACCACACCGTGGTCGTCGACTTCAACGGCTTCGCGAAGATGACCGAGGCGGTCGGCGGCGTCCCGGTCTGTGTACCGCAGGACCTCTACCAGGGCGATCTCAACCCGAACCTCGGCCACCGCGGCAAGCGGATCTTCACCAAGGGCCAGCAGACCGTCGAGGGGCGCAAGGCGCTGGACTACGTACGGCTGCGGCACGGCATCGGCGACGGCTCCGACATCGGCCGCATCAAGCGGCAGCAGGCGTTCGTCTCCGGGCTGATCCGCAAGATCAAGGAGCAGGGCGTCAACCCCACCACGCTGCTGCCGCTCGCCACCGCCGCCACCGAATCCCTCACCGTCGACCCGGAGCTGGGCAGCGCCCAGAAGCTGCTGTCGTTCGCGATGGGGCTCAAGGACATCGACCTGCACAACACCGCGTTCGTCACCGTGCCCTGGCGCTACCAGGGCGCCCGGGTCGCGATCGTGCACCCCGCCGCCGACAACCTGTGGGCGGCCCTGCGCGCCGACCGCACCCTCGACGGGAAGGACGCCGCAGGGGAGGACGGCCCGAAGAAGAAGTCCGGCAAGCCCGCGTCCCAGGAGCCCGTCTCCGGCGCCGGGATCGACGTCACCGTCCTCAACGGCACCCACTCCACCGGACTCGGCGCCCGCGTCGCCGACACGCTGCGCGCCGCCGGCTTCGCCGTCACCGCCACCACCACCGCACCGTCCCAGGACCACACCACCACGCGGATCGCCTACGGCCCGGGCCAGGAGGAGCGGGCCCGCACCACCGCCCGGCTCTTTCCCGGCGCGGAGCTGCACGAGGGGTCCGCGCCCGGCATCACCGTCACCGTGGGCAGCTCGTACACCGAAACGCCCGCGCCCGGCGGCACCGCGTCGGCGCCGCCCGCGGACGACAAGGTGCCGACCGAGGTCGCCGACGACGCCCGCACCGCCGACGACGACGCCTGCGCGAAGCTGTCGTACGGCTGACGGTCCGCTCAGCGGGTGCCCGGCAGGTACCGCCGCCGGGCCGCGGCCAGCGCCGTCCCATACAGCGCGAGGACGGCGGCGAGCAGCGCGTAGTACAGCGGCGGCGGGGCCGCCAGGCCCAGCGCCGGTCCCAGCGGGGAGAGCGGTAGCAGCAGGCCGATGACGGCGAGGGCCGCCGCGGCGCACGGGACCGGGCCCGGGCGGCCCCGCACGGTCAGGTGCCCGGCGCGCAGCAACAGCATCACCAGCGCCTGGGTGAAGAGGTTCTCGGTGAACCACGCGGCGTGGAACACCTCCTCGCCCCCGGCGCCCGCGGTGTGCAGGGCCACCGCGAGGGCGGCGAACGTCGCGACGTCGGCGGCGGCGTTGATCAGCCCGAACACCGTGATGAACCGCAGGAAGGCGCGCGGCCGCAGCGCCGCGGGCCCGCGCAGCACACCGTCGCCCGGCCGGTCCAGCGCGAAGGCGAGCTGGGCGGCGTCGAAGCAGAGGTTCTGCACCAGGACCTGCGCCGGCAGCATCGGCAGGAACGACAGCAGCAGCCCGGCGCCGAGCATCGCGAGGACGTTGCCGAGGTTGGACGAGAGGGTGATGCGCAGATACGCGGCGAGCGAGCCGCTGCTGTACCGGCCGGCGGCGACGGCCCGGCCGATGGCGGTGAGGTCCTTCTCCGCCAGCACCACATCGGCGCCCTCCCGCGCCACCGTCACCGCACCGCGCGGGGTGATGCCGACATCGGCGGCGTGCAGCGCGGGCACGTCGTTGACGCCGTCGCCGAGGAAGCCGGTGACCTGCCCGGCGCCGCGCAGCGCGGCGACGATCCGGGCCTTGTCGGCGGGGGCGCAGCGGGCCACGACGGTGGCGCCGTCGACGGCCGCGGCGAGCGCCGGGCCGTCCAGCTGCGCCAGCGCCCCCGCGGTCAGCACCTCGCCCGGGTCCAGGCCCAGGTCCCGGCAGGCGCGGGCGGCGGTGCCCGGGTGGTCGCCGGTGAGGATCTTGACGCGGACGCCGCGCCGGGCCAGCACGCCGAGCGCATCGGCCGCCGTCGGCGCGAGCGCATCGCGCAGCGCGACGAAGCCGAGGAGGGTCAGCCCCCGCAGATCGCACTCGCGGTACTCCCCGGTGCGGGCGGGGCGGTCCGCGACGGCGACGGCCAGCAGCCGCAGCCCCTCGTCCGTCTCGCGCGCCACCGTGTCGAGCAGCCGCGCCCGTTCCGCGTCGTCCAGTGCGGTGTCGGCCCCGTCGCTGCGCGCGCGGGCGCAGCGGGCCAGCACGTCCTCGGCCGCGCCCTTGACGACGAGGGTGTGGACGCCGAGCGCACCGGGGCGGCGGACGACGGCGGCGGCCAGGCGCCGCACCGGGTCGAAGGGGAGGGCGGCGACGCCGTCGTGGGCGAGCGGATCGGCGCCCGCCTCGTCGGCGGCGGCGAGGACGGCCTCGTCGAGGGTGTCCGGGGCGGGCAGTTCGGCGAGTTCCAGCGTCCAGAAGCTGCCGACGGCGGCCCAGCGCAGCACGCCGGGGTCGGGGCGGCCGCGGGCGTCCACGGAGCGTTCGACCACCGGCCGGTCCTGGGTGAGGGTGCCGGTCTTGTCGAGGCAGAGGACCTGCATCGCGCCGAGGTCGTGGAGGGCGGGCAGCCGTTTGACGATGACGCCGCCGGTGGCGGCGAGCCGCGCGGCGCCGCGCGCCAGCGTCGCGGTGACCACGACCGGCAGCATCTCCGGGGTCAGGCCGACGGCGACGGCCACCGCGAACGGCAGGGTCTCCAGGCCCCGGCCGCGCACCGCCGCGTTCGCCATCAGCACCAGCGGCGGGGTCAGCAGCATGAAGCGGATGAGGGTCCAGGCGATGCCGTGGACGGAGCGGTCGAAGGCGGTCTCGGCGCGCCGCCGCCCCAGCGCACGGTAGGCGGCGGCGAACCGGGTGTCCGCGCCGGTGGCGACGACCAGCCCGGTGCCGCTGCCGGAGGCGACGCTGCTGCCCTGGAAGCACAGGTGCGGCGGATCCGCGTCGCCGACGTCCGGCGGGTCGTCGACGGCGTACTTGGCCACCGGGGTGGACTCGCCGGTCAGCGTCGCCTGGTGGACGGTCAGGCCGCTCGCCCGCAGCAGCCGCAGGTCGGCGGGGACCAGATCGCCCGGCCCCAGCCGCACCACGTCGCCGACGACCAGCTCCTCGACGGGGATCTCCCGCGCCCGGGGCGCGGCGTCGTCGTCCGGGCGCCGCTGCACCGTCGCCGTGGTGGCGACCATCTCGCGCAGCGCCGCCATCGCCCGTCCGGCGTGCGCCTCCCCGGACGAGCGCAGCACACAGCTCACCCCGACGAGCACGGTGATCACACAGGCGGTGCCCCAGGACGCCACGGCCGCCGAGACCAGGCCGAGGCAGAGCAGTACGGCGGTGAACGGGTCGCGCAGGCTGCGCAGGAAGCGGCGCGGCCAGGTGGGGGTGTACCAGGCGGGGACGGTGTTCTCGCCGTCGCGGGCGAGCCGGGTGTCGGCCTCGGCCTCGGTGAGGCCGCGCGGTCCGCTCGCCAGGCGGCGCATCAGCTGGAGCGGGGTGAGGGCGGCGCCGTCCGCGGCGCCCGCCGTCACCTCGGCGGGCGC
Organism: Streptomyces sp. NPDC000404; assembly: GCF_040300365.1. Lineage (NCBI taxonomy): Bacteria > Bacillati > Actinomycetota > Actinomycetes > Kitasatosporales > Streptomycetaceae > Streptomyces > Streptomyces sp. NPDC000404. Next base: position 9,513 of record NZ_JBEPDN010000015.1, on the reverse strand, counting down.
CTCCCGGGGGCCGGGCAGCCGGCCGGTGCCCGGCGCCGCATCCGTCTCAGCCACCGAAGCGGCGGGCGCGCGGCGCCTGCTGCCCGCCGCGGTCGGCGAGCCGTCCGACGAGGAGCCGGACGACGGCCACCACATCGGGGTCGTCGACGAGGTAGACGACACGGCGGCCCTCGCGGCGCGAGCGGACCAGTCCGGCCAGCTTCAGCTTGGACAGATGCTGGCTGACGGCGGGCAGCGCACCGCCGACGCGTTCGGCGAGCCCGCTGACGTCGCTCTCGCCCTGGGTCAGCGCCCAGACGAGGTGCAGCCGCGGCGGCGAGGCCAGCAGGCCGAACATCCCGGCCGCCTCGGCCAGCACCTCGGCGGACGGATCCGCCCCGCCACCCTCGATGCCCCTTACCACTGCCGTCTCCGTCCCCCTGGGCGTATGCCTCATGTCGAGGGGACAGTCTAAGGCTGCCTGTTCGGTCTTCGCGGGTCAGGAAGCCCCTCGCCGCCCGGTGCCGCACCGGCGCGAGGCGGTCCGGTTCAGCCGCGGGTGAATTCCCGGTGGACGAAGTCGCCGCCGGGCCGGGCGGCGATGTCGGTGATCAGGTGGTGGTCGGGGGAGAGCGCGCACGCGGGGTCCGTGCGTCCCGCGTCCCCGGTGAGCGCGAAGGCCTGGCAGCGGCACCCGCCGAAGTCCGTCTCCTTGCGGGAGCAGGACCGGCAGGGTTCGGGCATCCAGTCGGTGCCCCGGTACGCCTGGAAGGCGGGCGACCGGGACCAGATCCAGTCGAGGGAGTGTTCCCGGACGTTCGGCAGGTCGAGCGGGAGGGCGTAGGCGGCGGGGCACGGCAGGACACGGCCGTCGGGGGCGACGGTCAGGGAGATCGCGCCCCAGCCGCCCATACAGGGTTTCGCGGTGCCGTCGAAGTAGTCGGGGACGACCCAGACCAGTTCGGTGTCGGTCCGCTCCCGCCAGCGTTCGACCACCTCCTGGGCGTGTGCCAGCTGGGCGCGGGTGGGCAGGAGGGCGGCCCGGTTGGCCAGCCCCCACCCGTAGAACTGCGTGTTGGCGAGTTCGATGCGCACCGCGCCCCAGGCGATGCCGAGCCGGATGAGGGCGTCGACGGCGTCGAGGTTGTGGCGGTGCAGGACGACGTTGAGGCCCAGCGGCAGTCCGGCGTCGCGGATCAGGGCGGCGGCGCGCCGCTTCGCGGCGAACGACCGGCGGCCGGCGATCAGTTCGGCGGACGCGGCATCGGCGCCCTGGACCGACAGCTGGACGCTGGGCAGCCCGGCCGCCGTCAGATCGGCCAGTCTGCCGCGGGTCAGGCCGAGGCCGCTGGTGACGAGCTGGGCGTAGATCCCGGCGCGGGAGGCGCCTGCGACGATCTCGGTCAGATCGCGCCGCAGCAGCGGCTCGCCGCCCGAGAGGTGGACGTGCGCGACGCCGAGTTCGCCGGCCTGGGCCAGCACCGTCACCCACTGCTCGGTGGTCAGCTCCTGCGAGGGGCGGGTGAGTTCGGTCGGGTTGGAGCAGTAGGGGCAGCGCAGGGGGCAGCCGTGGGTGAGTTCGGCGAGCATGGCCCAGGGCGGGTTCACCGCAGCCATCCCTGCTCCTTCAGGTCGTGGAGGAAGAGGACGACGTCGTCGGTGCCCTCGTCCGGGAAGGCGGCGGTGATGTCGGGTACGGTCCGGGTGCCGTCGCAGAGTCCGACGATCGCGGCCGCCTCGGTGTTGAGGGCGACGATGCGCTCCGGGACGATCAGCAGCGTGCTCCGGCGCACCGGGCAGTGCCGCAGGCGCGCGTACCGGCTCAGTGCGGGGCGCCAGGTCATGCCGGGGCCCGGTCGACGGCGTCGAGGAGCGTCCACAGCACCTCGCATTTGTACGAGAGCGCCGCGAGGGCGGCCTCCTGGTCGGCGCGGGTGCGGGCCCAGGACAGGACGAGGGCGAGCGCTTCGCCGCTGTCCCGGCGGCCCTGGCCGACGCGGGTGTCGAAGTAGGCGAGGCCCTCGGGTTCGATCCAGGTGTAGTGCTTCTCGAACGCGGCGATCCTGGTGGCCATCAGGTCGGGTGCGAAGAGTTCGGTCAGGGAGGCGGCCACGGCTTCGAGTGCGGTGCCGTGGCGGCAGAGGTTCACATAGCCGTCGACGGCGAGCCGCACGCCGGGCAGCACCTTGTCCCCGGAGAGCAGGTCGGCGCGGTCGAGCCCGGCGGCCTCTCCCAGCCGCAGCCAGCGTTCGATGCCGCCCTCGTCGCCGTCGGTGCCGTCGTGGTCGGTGATGCGGCGGATCCACAGCCGGCGCAGCGCGGGGTCGTCGAGCTTGGCGAGGATCAGGGCGTCCTTCACCGGGATGTGCCGTTGGTAGTGGAACCGGTTGAGGATCCAGCTCCGCAACTCGTCCGGGCCCAGCGTGCCCCGGTGCATGCGGAGGTTGAAGGGATGCCGGTGGTGGTAGCGGCGCTCGGGCACCGCCCTGAGTTCGCTCTCGAAGTCCGTCACCATGCGAGGGCCGTTCCGTCGCGGGGCGCCGCGGGTCTGCCGTACCGGGTACGTGCAGGCGCGCGGCGCCCCTTTTTTTCCCGTTGCCGTGTGCTACCGCTGGGTGAGGTAGTAGGCGGAGACCTCCAAGGACGCCTCCACCACCTGGTAGTCGGGCTTGTGCCAGCGGGTCTCGTCCGTCGGGGTGTCCGGCCGTCCGGCCGGGTGCTCCTGGGGCCGGGGCGCGCTGTCGTGTCGTTCCTCGTGTCGTGCCATGTGCGTCTCACCTCCGTGCGGGGACTTCACCTGTGGTACGGGACCGCGATGATCGCTCCGGGGTTGGCCAGGTGGGTGGTCGGCTTGCCGCCCTCACCGCGGACCATGTGCTGTCCTTCCTTGTCGGTGGTGATGTAGAGCGTCCTGCCGTCCGGGCTGAGGGCCACGTCGCGGTAGCGGTTCTGGGTCCGGTACAGCTCCTTGTAGGACTTGCCGTCCTTCGAGACCTTGAAGACGGTGCCGTTCTTCATGGAGGTGACGAGGACGTCACCGCCGGCCACCTTGAGGGAGCCGGGGGCCATGGTCGGCCAGCACATGTACGCGGAGTTCGCGTCGGGGCAGACCTTCGTGGTGCCGAAGTGGTGGCCGTTGCCGCGCGTGGTGCCGTAGGTGCCGAGCGGGGCGACCATGGCCTTGGTGAAGGACGACTCCTTCGTCGTCGGCACCTCGGGGGGCGGCGAGTTCGGGTCGGGGTTGAAGGTGAGCTTCGCGCAACCGCCCTTGGCCTTGGACCAGTTGGAGTAGACGTACGACTTGTCGTCCTTCCACCCGGCGACGTGGGGCCAGCCGTAGTTGCCGCCCTTCTCGATGCGGTTGAACTCGTCGTCGGTGACCGGGCCGTTCTCGGCGGTGTAGAGCGTGGTGCCGCTGAAGTCCATCCCGTCGGGGTTGCGCATGCCGTAGGCGTAGATGTGGCTGCGCGCGCCGCCGATCTTCGGGTTGTCCGAGGGGACGGAGCCGTCGAGGTTGATGCGGAGGATCTTGCCCTGGTAGAGCGACCAGTCCTTCTTGGCGACCTGGCCGGCGGTCGGCAGGTCCTGCGCGTGGTTGGGCTTGCAGAAGTCGGTGAGGTAGTTGTGCCCCTGGTCACCGATCGCGTAGTAGAGCTTGCCGTCCGGCCCGTACCGCAGCCGGGCGGACTGGTGCTGGTGGTTCCCCGGCAGGCCCGTCAGGATCTCCTGCTCGCCGGAGAGTTTCCCGTCCTTCGCCGTGTAGCGGACGATCTTCGTGGCCGATGCGCCGCCCTGTTTGTAGGTGTAGGCGAGGTAGACGTGGTCGTGGCCCTTGCCCTTGCCCTTGCCCTTGCCGAAGTCGGGGTGGAGCGCGAAGCCCAGCACACCGTCCTGCCCGTCCTCCTTGGTGTGGAAGGCCTTCCCGGAGAGGTCGAGGGCGGTGCTCTTCGCCCCCGTCCTCGGGTCGACCCGGGTCACCTTGAGTCCGGACTTCTCGGTGACCCACAGTTTTCCGTCGGGGGCGTAGGCGATCTCGAACGGGTCTCCCAACCCGCTCGCCACCACCTTCACCTTCGTCTGCGCGGCCGGGCCGGCCGCGGCGTCGACCGCCGGTGCGGCGCCACCGCCGACGGCGGCCGGTCCCCCGCTGCCGGAGCAGGAGGAGACGAGTGCCACGGCGGGGATCAGGGCCAGTGCGGCCGGAAGCTTTCTCATGGTGCCTCCCACCCGTCGTCGGCGGACGGGTGTCGTGGTCCCGAGCGGGCGGAATCGGCGACGGTGCCCGGCGCCGGCCTCGCGGCGGGAGGCCTGGCGGCGGATGCACCCGGGTGCGGCGAAGGATGCGGGCGGCGGAGTGCGTGCCCGTCCCGCCGTCATGCGAAACCGTATGACGGCACCACCGGGTGCGCACCCCGGCGCCCGGGGCGGGGCGGCTTCCGCGGCAGGTTCCGCTGAACGGCCGCACTCGGCGTGCGGCGCCGTGCCGCGTGGTGCCGGCCGGAGGGTGCCGCGTATTCCGGCGGGCCCTCCCGACGAGGGCGCTCGCGGTACGCGGGACGCCGTCCCGGCGGGGGCCGGCGGGCGCCGGGGCGGTGGGTGGTGCAACGTCGGTGCAACGCGCCGGCGGGTTGGCTGGGGCGCGGGTCCGCGCGGCAGCGGTCCCGGTCACGGACGGGAGGAGCGCGGATGGACGAGGTGGCGAGCGGGGCGGACGGCGTGGCGCGGGTGGCGGTGACGGAGGCGGCCGCCGGGCTGCTGCGGCGGCTGCGGGCGGCGCACGGGCCGTTGATGTTCCACCAGTCCGGCGGCTGCTGCGACGGCAGCGCGCCGATGTGCTTCCCCGCCGGGGAGTTCCGCACCGGCGGGTCGGATGTGCTGCTGGAGCGGTTGACGGTGGCGGGGGTGGCGGAGCCGGTGGAGTTCTGGATGGCCGCCGACCAGTTCGCCCGCTGGCGGCACACCCGGCTGATCGTGGACGTCGTGCCGGGCCGGGGCAGCGGCTTCTCGCTGGAGGCGCCGGAGGGGGTGCGGTTCCTGATCCGCTCGCGGCTGCTGGAGGCGGCGCGGGAGCGGGAGGGCGGCGCGGACGCGGGCCGGGCGGGGCCCGGGTGCGGACATGGCGAGACCCCGCGCACGGGGGATGACGCGGGGCCTCACTCGGGATAACGGCGCAGGGGCCCTTCGGGTTCCCCTTCCGCGGAAAAAATGCCGCACGATTTTTTCGGCGGTCACGCCTCGTCGTCGACCAGCCGCTCCAGCATGTGCTGGAAATCGCCGTCCACGACCACCCGCAGCCCCGCCCCGTCCGGCTCGCTGAGCGGTGTCATCACGCCCCGGCGCCACCAGAACACCTGCGGGCTGATCGCGCCCGCGGCGTCCTGGTACCCGGCGGCGGCGAACTCGGCCATCGCCTGGAGCGCCGGGATGACCTGGGCGTCGTGGATGCGGTGGAAGCCCAGCTGGTGGCGGAAGGGCAGCGCGACCAGCGCGCCGTCGGCGGTGAGCGGGGCGCCCATGACCCGCTCGACCAGTTCGCCGAGGACCAGGACCCGGCTGGCGGTGAAGAACGAGTCGCCGAAGAGGACGTCGAAGGAGGCGCCGTCGGGGCGGCGCACCGTCTCGTGGCCCTCGACCGGCAGCGCGCGCAGATTGTTCATGGCGCGGATCCGCAGCTCGGCGATGTCCCCGACGTCCCGCAGGGAGTCCTCGCCGAGCATCTGCACCGCGTCGGGCAGATCGAGCGCCAGCACCTCCCGCAGCCCCTCGGCGGGCTCGCGGCCGTAGCGGAACGCGTCGGAGGCGGGCAGCGTCTCCTCCGCGACGACGCGGGGGTAGAGGCAGGCGCGGATCTCGTCGGTGGAGAGGATCTCCAGCGGCTGCGGGCCGTCCATGGTGCGCAGGACCTTGCCGACGTGGTCGCGGATCAGGCCGGGCCAGCTGCGTTCGCCGCGGCGGTCGCGGTGGCAGACGGCGGCGAGGTTGCCGAGGCCGAACCGGCGGCCGCCGGAGTCGGTGACGACGCCCGCGTAGACCGTGACCTCCAGCCCCTGTTCGGCGAAGGCCTGGCGGACCTGGGAGCGGAAGACGCCGCCCTCTCTGTCCGAGAAGAAGGAGAACTCCCCGTCGCGTGGCAGGTCACGGGGATCCCGCTTCGGTCCTCGGCGGAACAGGCCCATCTCGTCCTCCCGGCGACGGCCACGTACAACGGCCACGAAAGGCCGATCGTAACGGGTGTGCCGGGACGCCGTTCACCGCGTTCGCCCGGTGGTGCGCGCCCGCGGTGCCCGGACGGGCGGACCGGGTGCGGCTCCGGCCGTCCGGGCGGGGCGGGATGCGCTCAGCCGCCGATGTTGACGTCGATGCAGGCGTAGAAGGCGTTCTCGGTGTCGGCGATGTTCCAGACCGCGAGGACCTTCTGCTTGCCGGAGATGCCGCCGAAGTCGACCTGGTGGGTGACGGTGGCGCCGGGTATGGCGCCGTGGTCGTTGAACTCGGCGACCTTCTTGGCGCCCACGAAGTACTGCCAGGTGCTGGTGGCGTGGCGGGCCTCCAGCTGCCAGCTGAAGCTGGTGGTGCTGGGGACGGGGGTGACCTTCCAGCCCTTGGAGTCGTCGTCGAGGTCGGCCCACCGCTCGTCGCCGCCGCTGCAGCTGGTCAGGCCCTTCGGGCCCTCGACGCTCTGCGGCTCCCACTTGATGGGTCCGCACTTGACGGTGCCGGCCGCGCACTGGGCCTGGCGGCTGGGCGGGTTGGAGATGTAGCCGTGGGCGCTGGCGGAGCCGGCCGGGACGGTGACGACCAGCAGCGGGGCGATGGCCGCACCGACGGTCACGGCCAGCCTGCGTTTCCTGTTCATGGCATACCTTTCGCGGAGGAGGCCACCGCGGAAGACATCGGGACGCGGCGCCGCCTGGCACCCACGCCCCCCGGGCAGCCTCGGAGTGGGGGTGGTGGAACGCGAAGGTGGTGCACGGCGAGACGGGCGGCCGCCGGCGCCGGTGCGGACACCGGATGCACGGCCCCGACCCGCTCACCAATTGGTCTGGACTTTACCTGTTGTCCGCGCACGGTCAAGGGGGCGGGACGGTTCCGTGGTGCGGGCGGGACATCTGAACAGGGGACTGTTCCGACGCGTGAGGCCACTGCGAAAGTGGCCGCGGAACAGCCAACTGCCGGGCGGGATCCGGCACGCGAGAGGGCGGGCAGATGGAACAGGGCGGGTACAGCACATCGGGCTTCCAGGTCACTCCGGAGTTGGTCGCCCAGGCCGCCGTCTCGTGTGACAACACCGCGGCGGACGTCGAGACCAAGCTTCAGAACCTCAAGTCGTACGTCATCTCGCTGGAAGAGTCCTGGCAGGGCATCGCCCACAACACCTTCCAGATCTACATGGCCGAGTACGACACGTACGCGCAGATGCTGCACAACGCCCTCACCGACATCGCGTCGGGCCTGCGCGGCAACGAGGTCAACTACCGGGAATCCGAGCAGGACAACCTGAACCGGATCAAAGCCCTCCAGTCCGAGCTGCCCACAGCCCGGCTCAGCTGACCGCCCACCATCCCGAGGAGCGTCGTGGCAGGAATCGAAGGTTCGTCCATCCTGGTCCGCCAGGAACTGGAGAACGCAGGCAGGCACATCAACGACCTGTCGGAGCAGATCGCGGAGGAGCTGCATCAGCTGATCGTCCTGCTCCAGCCGATCGCCGACACCTGGACCGGTGAGGCGAAGGTGTACTACGAGGGCCTGCAGGAGGAGTGGAACATCGCCGCCATGGGCCTGTTCGGGCCGACCGGTGTGCTCGGCCAGATCTCCATGGCGATGAACGTCAACTGGACGAACTACGCCGAGGCCGAGGGCGCCAACGCCCTCACCTGGAAGAACACCGGAAGGTAACCCGCCTTCCCCGCCGTCCCCCCAACGGCACCGCACAACGCACCTTGCACGAGAGGACCTGACAGCACCCGATGGCCGATGAGCGCTGCCGGATCACGGTCGTGGGCGAACACAGGCAGGTGGACCTCGCGGTCCCGGCCCGTGCTCCCATCGCCGAGTACATCGATGACCTGGCCCGCCTGTGCGAGCTGGAGGAGAACGAGCTGATGCCCGCCGCCTGGTCGCTGGCGACGGGCACGGGCGGGGCCATCGCGCCCGAACGCAGCCTCGCCGACCTCGGCATGGCGGACGGTCAGCTTCTCTACCTGCGCGACGTGGTCGCCGACGAGTTCGACGAGCCCGTCGTGCTGGATGTCGCCGAGCAGGTCTCGGAGGTCTCCGAACAGGCGCTGGACCGGCGCTGGGACGCACGGTCGCGGACCATGACGGTGATGGCCTGCGGGCTGGTGTGGTGGCTGGCCGCGCTGGTGCTGGTCGCCGTGGTGCAGCCGGTCGAGCCCGCGGTCACCGGCACCGCGGCCGCCGCGCTGGGCCTGCTGCTGCCCGGCCTCTCGTGGCTGGCGACGGAGCGGCGCTGGTCGGTGCCGGGCTCGGTGCGGCTGGCGCTGGCGCTGAGCGCGATCCCGTGTCTGACGGTCGCGTCGTGGGCGCTGGTGGCCCAGGAGACCGCGCCGTCCGCCGCGCTCACGGCGAACGGGACGACCGCGCTGTGCCTGGCGGGCGGGGTGCTCGTGGGCGCCGTGCTGGCCGCCGTCGCGTCGATGGGCGTCACCACCACCGCGGTGCTCCTCGGGGCGCTGATCGCCACGGCGGTGACCGCGCTGCTGGCGCTGCTGAAGGCCGACACCGCGCAGTGCGCCGCGGTGGTCTCGGTCATCGCGTTCGGGCTGCTGCTGATCGCGCCGGCGACGGCCGGCCGGGTGGCCGCGTTCGGCTACCGCCGCCAGGGCGGCTCGACGCCGGAGGGCGCGGAGCTGGAGACCGCGGTGCGCACCGCGATGCTGCTGCTGGCGCTGTGGGGCGGGGCGCTGTCGCTGGCGTGCGCCGTCGCGCTGGTGCTGCTCGCCACCGACACCACCTCGCCGTTCACCGCGGCGATCGCCGCCTGCATCGGGTTGGGGCTGCTGCTGCGGGCCGGTGCGGCGAAGGTCGTCGTCGAGGTGGCGCCGGTCGGTGTCGCCGGTGCGATCGGGCTGTTCACGCTGCTGCTGGCCGGGCCCGCGCAGCTGGATCTGCCGGGCTGGTCCGGTCCGGTGGCCGCGCTCGCGGTCGGCGCCGTGCTGGTGCTGTACGGGTTCCGGCGGCTGATGCGGTCCGAACTCCCGTCGATGCGGCGTCCCTTGTGGTTCGGCGGGCTCGGCGCGGTCCTGGGCGCCTTCGCCATCCCGCTCACCGTCGCCGCCTTCGGCGTCTTCGACCAGCTCATGGGCATCGGCCGGAATCTGTGAGCGACGACGTGCGGGCGGCGGGAGCGCGGCCGGGGCCGGCGGCGGACCGCGCGGGTCGACGGCACCGACCGGCGTGGGACGACAGCCAGACGGGCCCGAACTCGAACTCCATGTGGAGAACGCCTTCCACCCCTTCCGCCCGGACTTCGTCGGCCTGCTCTGCCTGCGCAGCGACACCGTCACCCGCGCC
>NZ_JBEPDN010000014.1:0-240699 GCF_040300365.1 Streptomyces sp. NPDC000404 | reverse complement strand
GGGCTCTCGCCGGCGTCCGGGGCGAAGGCGGCGATGTAGACCAGCCCGGTGACGTTCGGGAGGTCCCCCATCTCGCTGATCACCGCGCCACCGTACGAATGGCCGACGAGGACCACCCGCCCCTCGATCTGCCGGACCATCTTCCGGGTGCGCTCGGCGTCGTCGGCCAGGGACGTCAGGGGGTTCTCCACGGCGTGCAGGGCATCGAAGCCGCGGCGGTTCAGTTCGGTGATGACCTTGCCCCAATGGGCGGCACCACCCCAGAAACCGTGGACGAGGACGATGGCGGGCTTGCCGGCCATGGGAACACCTCTCAGCTGAGCGACGGTGAGCGACACGTCCCCCGTACGCCCATGAGAACCCGGCCGTCAGGTCACCGCATGTCGAGGCGGGCGCCTTGCTCCTCCCGAAGCGCAGACACGGACCATGGCAGCCGGGCAACGGCCTGTCATCCAGGCCGGGTTCGCCGAGAGGGCCGCCGCGGCAGCCCGGAAGTGCCCCGGTGGCCTGAGCGCTGCCGGCTCAGCCTGCCCGGTCGGCGGAGCCGGGGGCGCGATCGGGTGCTGCGTCGGCCGCGCCGAAGGGTGAGTGCGGGCCGGTGATCACGGCCAGCAGGCGGGTGACCGCGGCGTCGGGGTCGGGGCGGTGGACGGCGTGCACGGCGGTGTCGAGGTAGCCCTCGGGGCCGGTGAGCGGGACGAAGCTGACACCGCCGACCGGGAGGCCGCGCAGCCCTTCGGGCAACAGGCTGACGCACAGTCCGGCCGCGACGTAGCTGGACAGGCCGCTGAGGTCGTCCGCGACGGCGGCCACCCGGGGGGCGAACCCTGCTTGGCGGCAGGCGAGTTGCAGCTGCTCGGCGAGTGTGGGCAGGGCGGTCGGGTCGGGCACGACGAAGTTTTCCTCGCGCAGCCGGGCCAGGTCGATCGCGTCGGCGCCGGCCAGCGGGTGTCCGTGCGGCACGGCGGCGCTGATCCGCTCGGTGGCGACGACCGTACCGACCAGGTCCTCGGCCAGCCGCGCCGGGTCGCGCAGGAAGGCCAGGTCCAAGGCGCCGGTGCGCACCTGGTCCACCAGAGCGGCCGAGGATCCGTGCAGCAGGTGCACCCGCAGGCCGGGCAGCTCTGCCGCGCTCACGCGGAGCAGCTCCGGCAGGTAGAGCTGGCTGAGCAGGCTGACGTAGCCGACCCGCACCGCGCCGTCCAGCCCGGCCGCGACCCGGCGGGCGCGGGTGACGGCGGCGGTCTGCAGGTCGAGCAGGCGCCGCACGTCCTCGGCGAACACCGCACCGGCCGGGGTGGGCCGCACCCCGCCGGGTCCGCGTTCCAGCAGCCGTACGCCGACCGTCCGCTCCAGTCGCTGGATGGACTGGCTGAGGGGCGGTTGGCTCATCCCGAGGAGTTCCGCGGCGCGGCCGAAGTGCTGCTCCTGGACCACCACGAGGAACTGCTCCAGCAGCCGCCGGGAGAAGTTGATATCGCCCACGTTGATATCGCTGGTCATATCACTCACGACCAGATCATATATTGGACAGACTTTACCGTGCGGGTGTCGACTGGTTGTGGTGACAGTCCGCCCACCGGGGCGCCGGGCACACGGAACGCCGGCCCGCCCCTTGAGAGCGACGGGCACGCCGAGAACAGTCGAACGAGCACCACAGGCGGCCATCATGGCGAAGGAACTGCTGGCACTTCAGGTCGTGCCGGGACGCGTACTCAAGATCAGCCTCCAGGACGGCGCGGTGCGCACCCTCGTCGAGGACGCCGGCCCCAGGCCGGACGGCATCACGGTCGACCAGGGCACCGTGTACTGGACCACCATGGGCGCGCCGGCCGTCGACCCCGCCACGCCCGGCGAGGCCGGGCTGGACTTCTCCCGCCGCAACGGCGGTCTGCACGCCTTCGACCCCGGCACCGGGGCCCGGCGCGAGGTGGTCCCCACCGGTGTGATCACCACCGGCAAGCAGCTCACCCGCGACGGCGCCGGGTCGCTGTACTGGAGCGACCGCGAGGGACACCGCGTCACCCGGGTCCGCTCCGACGGCACCGGCCTCACCGACCTGGTGACCACCCCCGTCGGGGACGGCATTCCCGGCGAGTGCGTCGGCGTGGCGGTGGACCCGGCCCGCGGCCATCTGTACTGGACGCAGAAGGGCCCCGCCAAGGGCGGCCGTGGCCGGATCTTCCGCGCCGGCCTGGAGCTCCCGGCCGGCGCGGACGCCGCGAACCGCTCCGATGTCGAGCTGCTCTGGAGCGACCTGCCCGAGCCCATCGACCTCCACCTGGACGGCGACTGGCTCTACTGGACCGACCGCGGCGCGGCACCGAACGGCAACACCCTGAACCGGGCACCCCTGCCCGCCCCCGGCGCCCCGGGCGGTGCCCCCGAGATCCTCGCCACCGGCTTCGCCGAGGCGATCGGCCTCGCCGTCGACCATGACGCCGGCTTCGCCTACGTCTGCGACCTCGGCGGCCACCTGCGCGCCGTCCCTCTTCCCGGCGGCCCCGCCGCCGGCCAGGACCCACGCGAGATCGTCACCCTGCCGGACCCGCTGACCGGGCTGTGCCTGCTGCCGTCCGCGTGACCCGCCCGGGTGCGGTGCATCGCACCCGTCGGCCATCACCTCAAAAATCAGTCCGCAACCGCACGATCCACCGCCGACGAGCGGTGCAGCCGAGGAGTTGAACGGCAGATGAGTTTCTTCCTTCCCACCGATATGGAGCACCGACCGGTCGCCGTCATCGGCGCGGGCACCCTGGGGCGGCGGATCGCGTTGATGTTCGCCACCCGCGGCGGCGTGGTGCGGATCTACGACAAGTCCGGGCCCGCGGGCGATGCGGCGAGGTCATACGTCGAGCGGAACGTCGCCGAGGTGGCCGCCCGTGTCGAGGGCGGCACACCGGGGCGGGTCGAGGTCACCGATGATCTCGCCCGGGCGCTCGCCGGGGCCTGGCTGGCCATCGAGGCGGTACCGGAGCGGCTCGACCTGAAGAAGAGCGTCTTCGCCGACCTGGATGCCGGCGCCGAGCCCGACGCGATCCTCGCCAGCAACTCCTCCTCGTACCCGACCGGTCAGTTCATCGACCGGGTCGCCCACCCCGAGCGGGTGGTGAACATGCACTTCTACATGCCGCCGGTGCAGAACGCGATCGACCTGATGTCGGACGGGCACACCGACCCGGCGGTGCTCGCCCTTCTCAAGGAGGAACTGCCCAGGTACGGCGTCTTCCCGTTCGAGGCGCGCAAGGAGTCGACCGGCTTCATCTTCAACCGCATCTGGGCCGCCATCAAACGCGAATCCCTGACAGTGGTCGCGGAGGGCGTCTCCACCCCGCAGGACGTCGACCGGATGTGGCAGATCAACACGGGCACCCCCGCCGGTCCGTTCCGCATGATGGACCGGGTCGGCCTGGATGTCGTCCTGGACATCGAGGAGCACTACGCCACCGAGCGCCACGGCCTGCCCGCCGGGCCCCGCGAGCTGCTGAAGAGCTACGTCGACGCGGGCCACCTCGGCGTCAAGACCGGCCGGGGCTTCTACGACGACTACTCCGCCAACGCCTGAATCCCGCACCGCGCCGCCGCCGCGGACCGCGCCACCGTCCGTCCGCGGCCGGCGACGGCGGCACGGGTTCACCGGAGCCGACGGGAAGCCGACGGAGTACGGCTTCCGGAAGGCGGACATGCTGCCGTGCAGCGGCCGGGCAGCATATGAGGACGGCTCGCCCCGCGGGGTGGCGAGCCGCTGGTGATCTGCGCCACGTCGGGAATCCGTGGCGCGCAGTACGCTGAACCCATGATCCCGCTCGTTCGCCGCCGCCACGTGGACTACGTCCGCGTCACGAGCACGGGCTGTCGACGCTCCCTCTGAGCGGTCCGGCCCTTCTTCTCGCTTCTTCTGCGCCGTTCCGGCCGCCTTCCTCAGCCGTACGTCTCCCTCCCATCAGGCACCCGTGCCCCGCCACACCCCGGCGGCGTACGGGCACCCCGTACACCCTGCGGACGCACCATGACGAACGTATCGACGACGCACGCGTCGAACCAGCAACTGCCGATCATCGACCTCTCCGCCGCCGACCGCGGCCCCCGGGCGCGGGCCCGGCTGCATGCACAACTGCACGGTGCCGCGCACGACGTGGGGTTCTTCCAGCTGATCGGGCACGGGGCCACCGAAGAGGAGACCGGGCGGCTGCTCACGGCCATGCGACGCTTCTTCGCGCTGCCCGAGGAACAGCGGCTGGCGATCGACAATGTGAACTCGCCGCACTTCCGCGGCTACACCCGCACCGGCGACGAGCGCACCGGCGGCCGGCAGGACTGGCGCGATCAGCTCGACATCGGCGCCGAACGCCCGGCCCGTACACCGCAGGCAGGCGAACCCGCGTACTGGTGGCTCCAGGGCCCCAACCAGTGGCCCGCCGCCCTGCCGGAGCTGCGGACGGCCGCCCTCCGCTGGGTCGAGCGGCTCAGCGGCGTCGCCGGGAAACTGCTGCACGAACTGCTCACCTCGATCGGTGCCGACCCCGCCTTCTACGACGGCATCTTCGGCACGCACGCCCATCCGCACCTGAAACTCGTCCGCTACCCGGGCGGCGCCGGGGACGGCGCCGGTCAGGGCGTCGGCGCCCACAAGGACTACGGCTTCCTGACGCTGCTGCTCCAGGACCGGATCGGGGGCCTCCAGGTCCAGCGCGAGGACGGGCTCTTCCACGACGTGCCGCCGATCCCCGGTGCCTTCGTCGTCAATCTCGGCGAGCTCCTGGAGGTCGCCACCAACGGCTACCTGAGGGCGACCAATCACCGGGTCGTCTCGCCGCCCGGTGCCACCGAGCGGTTCTCCGTCCCGTTCTTCTACAACCCCCGCCTGGACGCCCATGTGCGGCCCCTCGTCTTCCCGTACGCCTCGGCGGCTCCCGGCATCGTCGAAGCCCCGGACAACCCGCTGTTCGCCGAGTACGGATACAACGAGCTCAAGGGCAAGCTCCGCGCCCACCCCCTGGTCGCCGAGCGGCACCACGCGAATCTCCTGACTCCGGCATGACGAGCGTTCTCCGGAGGCGGCTTGCCGGGCGGATCGGCCGCACGGCGGGCTCCACCGGCCACGGCAAGGAGACCTGGCCGCGGCGGCGACCGGCACGGACTTCGTGCAGGAGGCCGGTCCGAAACCAGCTCTGATCCAGCAGCGGCACTCGCGGAATACTCCTCGCACGCCGGTATGCGGCTGGAATAAATAATGAGCGCGCACAATTGTTGTGTGTGCTGCGTGCTCGGCGTGGGTGATCGCAGTTCTCCAGGGTCCGTCATCAGTCGTGCGCAAGGAGTCTTACGTTGACCTCTCTCTTCACTCCCCTCACCTTCAGGTCGCTGACCATTCCCAACCGTGTGTGGATGGCGGCGATGTGCCAGTACAGCGCGGCGCCGGAGGGCGACGCGGTCGGTGCCCCCACGGACTGGCACCTCACCCACCTGGCCGCCCGCGCCGTCGGCGGTACGGGTCTGATCATCACCGAGGCCTCGGCGGTCAGCCCCGAGGGACGGATCAGCCCCTACGATCTCGGTCTCTGGAACGACACCCAGGTCGCCGCCTTCCAGCGCATCACCGGGTTCCTCAAGTCCCAGGGCACCGTCCCCGGCATCCAGCTCTCCCACTCCGGGCGCAAGGCATCCACCGAGCGCACCTGGGTCGACCGCGGACGCCAGATCACCCCCGACGAGCCCTACGGCTGGACGCCGGCAGGTCCCGGCACGGTCCCGTTCGACGCGTTGTCGACCGTCCCCGAGGAACTGACGGTTTCCGGCATCCGCGAGATCGTCCAGCAGTTCGCCGACGCCGCCGAACGCGCCCTGGCCGCCGGATTCGAAGTCATCGAGATCCACGGCGCCCACGGCTACCTGATCCACCAGTTCCTCTCTCCCTACAGCAATCAGCGGACCGACGAGTACGGCGGCTCCTTCGAGGGCCGGACCCGGTTCGCCCTGGAGGTCGTCGAGGCGGTCCGCGCCGTGTGGCCCGAGGACCTGCCGCTCTTCTTCCGCATCTCCGCCACCGACTGGCTCACCGAGAACCCCGAGGACGACCGCGGGGGCTGGACCGCCGACGAGACCGTCCGGCTGGCCAAGGAACTCCAGGCCCGGGGCGTCGACCTCATGGACGTCTCCACCGGCGGCAACGTCCCCGACGCGAAGATCGAGGTCGGCCCCGACTACCAGGTGCCCTTCGCCGCCCGGGTCCGCGAGGAGACCGGTATGCCCGTGGCGGCCGTCGGTCTGATCACCGAACCGGCGCAGGCCCAGGCCATCGTCACCTCCGGCCGGGCGGACGCCGTCCTCCTCGGACGCGAACTCCTGCGCAACCCGAACTGGGCACGCCGTGCGGCCGAGGAGCTCGGCGGCACGGTCACCACTCCGATCCAATACCACCGCGCCTGAACGGGAGCCGGCCTGGTACCGGCCCGGGAAGGATCATTCCGGGCCGCTCACGCCCTCCTTCCTGCCCCGCCGGCGGGACGCGGCGCGGCCGGGCCGCAAGAGCGGTTCCGGCTTCTGCGCGTACCGAGCCGCCCGCGCCCCGGACACCCGGCGGCCCGCTCCTCCCCGGGGGCGGGCCGCCGCACCGCCCCCACCTTCCCCTTGAACCTCCTCCGCCTCTCCCCTTCCTCACTCTCCGTCACTTCACACGGGGTGTGCGCCGCTGACTCACAGAAGGCCGGTCCACACACTCCCGCCTCGCGCTTCCAGGCAGTTGACTGGTCTCGTACCCAGGACGACGGATGTCGCGACAGCGGAAAAGAGGAACGGAAAGTGACCGCCCACCCTGAACGCAAGCTGGTAGCCACCGATGTGGCGGAGCTGAGGCGGTGTCTGGACGTACGCACCGCCCGCGTCGACGGCGAACTGGCACTGCTCGCACAGCGGTCCGCACAGTACGAGCGCGATGCGGACGAGTTGAACGCCCGCATCGCGCAGCTGGAGCACGGCCGCTGGCCGCTGCCGTCGGTGGCCGCGCTCGCCTCCGTGGCGGCGGCCGCGGTGACCGTCTGGCAGATGCTGGCCAGGTGACCGCTCCCGGCACCGCCGCCCGAGGACGGCGGTGCCGGGATCAACCTGCCTCAGCCGAGGCGGAGTTGATGGAGCATCAGCAGGGCCGCGGCCATGTTCGCCGCGGGCACCTCACCCCGGGCCACCATGTCGGGCACCAGCTTCAGCGGCACCCACTCCCGGCGGTCCGACTCGAAGCCGTCCTGCGGCGGGCCCGTGTAGGTGCCCTCGTCGGACCAGTAGATGTGGTGCCGGGCGTCGGTGAGGCCGTTGGACGGCTCCACCGACATCAGATGGGTCAGCGGGCCGGGCCGCCACCCGGTCTCCTCCTCCATCTCCCGTGCGGCCGCCGCCGCGATGTCCTCGCCGTCCTCGACGACACCCGCGGCCAGCTCCCAGCCCCAGGAGTCGGTGATGAAGCGGTGCCGCCAGAGCAGCAGCACCTCATTCGCCTCGTTGACCACCGTGGCGACGGCCACCGGCCGCATCCGGATGAGGTAGTGGTCGAGGTGCCGGCCGTCGGGGATCCGCACATCGGCGAGATTCACCCGGAACCAGCGGTTCTCGTACACGGTCTCTTCCGCGAGATTGTTCCAACGCACTGTCTGCCACCTTCCGCGTAGATCCGGCAAGGTGACACGGGCCCGGTGCGGATCGACCTACAGCGGTATGCGCAGCACCTCGTCGATGAGATCGGCCGCCGCGTCGGTCGCGGAGCTACCGGTCTCCGCCAGATGTTCGCGTACCGCCCGCAGCCGGTCCCGTAAGCGCTGGGACTCCACGCCCCTGGCCCGCTCGGTCATCTGCGCCGCGTTGGCCGCGGCCCGGTCCGCGTCACCCTGGCGCAGCTCGATGTGGGTG
This sequence comes from Streptomyces sp. NPDC000404, assembly GCF_040300365.1. NCBI lineage: Bacteria > Bacillati > Actinomycetota > Actinomycetes > Kitasatosporales > Streptomycetaceae > Streptomyces > Streptomyces sp. NPDC000404. Next base: position 232,800 of record NZ_JBEPDN010000014.1, on the reverse strand, counting down.
AGCATCGCCAGCCGGTGGACCCGGCCCCGGTCGTGTGCGGGAGTGTCCACGGCGGCATCCGCCTGCTCCCGTGCGGCCCGCAGATCACCGAGGCTGAGCAGCGCCTCCGCGACCTGCACGTTCACCAGACCCGGCTGGACGTAGCCGGTCTCGGCCGGCTCCAGGCCCGGCCGGATGCGCTCCGCGGCCGCCTCCGCCCGCCGGATGCAGGCGAGCGCGCCCGCGCCGTCGCCGAGCCGGGCGTAGGACTTGGCCTGCATCGCGTAGAGGTCGGCGGCGAGCGCCGGGGTGAGCTGCGGGCCCGCGGCCCGCAGCGCCGCCTCCGCGAACGCCACCGCCTGGCGGTACTCGCGCGAGAACAGCGACTGGTTGACCAGCAGCGCGATGATGTACGCGCCGAGCCCGCGGTCGCCGCTCGCCTTGGCGAGGCGCAGCGCCTGGTGGAAGTAGCGCTGCGCGAGGCCGAGCGCGTCCGAGTCGTAGGCGCAGATGCCCGCGACGGCGACCAGACCGCCGGTCGCCCGGTGCAGCTGACGGCCCGTCGCATCGCTGTAGCTGCCGCGCAGCAGCGGCGCCGCCTCGGTGTTGAGGAAGCCCACGATCCGTGAGCGCGTCGCCACCCCGCCGGCCTTGCGGTACAGATGCTCGTAGTGGGTACGGGCCGCGCGCAGCATCTCGATGTCGTCCATCCCGACCCGCGCCTGCCCGTCCCGTGAGACGTCGGAGTCCTCGGGCGGGTTCTCCCACTCCCACACCGGCATGACCGCGGAGGTGCCGGTGAGCGCCGGGGCGTCCACGACATGGGCGCGCTGCTGTTCGTCGGAGCGCCACAGGGCGGTGGCCCGCTCCACGAAGCCGGAGAGCGGGGTGGAGGCGGAGCGGTGCGCGCCGGGGCGGCCGAGGCCGATGTCGTCCAGACCGACCGGGCGGTGCAGCCGCGCCGCGAGGATTTCGCAGATCAGGTCGGGTACCTGGCCGCGCGGGCGCTGGCCCTTGAGCCAGCGGGCCACCGCGGTGTGTTCGTAGCGCAGTGCCAGGCCGCGGTGGCGGCCGAGTTGGTTGATGCGTGCGGCGAGGCCGGCGTGCGAGATGCCGGCCTCGTCGAGGATCGCGTCGAGCAGGGTGTTGGGCTCCATAAACCGGCCTCCCGGTGCGCCGGGCCCGCCCACGGGCCGCTGGCTCCGACCTCGTCGCCGTACAGACTCCGTGCGTTCAGGGTAGTGAACCGCCCTTCACACGGGGTGTGAAGACGCCGCGTCACCGGCCTTACGCGGGGCGGTTGGTGGCCGCCCGGCCGCGGTCGGAGGCGGCGCTCACCCGGGCCGGGCGCCGGGGGCCCTGGAGCTGTGTCCGCGGACGCGAGGGCTCCTCGACGCGGGCCGCGGGGCGGCCGGGGCCCGGGGCCGCCGGGCCGGGGGTGCGCGGCGGCGCGGCGCTCAGCATCACCAGCGCCACATCGTCGGTCAGCTGCCCGCGGGCGTGCCGCAGCAGGGCGTCGTGGACGCCGCCGACCACCGCGTCCGCCCGCGCCCCGGCGAACCGCCGCACCGTCTCGACCAGCGGGAAGAACCCGCCGTCCGTGCCCCGCGCATCGTGCGCGCCGTCGGTGTACAGCAGCAGCCCCTCCCCCGGCGTCAGCCGCCCGCACGCCACCGTGTCCAGCGCCCGGGGCAGCGGGAACAGGCCCAGCGGCGGCAGCGGATCCGCGCGGACGACGGGCTCCACCACGCCGGGCGCGACGCGGTACGGCCACGGGTGGCCGCAGTTGAGCGCCCGGGCCGTGCCGTCCGGGGCGATCTCCAGCAGCAGGACCGTCACGAACTCCTCGGCATCGGGGCCGAGCGGTCCGGTGTCCGCGGCCGGGTCGCGCCCGGCGAGATGGCGGGCGTGCGCGCGCTCCAACCGCCGCAGCACACCGCTCAGTTCGGCCTCGTCGTGGGCGGCCTCGCGGAAGCAGCCGAGCATCGCCGCGACGGTGGCGAGGGCCGCCAGCCCGTGGCCGCGCACATCGCCGATCACCGCCCGTACGCCGTACCGGGTGGCCACCACGTCGTAGAGGTCGCCGCCCATCGAGGCGCCCTCGTCGGCGGAGAGATGGAGGGCGGCGGGGGCGACCGTGCCGATGCGCGGCGGCAGCGGGGGCAGCAGCGCCCGCTGCGCGGTGGCCGCCACCTCGCGGGCGCGGACCAGCTCCCGCACCAGCCGCAGCCGCCGTCCGGCCGTCAGATAGCTGGCGCACACCACCGTGAGGATCGCGGCGCAGTTGACGGTGCGGGCGGGCAGCCCCGGGCCGATCGGCGGGGCGCCGTCGAACGGCACGAGTGCGAGGAGGGCGCAGACGCCGCCCATCACCACGCAGAGCCGGCGGCCGGTGCCCGCGCAGGCGATGGCCGGGGCGGCGGCGAGCAGTTGGAGGAGCTGTCCGCTGCTGGGCCAGGACAGCTCCCAGGCCAGCACCGCGAACACCCACAGGGCGGGCAGAGCGAGGACGAAGGTCCACCGGGTGCGTGTGACGTCGGCGCGCGCTCCGTCGCTCACCCGATTACGGATCATGCCGATGGTCCCCCTTGCCTGTGGTTCCCACAGCGGGCTGCGCGGCGGTCGAGCCGCCCCTGTCCCGCGGACGGCGGGCCGAATCGGCCGCAACGATTGTGTCGACGTTACGTGCCCGGACCCCCACGGTGCGCATCTGTATCACTCCATTGGGTGAGGTGGTACGGGGCGCACACAAGGGCGCGACCGGACCTGCGCGAATGCGCCCCGCCGGAGGGAGCGGGGCGTCCGGGGCGGGGTGGCGCGGGGTGGCTGAAGAACCGGTACACCGCCTGTCGCGTGGGAGGTGTCGCCGCCCGGTCCGGGCCGTTCAGGGCCCTGCGGACGGGCCCGCGGAAGGGCGCCGCGCGGGCCCGGAAAAGGCGAGGGCGCGACCGGCGGCTGTGCCGGTCGCGCCCTCACTCCTTCGTGTGCCCCGTGCCGTCAACGGCACGGCCCACCGTCAGCCTCGCAGCACCGCCCCGGTGTGCTCGGCGGCGGATGCGACCGCCGCGTCACGGGCGGCCGACGCCTCCTCGGCGGTCAGCGTGCGGTCGGCGGCGCGGAAGCGCAGCGCGTACGCCAGCGACTTCTTCCCGGCGCCCACCTGCTCGCCGCTGAAGACGTCGAACAGCCGCAGCGACTCCAGGAGTTCACCCGCGCCGGAGCGCAGTGCGGCCTCCACGGCGGCGGCCGGGACCGCGGTGTCGACGATGAGCGCGACGTCCTGCGTGGCCACCGGGAACGACGAGATCCGCGGGGCGCGCAGCGGGCCGTCGGCGGCGGCCTCGACGCGGTCCAGGTCGATCTCCATCGCGCAGGTGCGCTCCGGCAGGCCCAGCGCCTTGATGACACGGGGGTGCAGCTCACCGGCGTGGCCGACGACCTCCTCCGTGCCGCCGACGGTCACCACGAGCGCGGCGCAGCGGCCCGGGTGCCACGGGGCCAGCTGGTCCTGACGGACGATCAGCTCGACTCCGGCCTCCCGCGCGACGACGCGGCCCGCCTCGACGGCGTCCGCCCACGTCGCCGGGTGGCCCTTGCCCCACCAGCCGGCCTGCTCGCGGGCGCCGGCCAGCACCACGGCGGCGCGGCGCGGCTGACCCGGCAGCGCGGCGTTGAGCTGTGCGATCTCCGCGTCGGTGGGACGGCGGTCGACGGGCAGCCGGACCGCGGGCTTCTCGGCACCGGTCGGCAGGAAGACCTGGCCGGTCTCGAAGAGCGCGAGGTCGTGCGTGCCCCGGCCGTCGTTCCGCCGCAGCGCGCCGAGGAGGCCCGGGATCAGCGTGGTGCGCAGATCGGGCTCCTCGTCGGAGAGCGGGTTGACGAGCGTGACGGTGCGGCGGCGCGCATCGCCCGGCTCGATGCCGAGCTGGTCGAGGACGGCCGCGCCCATGAACGGGTAGTTCAGCGCCTCGGCGTACCCGGCGCCGGCCAGCGCCCGGCCGACGCGGCGGTGCAGCCGCTGCCGCTCGGTCAGCCCGCGGCCGGCGGGCGGCAGCGGGAGCGTGGAGGGGAGGTTCTCGTAGCCCTCCAGCCGGATGACCTCCTCGGCGAGGTCGTTCGGGTCGGTGAGGTCCGGCCGCCAGGACGGCACGGTGACGACCAGCTCGTCCTGGCCGTAGACGTCGCAGCCGACCTGCTGGAGGCGGCGGACGACGGTCTCCCGGCCGTAGGTGACACCGGCCACCTTGTCCGGGTGCGAGGCCGGGATGGTGAGGGTGCGCGGGGCGCTGGGCGAGACGACCTCGGTGACGCCCGGCTCGGCGGTGCCGCCGGCCAGCAGCACCAGCAGGTCGACGGTGCGCTGCGCGGCGGCGGACGACGCCTGCGGGTCCACGCCGCGCTCGAAGCGGCGCGAGGCCTCCGACGACAGCTTGTGGCGGCGGGCCGTACGGGCGATGGAGAGCGCGTCGAAGTGCGCCGCCTCGATCACCACGTCGGTGGTGCCGCGCACCTCGCCGGTCTCCGGGTCGCTGACGCCCCGGGCGATCTCGGTGTTGGCGCCGCCCATGACACCGGCCAGGCCGATCGGGCCGCGGTCGTCGGTGATGACGAGGTCCTCGGTGTCCAGCACGCGCTTGACGCCGTCGAGGGTGGTGATCTCCTCGCCGCCGGTGGCGCGGCGGACGCCGATCGGGCCCTGGAGGGTGGCCCGGTCGTAGGCGTGCAGCGGCTGGCCCAGCTCCAGCATCACGTAGTTGGTGATGTCCACGGCGAGCGAGACCGGGCGCATCCCGGCCTTCTGCAGCCGGCGCTGGAGCCAGATCGGCGAGCGCGCCTCGGGGTCGAGACCGCTGACCGTACGGGCGGTGAAGCGGCCGCAGCCGATCGGGTCGGAGACCTTCACGGCGTAGCCGCCGGAGTTCGGCGGCGGGACGTCCAGCAGCGCCGGGTCGCGCAGCGGCAGGCCGTAGGCGGTGGCGGTCTCGCGGGCGACGCCGCGCAGCGAGAGGCAGTAGCCGCGGTCGGGGGTGACCGCGATGTCCAGCACCTCGTCGACGAGCTGGAGCAGCTCGATGGCGTCGGCGCCGACCTCGGTCTCCGGGGGCAGCACGATGATGCCGCCGCTGCCGTCGTCGCCCATGCCCAGCTCGTCGCCGGAGCAGATCATGCCGTGGGACTTCTTGCCGTACGTCTTACGGGCGGCGATCTTGAAGTCGCCGGGCAGGACGGCGCCGGGCAGGACCACGACGACCTTGTCGCCGACGGCGAAGTTGCGGGCGCCGCAGACGATCTCCTGCGGCTCGCCGGTGCCGTTGGCGTCGCCGACGTCGACGGTGCAGAAGCGGATGGGCTTCTTGAAGCCCTCCAGCTCCTCGATGGTCAGCACCTGGCCGACCACCAGCGGGCCGGTCAGGCCCTCGCCGAGCTTCTCGACCGTCTCGACCTCCAGGCCGACGGCGACGAGCTTGGTCTGTACGTCACGGCCGGTCTCGGTCGCCGGCAGGTCGACGTACTCCCGCAGCCAGGAAAGCGGGACACGCATCTCAGATCTCCATCCCGAACGGCCGGGTGAACCGGACGTCGCCCTCGAACATGTCGCGCATGTCTTCCACGTTGTGCCGGAACATCAGCATCCGGTCGATGCCGAAGCCGAATGCGAACCCGCTGTACTTCTCCGGGTCCACACCGCAGGCGACCAGCACCCGGGGGTTGACCATGCCGCAGCCGCCCAGCTCGATCCAGCCCTCGCTGGAGCAGGTGCGGCAGGGGCGGTCGGGGTTGCCGACGGAGGCGCCACGGCAGACGTAGCAGACCATGTCCATCTCGGCGGACGGCTCGGTGAACGGGAAGTAGTTCGGCCGCAGGCGGGTGGTCATGTCCGGGCCGAAGAGCGCCTGGACCATGTGGTCGAGGGTGCCCTTGAGGTCCGCCATGGTCAGGCCCTCGTCGACGGCGAGCAGCTCGATCTGGTGGAAGACCGGGGAGTGCGTGGCGTCCAGCTCGTCGGTGCGGTAGACCCGCCCGGGGCAGACGACGTAGACCGGCGGCTCGCGGTCGACCAGCGTACGGGCCTGGACCGGCGAGGTGTGGGTGCGCAGCACGACGCCGGACTCATCGCCCTTGGTGCCCTCGCCCTGGACGAAGAAGGTGTCCTGCATCTGGCGCGCGGGGTGGTCCGGCACGAAGTTGAGTGCGTCGAAGTTGAACCACTCGGCCTCGACCTCGGGGCCCTCGGCGACCTCGTAGCCCATCGCGACGAAGACGTCGGCGACCCGCTCCATGAAGGTGGTCAGCGGATGACGGGCGCCGGCGGGCGTGCGGTCGTACGGCAGGGTGACGTCCACCGCCTCCTCGACCAGCACGCGGGCATCGCGCTCCGCCTCCAGCTCCTCCTGGCGGGCCTTGAGCGCCTGGTTCACCCGGCCGCGGGCCTGGCCGACGCGCTTGCCGGCCTCCGCCTTGGCCTGCGGGGGCAGGGCGCCGATCTCGCGGTTGGCGAGGGCGAGCGGCGAGGTGCCACCGGTGTGCGCGATCTTCGCCTGGGCGAGCGCTTCGAGGTCGCCCGCGGCGGCGATGGCGGCCAGCGCCTCGTCCGTCCGGGCGGCGATCTCTTCCGGTTTCAGGGCTTCGACCTCGACAGGGTCGTACGACTTATTGGGTGCGGACATCTCTTCCCGTGCTTCCGGTGGTCTGGCTTGGCTTCACGCCTCTTCGATCACAAACTTCGGATGCCGAGCCCGCGCTGTGCCCGCGATGCTTGTGCGCCAAAGGTGCCAAAGGGCAAGTCTAAGGGGACGGGCCGACAGCGCCGGTCCGTGCCCCGGGCGGGGGCGCCCGCCGCCGGGTGGTCAGGCCATGAAGGCCGGGGTGGCGGCGGGCAGCACGAAGCGGAACTCGGCGCCGCCCGCGGGGGCCCGGCCGACGGTGATGGCGCCGCCGTGCGCCTCGACGATGCCCTTGACGATGTAGAGGCCGAGGCCGGTGCCGCCGCGTTTGCTGCCGCGCCAGAAGCGGGTGAAGACCCGGCCCATGGACTCCTCGGGGATCCCCGCCCCCTCGTCGCTGACCGTCACCGCCGTCCCCTCTCCGCTGGTCACCGTGGCCGCCGTGACCTCGATGGTGACCGTTCCCTCGCCGTGGCGCACCGCATTTTCCAGCAGGTTGCTCAGCACCTGGTCGACCTTGTCCGGATCGGCCCACAGATCGGGCAGCGCCCCGCACACCCGGATCATGAAGCGGCCCGGCGCACGCCCCGCGGTGATCTGCGCCTGGACGTGCCGCCGCACCGCCGCGACCATGTCGATCCGCTGGCGGCGCACCTCCAGCCGCCCGGAGTCGATACGGGAGATGTCCAGCAGCTCGGCGATCAGCCGGGTGACCCGGTGCGCGTCGGCGTCGACGGTCTCCAGCATCAGCCGCTTCTGGTCGTCGGTGAACCGCTCCCACTTCCGCAGCAGGGTGGCGGTGAACCCCTTGACGGAGGTCAGCGGCGAGCGCAGCTCATGGGCGACGGTCGCGATCAACTCGGCGTGGCTGACCTCCGTGCGCCGCCGGGCCTCGGTGCCGCGCAGCGAGACGACCAGCCGGCGCAGCGGCCCGCCGCGGCCGTCGCGGAGGTAGCGGGCGGAGACCAGCACCTCACGGCCGCCGAGCAGCAGATTGCGCTCGGGCTGCCCGCGCCGGATGGCGAGCCCGCCGTACGGGTCGGTCAGCCGCCACCAGCGGCGGCCCTCCATGTCCTGGAGCGGCAGCGCCTCGTCCAGCGGGCGGCCGAGGGCGTCGGCCGCGGGGATGCCGGTGATCTGCGCGGCGGCGGCGTTGAAGCAGATGACGGTGGCGTCGGCGTCGGCGACGACCAGCCCGTCGGGCAGCTCGTCCGGCGTCACGACCGGCCCGTCCGCCGCCCTCTCGCTCCCGCCTGCCGGCGGCCCGCCCCCCGCTTCGTCCGGTGTCCTCGCGTCCATCCCCACCCCAGCCCCCTCCGGCCCCGGCCCGTCACCCTACTCACAACGGCCGCGGGCGGCCGGGGGTTGCGACGGGCCGGGCGCGGTCAGGCGGACGGGACGGCGCGGCAGCCGCCCGCGGTGCGCTGGGCGCGGGCCGAGGCGTAGAGGCAGACGGCGGCGGCGGTGGCGAGGTTGAGGCTCTCGGCCTTGCCGTGGATGGGCACCCGGACGACGGCGTCGGCCAGGGCGCGGGTCTCCTCCGGCAGGCCCCACGCCTCGTTGCCGAAGACCCAGGCGGTGGGGCCGCCCATGGAACCGGCGTCCAGCTCGGCGTCGAGGTCGCGGTCCCCGGCGCCGTCGGCGGCCAGCAGCCGCGCCCCGGCGCCGCGCAGCCCGGCCATCACCTGCTCGACGGGGACGCCGACGGCGACCGGCAGATGGAAGAGCGAGCCGACCGAGGCGCGCACGGACTTGGGATTGTAGAGGTCGACGGAGGCGTCGGTGAGGACCACCGCATCGGCCCCGGCGGCGTCGGCGCAGCGCAGGACCGTACCGGCGTTGCCGGGGTCGCGGACGTGCGCGAGGACGGCGATCAGCTTCGGGCGGGCGGCGAGGACCTCCTCGAACGGCGTGTCGAGGAAGCGGCAGACGCCGACCAGGCCCTGCGGGGTGACCGTCTGGGAGATGTCGGCGACGGTGCGGTCGTCGGCGTGGTGGACGCGGATGCCCGCGGCGTGCGCGGCGGCGACGATCTCGGCGTGCCGCTCGGCCGCCTCGACGGTCGCGAACAGCTCGACGAGGGTGGGCTCGCCGCCGGTGCGGTGCGCGATGGCCTCGCGTACGGCCTGCGGGCCCTCGGCGATGAACCGGCGCTCCCTGGCCCGGAAGGCGCGGCGGGCCAGCCGCCGGGCGGCGGAGACGCGCGGGGACCGCGGGGAGATCAGCTCGGGGGTGGCCATGGGCGGCGGCTCGCTTCTGTGGTTCGGTGCGGGGAGAGGCGGGTGCGTCCGGTGAAAAGGCGGCGGACCCGCAGGCCGGTGCCTGCGGGTCCGCTCGTCACGTCGTCAGGCCGGTGTTCAGGCGGCCTTCGGGGCGTTGACGTCGCTCGGGAGCGCCTTCTGGGCGACCTCGACGAGCGCGGCGAACGCGTTCTCGTCGTTGACGGCCAGGTCCGCGAGGATCTTGCGGTCGACCTCGATGGAGGCGGCCTTCAGACCCTGGATGAAGCGGTTGTAGGTCATGCCGTTGGCGCGGGCAGCGGCGTTGATGCGCTGGATCCACAGCTGACGGAAGTCGCCCTTGCGCTTCTTGCGGTCGTTGTAGTTGTAGACGAAGGAGTGGGTCACCTGCTCCTTGGCCTTGCGGTACAGACGCGAGCGCTGACCGCGGTAACCGCTGGCCTGCTCCAGGATCGCCCGGCGCTTCTTGTGGGCGTTGACCGCCCGCTTGACGCGTGCCACTTCTTAACTCCTTGTAGCGGGGCCGTGGTGGTCGTCACACGGCCCGATTCGATTAGTCCCGGTCCTGATCGCGCACCCCGTACGGAGCGGGGCGCGGCGGCTCACTTGCCGAGAAGCTTCTTGATCTTCTTGGCGTCGCCCGGGGCCATCTCGGCGTTGCCGGTGAGGCGACGCGTCACGCGGGACGACTTGTGCTCGAGCAGGTGGCGCTTGCCGGCGCGCTCGCGCAGCACCTTGCCGGAGCCGGTGACCTTGAAGCGCTTGCTGGTCCCGCTGTGCGTCTTGTTCTTCGGCATGCGCCGTTCTCTCCTCGTCAGTGGCGCTCCCCACCGGCCCGAGCCGCACGGGAGCGTCAGATGTATCGGTTGTGTCCGGGGCGGGTGCCCCGGCGCGACGTCCGGGGCTCGCCCGGGAATCACGCCTCGGCGGGCTCCTCGTGGGACTCCGTGGCCCCACCCTGGCGCTCCGCCTTGCGGGCGGCCTGCGCCTCACGGGCCTCGGCCATCGCCTCGGTCTTCTTCTTGTGCGGACCGAGGACCATGATCATGTTTCGGCCGTCCTGCTTCGGGTTCGACTCGATGAAGCCGAGGTCCTCCACATCGGCCGCGAGCCGCTGCAGCAGCCGGAAGCCCAGCTCGGGGCGGGACTGCTCGCGACCACGGAACATGATCGTGATCTTGACCTTGTCACCCTGCTTGAGGAACCGAACGACGTGACCCTTTTTGGTGTCGTAGTCGTGCGGGTCGATCTTCGGCCGGAGCTTCATCTCCTTGATGACCGTGTGCGCCTGGTTCTTGCGCGCCTCACGGGCCTTCATGGCCGACTCGTACTTGAACTTTCCGTAGTCCATGAGCTTGCAGACCGGCGGACGTGCGTTCGCGGCCACCTCGACCAGGTCGAGGTCGTACTCCTGCGCAAGCTCCAGGGCCTTGGCAAGCGGCACGATGCCGACCTGCTCGCCGCTGGGACCGACGAGTCGCACCTCGGGGACGCGAATCCGGTCGTTGATGCGGGGCTCGGCGCTGATGGATCCTCCTCGGTAGCACCACGCGACGGCCTGGCGGACTGCCGCGTCAGTTCTGTTTCGGTGTGACCAACCGCGCCGGTACATCAAAAAACGCCCCGGACGGGACACAAGGCGGGGCTCCGTGAAAGGTTCAGGAACACCGCCGCGAAGGTCTCCGCGGGGCGCAGCCGGACCGTTGACCCGCCAACCCTGAGGTCGGTCGGGTGGGAGATCGGAGCCTCCACTTGTGGGCCGGTCACCTGGGTGTCCGGCCGGTCGGAACACCAGAATACACGAGTCAAGAGGTGAGCCCCAGGCGGATACGGACATCCGTGCGGACGACGGCCGCAGCCAGGGGATACGGCCCGCGGACCGTCCGCGGGCGCGGGAGGTCCGGCCGGGGGCGGGAGGCGCGCGGGCGGGTCTTAGGCTGGACGCGATCCCCCTCCAGCAGGAAGCGAAGCGCCCCGACATGAGTGACCAGACCCCGCAGCAGCCCGACGCCCCCAACGCGTCGGAGACGGACTTCGACGCGATGACCCGCGACATCGCGGACGTCCCGGCGGTCGAGGTGATCACCACCGTCGCCGTGCACCTGATGAGTTCCGCCGCGGTCAACCTCGGGCTCGCCGAGGAGGGCGACGCCCACAAGGACCTCGACGAGGCGCGGAAGCTGATCCACGCACTGGCGGGCCTGGTGACGGCCAGCGCCACCGAGATCGGCTCGTACCACGCGGCGCCGCTGCGCGACGGCCTCAAGTCGCTCCAGCTGGCCTTCCGCGAGGCGTCGGTCGTCCCGGACGAGCCGGGCCAGGGACCGGGCGAGAAGTTCACCGGACCGGTCTACGGCTGATCCGCCGGACGCCACGTACGGAGCCCCGGGCCGCCTCGCGCGGTCCGGGGCTCCGTCGTGCGTACGGGGCGCCGTCAGTGCTTCTCCGGCTCCGGGGCGGTCTCGGCGGCGACGGCTGCCGGGGCGTACGGCGGGTGGGTGTAGCGGTGCACGATCGCGGCGAGGGCGCCGCCGATCAGCGGGGCGACGATGAACAGCCACAGCTGGGTGATGGCGGCGCCGCCGGCGAAGAGCGCCGGGCCGATGCTGCGGGCGGGGTTGACCGACGTCCCGGTGAGCGGGATGCCGACGAGGTGGACCATGCCCAGCGCCAGGCCGATGGGCAGACCGCCGAAGCCGGTGAACGCGACCTTGTGCGTGACGGCCAGCACCACGAAGACGAAGGCGAAGGTCAGCACGATCTCCGCGACGAAGGCGCCGCCGGTGTTGAGGTGCACGGCGGAGCGGTCGCCCCAGCCGTTGGAGCCGAAGGACTCGCTCGTCCGCAGGCCCGGGATCTGCTTCGCGATCAGGAACAGCACCGCCGCGCCGACGATGGCGCCGACCACCTGCGCGATCCAGTACTCCACGGCCGTACGGAGGGTGATGCGGCGGGCCAGCAGCATGCCCATGGTGACCGCCGGGTTGATGTGGCTGCCGGAGATCGGGCCGATCGCATAGGCCATGGCCAGCATGACGAAGCCGAAGCTCAGCGCGATGCCGAAGGTCCCGATGTACTCACCGGCCAGCACCACGGCGCCGACACCGAAGAACACCAGGAGCAGCGTGCCGAGGAATTCGGACAGGAGCGTACGGGTCTCGGTGGTCTCCATAGGGGCTCTCCTCGCGTGATCCCGAGCTGTCCTCGCATTCTGCGACCGGGGAGAGCGGCGCGCCCGTCGGACGGGCGCGGCCCGGGGCCGGGCGGCGGTCCCGGGCGCCGGGGTCAGCGGCGGTAGAAGGGCTCCTCGGGCGGCTCCGTGCCGGGCGGCAGCAGGGCCAGGTCGAGGCCGCGGACCAGCCGGGCGCGCAGGTCCTCGTCGGCGGCGAGGGACTGGGCCAGTCGGTGGGCGACGTCGGAGGCGGAGGCGTCGGGGGCGAGGCCGAGGGCGAGGGTCGCATCGGTCTCGGCCGAGGGGGCCAGATGGGCGAGGCGGACAGCGGGCTCGGCGGCGAGGAGGGTGCGCAGCGCGTCGAGGACGGCCGGGTCGGTGCGCGGGTCGGCGTCCTGGCGGCCCTCGGCGAGGGCGCGCAGGGCGGGGCCGGTGAGCTGGTAGGTGACGGGTCCGGCGAGGTCGACGACGACGGTGTCGGCCTGCTCGTGGGAGGCGGCCAGCAGCGCCTGGCGGAGCGGGACCGCGACCGGGCGGGCGTCGGCGCGCCAGCGCTTGAGGGTGTCCATCGAGGTGAAGGCGGGCAGCGCGCGGCGGCCGTCGGGGGCCTGGAGGGTGGGGACGGCCATGTCGCTGGTCTTCTCGCGGCGCAGGCCGTCGGGCCCCGTCTCGCTCTCGCCGAGCACGGCGACGACGGGCACCAGCATCCGGGCACCGGAGAGGGCCGCCAGGAGCTGCGGTTCGGCGCTCCGGTCGCGGTCGTAGGCGGCCAGCGCGGCCGCGAGGGCCGGGTCGGCGGAGCCGTCGTCGTCGGAGAAACCGGGGTCCGGGATGTTCTTCTGCGCCACGGGGCGAGCCTAGCGGCAGGGGGGTGTGCGGCCGGGGGCGGGTGCGGCGTGCGGGAACGGCGCCTGGTGCGCCGTGGTCCTCACCACGTGTTCCCCCGGTGAGGTGTGGCCGCCACGGTTCGGGCAAGATCGTTTTCATGATCGAATTGCCGAATGACATCCGCCGTCGGATCGAGGCGCCGACCTTCTGGTACGTCGCCACCGTCAACCCCGACGGATCGCCGCACGTGAGCCCGATGTGGGTGGGGCTCCAGGGGGATCTGCTGCTCTTCAACACCTCCGTCGGCCGGATCAAGGAGCGCAATCTGCGCCACGATCCCCGGGTGTGCCTCTCGCACGCGGACCCGGACGACCCGTACGACCGGGTGCAGATCCACGGCCGCGCCGTGCGTTTCGTCGAGGGGCCGGAGGCGGACCGGAACATGGACGAGCTGGCGCGCGTCTACCGCGGCTCCGAGGGGTACGAGTGGCTGCTCCCCGGTGAGCGGCGGGTGATGGTGCTCATCGAGCCGGACCGGGCGCGCCGCGTCACGGGCGTCGAACCGCTGCCCGCGGGGGCGCCGGGGGCCGCGTCGTAGGGGAAGGATCCGAGGTGCCCGTACGGGCCCGGGCCTGTCGTCGGCGACGGGTCCGGGCCCTTTGCGTTCCGCCGGGGCGGCCCTCAGCGGAAGAGGCGGGTGGGGTGGCGGTCGCGCCAGAGGGCCGCGGCGGCGGCGAGGAGGGCGGTGCCGGCGGCCGCGGCGGTCCAGGGGAACCAGCCGGCGGGCGCGGAGCCGTGTGCCTCGGCGGTGTGGCCGGGGCCGAAGTGGCGGGCGGTGTGGGCGGCGGGGGCCGGTTTCTGGGCGATGGGTTCGAGGTCGGCGGCGGCCTTGAGGGCCGCGGCGGGGTCGACGGTGCCGGCTCCGCGGTCGTCGTCCCGGCCGCCGTCGGGGCGGTCCTGCGCGGTGTCCATGAGGAGCTGGCGGATCTGGGCGGGGCTCAGCCGGGGGTGCGCGGCGCGGATGAGGGCGACGGAGCCGGAGACGAAGGCGGCGGCCGGGCTGGTGCCCCAGCCCTCGTAGTAGGTGCGGTCGGGGTTGGCGGTCGCGACCTCGTCGCCCGGGGCGGCGACGGTGGCGTACCAGTGGCGGGTGGAGAAGTCCGCGCGGTTGCCGTAGCGGTCGACGGCGGTGACGGCGATGACGCCCGGGTAGGCGGCCGGGTACGAGGCGCGGTTGCCCTCCTCGCCGCCGTTGCCCGCGGAGGCGACGACGGGTATGCCCTTGCCGAGCGCGTACTGGACGGCGGCGTCCTCGCGGGGTTCGGGGTGGGCGGAGGCGCTGTCGTCGCCCAGGGAGAGGTTGATGACGTCGGCGCCGTGGTCGGCGGCGTAGCGGATGCCGTCGGCGAGGGCCCCGGCGCGTTCGGCGCGGGCGCGTTTACGGGCCGGGTCGTCGTCCTCCAGGATCACCCGGACCGGGAGTATCCGGGCCTGCGGGGCGATGCCGAGCACCCCGTCGCTCTTCTCCGGGCCATGGCCGTGACCTGCGATGATCCCGGCCATTCCGGTGCCGTGGACGGCCCACTGGGGGTCGCTGGGACCTGCGCCGAAGCCGATGAGGTCCTCCGCGGGGGCGACCGAGCCGCGCAGATCGGGGTGGTCGGCGTCGACGCCGGTGTCGAGGACGGCGACGGTGACGCCCTTGCCCTTGGTGGTCTTCCAGGCGTCCTGGGCGTGGATGGCCTCCAGGGCCCACTCCTGGGCGCGGATGCCGTCGGCGCGGGCCGGGGCGGCGGTCAGCAGGGGTGCCAGGGCGGCGGTCAGGGCCGTGGTCAGCGCGGCGGCGGCGCGCAGCGGGGCTCGGGTCACGGGGAGGCCTCCGTGGTGCGGGTGGTGCTGCCGGCCGCGGCGCGGAAGGTGGCCTCGATGCGGTCGGCGAGGCCCTTGGCGTCGTGGCCGAGCCCGGCTTCGGCGGCCACGGTGGTGGCGCCGGGCCGGACGGCGTCCGCGGCGGGCTGCGGCGTGGGGACGGTGCGGCCGTCGGCGAAGCCGGCGACGGCGGAGACGACGACCGGGATGTCGGTGAGCACCCGCACGGTCCAGGTGGCGCGCTGGTCGGGGCCGAAGGAGGCGGCCGGGGTGCCCTCGGGTGCGTAGGTGCGGGGCATGAGGTCCGCGTCGCCGCCGAGGCCCTTGGCGGCGAAGCGGAGGCGTAGCGCCTTCATGGTGTCCTGATCGGCCTTGGCGGTCCGGACGCCGATGGTGACGAGGTCGGTGCGGGTCGCGTCGAGGTAGGTGGCGCGCAGCTGGCGGACGCATCCGGCCGGGGCGAGGGCCTTGGTGAGTTCCGGGTTCTCGGCGCCCCGGCAGGAGCGGTCCGGGGCGACGGCGACGCGGGTCCAGCGGCGGTCGGAGCCGCCCGGCCCGGCGCCGAGCCCGTCGACGACCGGGGGGAAGAGCGCGTCGACGGGGGCGTTGTGCCAGGCGTCGCGTCCGTTGTCGTACGCGATCTGGGCGGCGGTACGGGCGTCGGCGCCCTCGGTGAGCCAGCTTCCGGCCACCGCGCCGCAGAGAAGTCCGGTGCCGAGCACGAGGCAGGCCGCGGCGGCGAACGCCCGGGACATCGGGCGGCGGGGCGCGGACAGCGGACGGGGCGGGCCCAGCGGCCCGGCGGCCTGCGGCGGCAGCGAGGCGCGCGGACGGAACGGCCCGCCGGAGCGCCCCGGGGGCGGGACGGTGCCCGGAGCGGGGGTGGCGGCGCGGGCGCGGGGCGCGGCGGCGTCACCGGGCGCCCAGAGGCCCTGGCTGCGGGCCAGATGGTAGGCGGCGGTGTCCCGGAAGCCCGGTGCGGCGGCGGGCGCGGCCGCCGGGCGCGGGGGTGCGGCCGGGGCGGGCGGCGTCGTGGGGCGCGCCGGTGCGGCGGGCGCGCTCGCGGAGCGCGCGGCGGGGCCCGCACGCCCCGGGCGCGGGACGGTGTCCACCGGGGGTGCGAGGGGCGGGCCGGCCGGGCGCGGGGGTGCCGGGAGGGTGCCGTCCGGCCCGCGGACGGGGATGGCGGGGTCCGGCGCCGGGGTCGCCGAGGCCGAGGTCCGTACGGGTGCGGCGGACGGCACCTGCGGCGGGGCGGGGTTGTCCTGCTCCGGGGCCGTTTCCGGGGCGCGCGCGAAGGCCGAGGCGGAGGTCGCCACCGGGGCGGATGCCGGGGCGTCCGCACCCGGGGAACCGCCCTCGCCACCGGCGGGCACCCGGCGCAGCACGGCCGTTGTCGCGTCCTCCTCGGGGGGCGTGGTGGCGGTGTCCGGTACGGCGGGCCGGGGCCGCGGCTGCGTCGGGATGCGGTCGGTGGGTACGCCGGAGGCGTCGGACGGTCCGGCGGGCGCGGGCGCCGGCGCCTGGCCGGTCGACGGCGGGGCGGCGGGTGACGACGCCGGGGCGGGCGGCGTGGAACGGTTGGAGGACGCGGGCGGGCCTGACGTGGGTGGCGTGCCTGCTCCCGAGCCGGACGCCGCGGACGGGGCCGACGTGGACGGCGTGCCCGTAGCCGAGCCGGACACCCCGGACTCTCCCGCCTCCGAGCCGGACGCCCCGGACTCTCCCGCCTCCGAGCCAGACGCCTCGGATGCCCCCGCCCCCGGGCCAGACGGAGCAGACGGTCCCGTCCCAGGCGGGACAACCGCCCCCGGCTCCGTCGTCGCCGCAGGCGTCACGGGGTGGCCCGGGCCGGGCGGGGTGGGGCCGTCGTCAGGGCCTTCCCCGTCCGCGGGGCGTCCCGCCATGGACTCCCGCTCCACGGGTACCTCCGGAAGGGATCGCGAGGACGCGGACGGCGCGGGGCCGTCCAGTTCGGCGGCGGGGCGGGGCGGGACGGCGACGGGGCGTCCGGTGGGCTGCTGCGGCAGCGGCCGGGCGGCGGAGGCGGGGCCGTCCAGTGCCGCGGCGGGCGGGGCGGGCATGCGGCGGGGCGCGGCCGGGGCCGGTGAGGTGCCCGCCGGTATCCGGGAGACGCCCGCCAGGCCGCCCTTCGCCGCGTCCCCGCCGGGGCGGCGGGTGCCCGGGGCACGGACCTGGCTCTCGGGGGACGGCTCGCCGCCGCGGCCGCGCGGGCCGGAGGTGCGGCCCGGGGAGTCGGCGGCGGCCTCTCCCCCACGGCGGCGGGCGCCCGCCGAACGGCCCTTCAGCAGCCGTCCCTTGACGGCGCGGACCTTGCCGCCGCGCGCCTTCGGCTTCGGCGTGCGGCCCGTCGCGGGCGGTGCGGCCGGCTCGGCTCCGGTGGCGGCCACCGGGTCCGTCAGGGGACGGGGCGGCGCGGCGGACGGGGGCGGGGCGTCGAGGCGGATCACCGGCAGGCTCGCGGTGTCGCGTTCCAGGTTGGCCGGGGGGTAGGACGGGGGCGGAGGTATCGGGGGGAGTTTCCGCTTTCCGGCACGGTCCGCCTCGGTGCTCACCCGCGCCCCCCTCGCGCCACGCACCCGCCCCCGCACGGCAATCGGGGCAAGGTGGTCCATATCTCGGTAAAGCGCCGCTGACCTGCTGGTGGCGGCGTCCGGACACTCTACGGTCTCCGGTGGTCCGGCCCGTACCCCCGTGGCAAGTCCGCCGGGCTCTGGGCCCCTACCCAGCGGTAGCGGGGTCTGGCAGGCTGCCGCCATGTCCCAGGATCCCGCCGTCGCGTATGGCGACAAAGCCCGTTACGACCGTGCGACCGCCGGACTCGACGCGCCGCTGGCCGTCGTCGATCTGGCCGCCTTCGACGCGAACGCCGACGATCTGGTGCGCCGCGCGCAGGGCAAGCCGATCCGGGTCGCGAGCAAGTCGGTGCGCTGCCGGGCGCTGCTGGAGCGGGTGCTGGCCCGGGACGGCTTCGCCGGGATCATGAGTTTCACGCTCGACGAGTCGCTGTGGCTGGCGCGTTCGGGCTTCGAGGACGTGCTGCTGGCGTATCCGACGGCGGACCGCGCCGCGCTCACCGAGCTGGCGAAGGACGCGCGGGCGGCCGCCGCGGTGACGGTGATGGTCGACGACCCGGCGCACCTGGACCTGATCGACACCTGCCGGCCCGCCGGGCGCGGCGCGGAGATACGCGTCTGCCTGGAGCTGGACACCTCGTACCGCACCGGCGGCGGCGCGCTGCGGGTCGGCGCCCGGCGGTCGCCGCTGCGCCGCCCGTCCCAACTGGCCGAACTGGCCGGTGAGGTGGTGCGCCGCCCCGGATTCCGGCTGGTCGGGCTGATGGCGTACGAGGGGCATGTGGCGGGGGTGGGCGACGAGGTCGCGGGGCGGCCGGTGTTCTCGCGGACGGTGCGGATGATGCAGGCGGCGGCGCGCAAGGAGCTGGCGGCGCGGCGCTGGGAGGCGGTGCGGGCGGTGCGGGCGGTGGCGCCGCGGCTGGAGTTCGTCAACGGCGGCGGCACCGGCAGCGTCCAGCACACCGCGGCGGAGGCGGCGATCACCGAGATCGCGGCCGGTTCCGGGCTGTTCGTCCCGCGGCTGTTCGACAACTTCCGGTCGTTCCGGGGGCGTCCGGCGGCGCTGTTCGCGCAGCCGGTGGTGCGCCGTCCCGGACCCGGGGTGGTGACGGTGCTGGGCGGCGGCTATCCGGCGTCGGGGGCGGCGGGCGCCGACCGGCTGCCGGAGCCGTATCTTCCGGCCGGGCTGCGCTACGACCCGCAGGAGGGGCCGGGCGAGGTGCAGACGCCGCTGCTGGGGGCGGCCGCCGACCGGCTGGCGCTCGGCGACAAGGTGTGGTTCCGCCATGCCAAGGCCGGTGAGCTGTGCGAACGCTTCGACGCGCTGCGGCTGGTGGAGGGCGACCGGGTGGTGGCGACGGTGCCGACGTACCGGGGCGAGGGGCGGACGTTCCTGTGAGGTCCGGGAAGCGGACGCTCCCGTGAGGTCCGCAGAGCCGGGAACCCCGGGCGCCGTTGCGGGCCCGGGGTTCCCTCGGTGCCGGACCCCGTAGGGCCCGGTGGCCGGACCGCGCGCACAACCCCGCGCGGTCCGGCCGGTGGTTCAGCCGTGGATGCGGTCGGTCTGGTCCGGGACGACGGTGGTGTCGGGGCGGCGCAGCGGGCCGAGGACGCCGTCGGTGTTGATGTAGCCCTGGGTGGCGCAGGGGTAGCTGCCGGACTTGCGGGGCAGCGGGTCGATGAACATCGGGTTGATCACCCAGCGGCCGTCGGCGTTGTCGTAGCCGCGGCACATGACCTCGGTCTTGTTGCGGTTGATCACCAGGTGGGCGCCGGTGGCGTCGGCGACGAAGGTGGAGTCGGTGTCGGCGTCGCCGCCGCCGAGGGCGATGCGGTGCGCGGGGTCCTGCTTGCGCCACGCCTCGGCGCCCTTGATGTGGAAGATCTCCTGGTTGATCCAGCAGCGCTTGCCGTCGATGTAGGGGATGGCGTCGCCCTGGGAGTCGGGCATGTCGCCGCAGCCCTGCGTCCGGTACGTCAGCTTCTGCTCGTCGTCGAGGATGCTGCGGATGGCGATGGTGTGGGCGCGGTCGAAGCCGATGGCGCGGGACCACACCTCGGCGACCGGCTTGGAGCCCGCCGAGACGATGTAGACGTCGAACCCGGCCTTGCGCAGCGTACGGACCAGGTCCTTCTGCTGGTCGTAGTAGCGCACGTAGGCGGGGAGCGTGTGGGTGCCGACCTTCACGGTGGCGCCGACGGGCGCGGCGAGGGCGGCCTTGCGGCCGGCGGCGGCGTACGCGCGGACCTCGTCCTCGGTGTGGCCGGCGAACAGCTGCGGCACCCAGGCGTACTCGGGGACGGTGCGGCGGTGGTTCCAGGTGCCGGAGAAAGCTTCCTGCCCGCTCATCGTCTTCGCCTCGGCGCGGATCTGGAGGATCTCGTCGGCGCAGTCGGCGTCGGTGGAGGTGGGCAGCGGGGCGCCGACGGGGACGGAGGTGCCGCAGGCGGCGGTCAGCGCGCGGTCGGCGGCGGGCGTCATCCACTTGCTGGTGTCGCGCCAGTGGGCGGGCCGCAGGATCTTGTCGTTGAGCAGGGACCAGTTGAGCGTCGCGTCGGTGACGTCGTTCTTGGTCATGGTGTTGTCCCAGTCGAACGCGGCGACGGGGGCGCGGCCGTGGGCGAGGCCCGGGTTCTCGCAGGTGCCGCGCTCGTCGATGGTGCGCTGGAGCTTGGCGCGGTTGTGGCCGTACCAGGGCAGGTCGCGGGAGAGCTGCGGGCAGCGGTCGGCGTGCGACTGCTCGGTGCGGGCGGGGGCCGCGGCGGTCGCCGGGACGCTGCCGACGAGGAGCGCGGCGGTGGCCAGGCCCAGGGCCAAGGCGGATCTGCGCATGGGGGACTCCGGTGTCCGGTGCGGATGGGAAACGTGCCGGGACCGGCACCAGATGGCGCCGGCCCCTGCTGTGACGTGCGACTTTACCCAGCCTTCACACCGGGGTGACATAGGCCCCGGCAATACCGCCGTCGACCAGGAACTCGGCGGCGTTGACGAACGAGGAGTCGTCGCTGGCGAGGAAGGCGACGGCGGCGGCGATCTCCTCCGGTTCGGCGAAGCGGCCGACGGGCACGTGGACCAGGCGGCGCGCGGCCCGCTCGGGGTCCTTGGCGAACAGCTCCTTCAGCAGCGGGGTGTTGACCGGCCCGGGGCACAGGGCGTTGACGCGGATGCCCTCGCGGGCGAACTGCACGCCCAGTTCGCGGGACATCGCGAGGACGCCGCCCTTGGAGGCGGTGTAGCTGATCTGGGAGGTGGCGGCGCCCAGGACCGCGACGAAGGAGGCGGTGTTGACGATGGAGCCGCCGCGCCCGGTCCGCTCGAACTGGTCGCGCATGTAGGGCAGGGCGTGCTTGCAGCAGAGGTAGACGGAGGTGAGGTTGACCTCCTGGACGCGCTTCCAGGCGTCGAGTCCGGTGGTGAGGATGGAGTCGTCCTCGGGCGGGGAGATCCCGGCGTTGTTGAACGCGATGTCGACGGAGCCGTAGGTCTCGAAGGCGGTGCGGTAGAGCGCCTCGACCTGGTCGGAATCGGTGACGTCGACCTGGACGAAGAGGCCGCCGGTCTCCTCGGCGGCGGCCTTGCCGGCCACCTCGTCGATGTCGGCGCAGACGACGCGGGCGCCTTCGGAGGCCAGGCGGCGGGCGGTGGCCAGGCCGATGCCGCTGCCCGCTCCGGTGACGACGGCGGTGCGGTCCACCAGGCGGCGGCAGACGGGGGTCTGGTCGGTCACGGTCACTCCTCGGTGCTGATGAAGACGTTCTTGGTCTCGGTGAAGGCGGTGAGGGCGTCGGGGCCCAGTTCGCGGCCGATGCCGGACTGTTTGAAGCCGCCGAACGGGGTCTGGTAGCGCACGCTGGCATGGGAGTTGACGGAGAGGTTGCCGGCGGCGACGGCGCGCGAGACGCGCAGGGCGCGGCCGATGTCGCCCGTCCACAGCGAGCCGGACAGGCCGTACTCGGTGGCGTTGGCGAGGCGGACGGCGTCGGCCTCGTCGTCGAAGGGGAGGACGACGGCGACCGGGCCGAAGATCTCCTCGACGGCGGCGCGGTCGTCGGGGTGGCCGGTCAGGACGGTCGCCGGGTACCAGAAGCCCTTGCCCTCGGGGGCCTCGCCGCGGATGGCGACGGGCGCGCCCTCGGGGACGTAGGACCGTACGCGCTCGCGCTGGGCGGCGGAGATGAGCGGGCCCATGCGGGTGTCCGGGTCGGCCGGGTCGCCCGCGGTGAACGCCTTGACGGCGGGCTCCAGCAGCTCCAGGAAGCGGTCGTGGACGGAGCGTTGGACGAGGATGCGGCTGCGGGCGCAGCAGTCCTGGCCGGTGTTGTCGAGGAAGGAGCCGGGGGCCGCCGCGGCGGCGGCTTCGAGGTCGGCGTCGGCGAAGACGATGTTGGGGCTCTTGCCGCCGAGTTCGAGGGTGAGGCGTTTGGTCTGCGCGGCGCAGCGGGCGGCGATGTGGCGGCCGGTGGCGGTGGAGCCGGTGAAGACGACCTTGGCGACGCCGGGGTGGTCGACGAGGGCGGCGCCAGTGACCTTGCCCTCGCCGGGCAGCACCTGGAAGAGCCCCTCGGGCAGCCCGGCGTCGAGGGCGTGGCGGGCCAGGCGGAGGGCGGTGAGCGGGGTGGTCTCGGCGGGTTTGAGGAGGACGGCGTTGCCGGCGGCGAGGGCGGGGGCGGTGCCCCACGCGGCGATCGGCATCGGGAAGTTCCAGGGCGCGATGACGGCGACGACGCCGAGCGGTTCGCGGAAGGTGACGTCGAGGCCGCCGGCGACCGGGATCTGGCTGCCGGTCAGCCGTTCCGCTCCCCCGGCGGCGTAGTGGAGCAGATCGCGGACGTTGCCCGCCTCCCAGGTGGCGTTCGCCAACGGGTGGCCGGCCTCCAGGAGTTCGAGGTGGGCGAGGGAGTCGAGGTGGGCGTCGACGGTGTCGGCGAAGCGGCGCAGCAGTCGGGCGCGGTCGGCGGGGGCGAGGGCGGCCCATTTCTCCTGGGCGGCGGCGGCCCGCCGGACCGCCGCGTCGACCTCCTCGGGGGAGGTGACGGGGACGGTCGCCACCGTCTCCTCGGTCGCCGGGTTGATGATGTCCAGCTCGTGCGGCACGGGCAGTCCTTACATGCGCTCGAAGGAGCGGAAGCGCTCCCAGTCCGTGACGGCCGCGTCGTAGGCGTCCTGTTCGACGCGGGCCATGTGGCGGTAGTGGTCGACGACGTCGTCGCCGAAGGCCTCGCGGGCGAGGGTGCTGCGCTCCCACAGCTCGGCGGCCTCGCGGAGGGTGGCGGGGACGTGAGCGGCGTCGCCGTCGTAGGCGTTGCCGGTGCAGGCGGCGGGCAGCTCCAGCTTGCGGTCGATGCCGTGGAGTCCGGCGGCGATCATGCCGGCGACGGCGAGGTAGGGGTTGACGTCGCCGCCGGGCAGCCGGTTCTCCAGGCGCAGGGCGGCGCCGTGGCCGACGACGCGCAGCGCGCAGGTGCGGTTGTCGGGGCCCCAGGCGACGGCGGTGGGGGCGAAGGAGCCGGGGCGGTAGCGCTTGTAGGAGTTGATGTTGGGGGCGTACAGGAGGGTGAAGTCGCGCAGCGCGGCGAGTTGTCCGGCGAGGAAGTGGCGCATCAGCGCGGACATGCCGTGCGGGCCGTCGGGGTCGGCGAGGACGGGCGCGCCGTCGTCGTCGCGGAGCGAGAGGTGGATGTGGCAGGAGTTGCCCTCGCGCTCGTCGTACTTGGCCATGAAGGTGAGCGCCATGCCCTCCTGAGCGGCGATCTCCTTGGCGCCGGTCTTGTAGACGGCGTGCTGGTCGCAGGTGGTGAGGGCGTCGTCGTAGACGAAGACGATCTCGTGCTGGCCCAGATTGCACTCGCCCTTGGCGGACTCGACGGTCATCCCGGCGGCGCCCATCTCGTTGCGGATGCGGCGCAGTACGGGCTCGACGCGGCCGGTGCCGAGGACGGAGTAGTCGCCGTTGTACCGGTTGGCCGGGGTCATCTCGCGGTAGCCGCGTGACCAGGCCTCCTCGTAGGTGTCCTGGAAGAGCTGGAACTCCAGCTCGGTACCGGCGAAGGCGTGCAGTCCGCGCGCGGTGAGGCGGTCGAGCTGGCGGCGGAGTATCTGCCGGGGCGAGGCGGTGACGGGGGTGCCGTCGTGCCAGGCCAGGTCGGCGGTGATCAGGGCGGTGCCCGGGTTCCAGGGGGTGCGGCGCAGGGTGGCCCGGTCGCCGTGCATCGCGAAGTCGCCGTAGCCGCGCTCCCAGGACGCCATGGCGTAGCCGTCGACGGTGTTGAGGTCGACGTCCACGGCGAGGAGGTAGTTGCAGCCCTCGGTGCCGTGGTCGAGGACGGAGTCGAGGAAGTGGCGGGCGGCGAACCGCTTGCCCTGGAGCCGTCCCTGCATGTCGGTGAAGGCGAGAACGACGGTGTCGATCTCCCCTGCGGCGACGAGTGCGCTCAGCTCCTCGACGGAGAGCGGGGGCGTGCGGTGGGCCACGGTGTTGCCTCCTGTCGCTGCGGTCCGGGGCGCGGTCAGGCGCTCCGGCCGGAATAAGGTATGCACACGAACCATTGGTTGGGAAGGGGTCGGGATGGACGGTGCGGCGGATGGGCTGGCACCCGTGCTGCGGCCGGTGCGGGCGGGGAACGGCTTCGAGGAGGCGCTGGAGCAGATACTCCAGATCGTCCGGCTGGGCCTGGTGGCACAGGGCGAACGGCTGCCCGCGGAGCGGGAGTTGGCCGACCGGCTGCACATCAGCCGGGTGACGCTGCGCGAGGTGCTGAAGGTCCTGGCGGACGAGGGCCTGGTGGAGAGCCGGCGCGGGCGGTACGGCGGCACGTTCGTCCGGGCGCGCGACGTGCATCCGGGCGAGGCGGAGCTGCGCCGCCGGACCGACCGGATCGATCTGGAGGACACGCTGCGCTTCCGCGAGGTGCTGGAGACCGGCGCCGCGGGGCTGTGCGCGGCGCACGGGCTGCCGGACGCGGACGCCGCCCGGCTGCGCGGCTGCCTGGCCGCCACCCACGACGCGCCGCTGGCCGACTACCGCCGCTGCGACACCCTGCTCCACCTCACCCTCGCGGAGCTGTCCGGCTCCCCCTCGCTCGCGGCGCAGTACGCGGCGGTGCGCGCCCATCTGAACGATCTGCTGGACTGCATCCCGCTGCTGGTCCGCAACCTGGAGCACTCCCAGACCCAGCACGACGCGCTGGTGGAGGCGGTCCTGGAGGGCGACGCGGACGGCGCCCGCGAGGTGGCGCGCGAACACTGCGGCGGCACGGCGGCGCTGCTGCGCGGGTTTCTCACCCGGCCCGAGGGGCGAGGCTGACGGGGCGCGGGCGGCAGGGAACGGCGGGCGCGTCGCCCCGTACGGAACGGCGGGCGCGTCGCCCCGTGCGGAGCGGCGGGCGTGGCAGTCATGGCGCCCGTACGGAGCGGCCGGTGCCGCGCGCCGGATACGGAGCGGCGCCCCGGGCCCGCTCCCCCGCCTTTTCCCGCACGGGTCTTGCGCCCGGCCCGCCGGCCGGGCAAAGGTATGCCGCTGAACCTTTATTCGGGCCGTCCGTCCCGGGCGCCCCGGACCACCGGAGGCAGGAGCGGCTGATGGCCGACCGTACGGAATCGCAGAGCGCACCGCCCCGGACCGGCACCGGGGAGCCCTCCGCCGAGGACGCCTATCTGGAGCGGCGGTCGCTGCGGCGCGGCAGCGCGGGCCCGCTGCTGCTGACCGGTCTCGGCGTCGCCTATGTCGTCTCCGGCGACTTCTCCGGCTGGAACAACGGCCTGGCGCACGGCGGATTCGGCGGCCTGGCCGTCGCCGCCGTGCTGATGGGCCTGATGTACACCTGTCTGGTCTTCGCGCTGGCGGAGCTGGCGTCGGTGCTGCCCACCGCGGGCGGCGGCTACGGCTTCGCCCGGCGCGCGCTGGGCACCTGGGGCGGCTTCCTGACCGGCACCGCCATCCTCATCGAGTACGTCCTCGCGCCCGCCGCCATCTCGATCTTCATCGGCGACTACGTCGAATCGCTCGGCCTGTTCGGCCTGCACTCCGGCTGGCCGGTCTACCTCGCCTGCTTCGTCGTCTTCCTCGGCATCCACCTGTGGGGCGTGGGCGAGGCGCTGCGCTTCAGCCTGGTGGTCACCGCCGTCGCGGTGGCCGCGCTGCTGGTCTTCGCCGTCGCCGCGCTCAGCGACTTCCATGTGGACGCGCTCGACGACATCCCGGTGCGCGCGGACGCGTTCGGCGCCTCGTCCTGGCTGCCGTTCGGGCTGCTCGGGATCTGGGCGGCGTTCCCGTTCGGGATGTGGTTCTTCCTCGGCGTGGAAGGCGTCCCGCTGGCGGCGGAGGAGACCCGGGACCCGGCGCGGGTGCTGCCGCGGGCGATGGCCTCGGCGATGGGCGTGCTGCTGCTGCTCGCGCTGGTCACCTTCACCGCCGCGACCGGCGCCCGCGGCAGCGCGGCGATCCAGTCGGTCGGCGATCCGCTGGTGCAGGCGCTCCAGCCGCACGGCGCGCCGACGGTGGCCGGCCGGATCGTCAACTACGCGGGGCTCGCCGGTCTGGTGGCGTCGTTCTTCTCGCTGATCTTCGCCGGCTCCCGGCAGCTCTTCGCCCTCTCGCGGGCCGGCTATCTGCCGCGCTTCCTCTCCCTGACGAGCCGCCGCAAAGCCCCCTACCTGGGCCTGCTGGTGCCCGGCGCCCTCGGCTTCGCCCTCGCGGCGGCCACCGGCGACGGCGCCCGGATGCTGAACGTCGCGGTCTTCGGCGCCACCATCTCGTACGCCCTGATGGCCCTCTCGCATCTGGTGCTGCGGCGCCGCGAGCCGGGGCTGCACCGGCCGTACCGCACGCCCGGCGGGATGCTCACCTCGGCCGTCGCCTTCGTCCTCGCCTGTGCGGCGCTGGTGGCGACGTTCCTGGTGGACAAGGACGCGGCGCTGATCGCGCTCGGTGTGTACGGCGTGGCGCTGGCGTACTTCGCGTGCTGGTCGCGGCACCGGCTGGTGGCCGCGGCGCCCGAGGAGGAGTTCGCCGCGCTCGCCGCCGCCGAGGCCGAACTGGACCGCGGCTGACGACCCCGCCGCACCCGACCCCGCACCCGAACCGTACGGAGGACCCGATGCACCGGCCGCTCATCGGCATCAGCACCTATCTGGAGGACGCGGCGCGGTGGGGCGTGTGGACGCAGCCCGCCGCCGTGCTGCCCGCCGGATACCACCGGCACGTCCAGCGGGCGGGCGGGATCGCCGCGCTGCTTCCCCCGGACGCGCCCGAGGCCGCCGCCGCCACCGTCGCCCGGCTGGACGGGCTGATCATCGCGGGCGGCGCGGACGTCGCCCCGGACCGCTACGGCGCGGCCGCGGACCCGCGGACCGGGCCGCCCGCGCCCGCCCGGGACGCCTGGGAACTCGCCCTGATCGAGGCGGCGTCGGCCGCGGGTGTGCCGCTGCTCGGCATCTGCCGGGGGCTGCAGCTGCTGAACGTCGCCCGCGGCGGCACGCTCGTCCAGCACCTCGACGGGCACAACGGCCCGCCCGGCACCTTCGCCCGGCACACCGTCACCCCGGTCGCCGGCACCGCGCTCGCGGCCGTCCTCCCCGAGGAGGTCAGTGTCCCCACCTACCACCACCAGGCCGTCGACCGCCTCGGGCGGGACCTCGCGGTCTCGGCGTACGCGGCGGACGGCACGGTCGAGGCGCTGGAGGACCCGGGCGCCCGGGCGTTCACGCTGGCCGTGCAGTGGCATCCGGAGGCCGGCGACGACCCGCGGGTGGTGGCGGCGCTGGTGGCCGCGGCGGGCGGCGGGACGGGCTGAGCGGCACGGCCCCGCACACACGGAAACGGGCCCCGCCCCGGCGTCGTGCCGGAGTCGGGGCCCGTTTCGTGCGACAAGAGCGCCGTGCGTTCTACGGTCCGGGGACCGTCACTTCACGGGTGCCATCTTGTCGACGATGCCCGGGTGGGCGTCGATCCACTTCTGGACGCCCTTGTCCTCGTTGCCCTTGCCGGCGTCCTGAATGTCCTTCTCCAGGCCGTTCAGCTCGTCGGGGGTCATCTTCCAGTTCTTCAGCCAGCCGTGGAACTCGGGGAATTCCTTCGGGAAGCTCTTGTTGCCGACCGAGGTGATGTGGTTCTCGGCGCCCCAGGTGCCCTTGGGGTCCTTCAGCTTGGTCAGGTCGTACTTGCTGTACGCCCAGTGCGGCGACCACAGGACGACCGCGATGGGCTCCTTCTTGCCGTACGCCCGCTGGAGCTCGGCGAGCATCCCGCTGGTACCGGCGGAGGTGACCTGGAAGCCGTCCAGACCGTACGCCGGGGCGACGGTGCTCTTGAGACGCTTCATCGCACCGGTGCCCGGCTCGATGCCGATGATCTTGCCGCCGAACTCGTCCTTGTGCTTGCGCAGGTCGTCAAGGGTCTTGACGTCCTTGACGTAGGACGGCACCGCGATCTCCACCGACGTCTTGTCGTACCAGGGACCGATGTCGACGAGGTCCTTCTGGTACTTCTCCCAGTACTGCTTCTGCATGACCGGGAGCCAGCCGTCGGTCTCCACATCGATCTGACCGGTCGACAGGCCGGTCCACATCGGGCCGACGTCGAGGTTGTGCAGCTTCGGCCGGTAGCCGCGCTTCTCCAGGACGTTCTTCCACAGGTACGTGGTGGCGATGCCCTCGTCCCACGCCGGGTAGCCGATGTCGGGCGCCTTGCCGGCGTCCTTGCCCTTGGCGTACGAGGTGTTGCCGGACGGCGCGAGCTTGTCGACCAGGCCCGGGTTCTTCTTCAGCCAGGCGCGGACACCCTCCTGCTCGTGTCCGTTGCCGGCGTCCTTCATCGCGTTCTCCAGGCTGGTGAGCTGCCCCTCGTCCAGGTGGAAGTTCTTCATCCACCCGGCGACCAGCGGCTCGTCCTCGGAGAAGCCCTTGCGGCCCAGCATGTGCAGGCTGTCACCGGAGCCGAAGGCGCCCTTGGGGTCCTTCAGCTTGGTCAGGTCGTACTTGTCGTACGCCCAGTGCGGCGACCACAGCGTGACGGCGATCGGCTTCTTCGCGCGGATCGAGCGGTCCAGCTCGGCCAGCATCGAGGCGGTCGTGGAGTCCTGGACCTTGTACTCGCCGGACAGGTCGTAGGCCTTCAGGACCTTGTCCTTGAGGATCTTCATCTCGCCGGCGCCCGGCTCGATGCCGATGATCTTGCCGCCGAAGGTTCCGCTCTTGCCCTTGAGGTCGTCGAGGGACTTGAGGTCCTTCATGTACGAGGGGACGGCGATCTCCAGCGACGTCTTGTCGTACCAGGTGCCGAGGTCCTCCAGCTTGTCCTTGTACTGCTTCCAGTACGCCTCGTGCGTGGTCGGCAGCCAGGCGTTGGACTGGACGTCGATGTCGCCGCGGGCCTGACCGGCGAAGAGCGGACCCGCCTCCAGTGCCTGGACCTTCGGCTTGAAGCCGCGCTGCTCCAGGATCTCCTTCCACAGGAAGGTGGTGGCGCGGCCCTCGTCCCAGTTGACGTAGCCGAGGGTGACCGAACGGCCGTGGCCGTCGTTGCTCGCGGCGGCGGGGCCGGAGTTCTTGCCGAAGTAGCCCATGCCGCCCGCGACCAGCGCGAGGACGACGATGCCGACGGTCGCCAGCGAGGTGGCCGGCTTCCAGCGCAGGAACTTCATCCCGCCGAGCGAGGCCTGCGCCTTGGCGAGGGCACGGCGGCCCAGCGGCGAGACCCGCTGGTTGAGGGCGCCGGTCATGCGGTCGAGGTAGACGGCGAGGATGACGACGGAGAGACCGGCCTCGGCGCCCAGCTTCACGTCGACGGAGCTGAGCGACTGGTAGACCGAACCGCCCAGACCGCCGCCACCGGCGGTACCGGCGATGACGACCATGGACAGCGCCAGCATGATGACCTGGTTGATGCCGGCCATGATCGTCGGCAGCGCCAGCGGCAGCTGCACCCGCAGTAGGGTGCGCCGCGGGTGGGTGCCGAACGCCTCGGCCGCCTCGACCAGTTCCCCGTCGACCTGCCGGATGCCCAGCTCCGTCATGCGGACGGCGGGCGGCATGGAGAAGACGATGGTGGAGACGATGCCGGGGACGACACCGAGGCCGAAGAAGAGGATGCCCGGGATCAGGTAGACCATCGCGGGCATCGTCTGCATCAGGTCGAGGACCGGGCGCAGCACACCGCCGACGGCGCGGCTGCGGGCGGCCCAGATGCCGAGCGGCACGGCGACCACGATGGTGATGATGCAGGCGACCAGGACCAGCGAGAGCGACGAGATCGTCTCGTCCCACTGCTCGATGGAGTCGATCAGCGCGAAGCCGAGGAAGGTCAGGACTGCGGCGGGCAGACCGCGCAGCCACCAGGCGATGATCGCGAAGATGCCGGCGAGGATCAGCGGTTCGGGACCGGCGAGAACCGCGTGGATGCCGGTGTAGAAGCCGTTGAGTACGTGCGTGACGAAGTCGAAGAGCCAGGCGGCGTGGTTGGTGAGCCAGTCGACGGCGTCGCTGGCCCAGCTGCCTATCTGAATCCTAGGCACCGGCGCTCACCTTGCCCTCGGGGTCGTTGTCCGCGGACGCGTCCGTGGCCGCGTCCTTCCCGGCGGCGGGCTTCACGAGCTTGCCCGCCGGGGCCTGATCCGCGGCCGGGCGCGGCGCGGGAGCCGCGGGCTGGTCGCCGTCCTCGCCGAGCGCGGCGAGCAGCCGGTCGGCGCGGACGGCGCCGACGGCCTTGCCCGCCTTGTCGGCCACGGCGACCGGCACGGTGCTGACCGAGCAGGACGTGAAGAGGTCGACGATCGGGGTGTCCTGGCCGACCACGGCGGGCGCGGCGGCGAGGAAGTCGTCGAGGGTGGCGATCTCGTTGCCGTCCGGGGCGGTGGTGCCCAGCACCTCGTCGGTGCCGGTCATGATCGCGCCGGCGGTCAGCACCCGGGTGCGGTCGACGTCCTGGGTGAAGGAGGCGACGTAGTCGTTGGCCGGGCGGACGAGGATGTCCTCGGCGCTGCCGATCTGCACGATGCGGCCGTCGCGCATGACGGCGATCTTGTCGCCGAGGCGCATCGCCTCGTTGAGGTCGTGGGTGATGAAGACGATGGTCTTCTTCAGCGTCTTCTGGAGTTCCAGCAGCTGATCCTGCATGTCGCGGCGGATCAGCGGGTCCAGCGCGCTGAAGGACTCGTCCATCAGCAGCAGGTCGGCGTCGGTGGCGAGCGCGCGGGCCAGACCGACGCGCTGCTGCATACCGCCGGACAGCTCGTCCGGCCAGGACTTCTCCCAGCCCTTGAGGCCGGTCAGCTCCAGCGCCTCCAGGGCGCGCTTCTCGCGCTCGGCGCGCGGGACGCCCTGGACCTCCAGGCCGTAGGCGGCGTTCTCCAGCACGCTGCGGTGCGGGAAGAGCGCGAAGTGCTGGAAGACCATGGAGATCTTCTCGGAGCGGACCTTGCGCAGTTCCTTGGGGCTGAGCGAGGTCAGGTCCTGGCCGTCGAACCGGACGGTTCCGGCGGTCGGCTCCAGCAGTCCGTTCAGAGTCCGCAGCAGCGTGGACTTACCGGACCCGGACAGACCCATGACGACGAAGATCTGGCCCTCGTCCACCTCGATCGATGCGTCGATCACCGCGGCGGTCGTGCCCTCGGCGCGCAGTTCGTCGCGGTCGGCTCCCTCCTGGAGCTTGCGCACCGCGTCCTTCGGTCGTCTGCCGAACACCATGTACAGGTGCTCGGCTTGAAGCCTGGACACATACACCTCTCTTGTCGCACGAGAAACGACCTGCCACCCCCGTAGACAGGTCGTGGAGAGGCACGGGATCCGCCCGCCTGCGCCGATAAAAATGGTGAAACGTTCATCGGGTCCTCTCCGGGTGCGCGCCTGCCCTCCTTTATCTGGCTCAAACCGTCCGGTGACCCACCTCACATCCAGGGCACGTTTGAGCCGTGCTCCCGGGAGGTTTCCGGCGTACGGCATCATGCGGGGGTGACTCGACGCCTGATGCTCCTCGACACCGCCTCCCTCTACTTCCGCGCGTACTTCGGCGTCCCGGACTCGGTCCGGGCCCCGGACGGCACCCCGGTGAACGCGGTGCGCGGCCTGCTGGACTTCATCGCCCGGCTCGTCCAGGACCATCACCCCGATGACCTGGTGGCCTGCATGGACGCCGACTGGCGGCCCCAGTGGCGGGTCGATCTGATCCCCTCCTACAAGGCCCACCGGGTCGCGGCCGAGGCCCCGGCGGGCTCCGCCGGGCCGGACGAGGAGGAGATCCCGGACACCCTCTCCCCGCAGGTCCCGGTGATCGAGGAGGTCCTGGACGCGCTGGGCATCGCCCGCGTCGGCGCGGCGGGCTACGAGGCGGACGACGTCATCGGCACCCTGACCGCCCGCGCGAGCGGCCCGGTCGACGTCGTCACCGGCGACCGCGACCTCTACCAGCTGGTCGACGACGCCCGCGGCGTCCGCATCCTCTATCCCCTCAAGGGCGTCGGCACCCTCCAGCTCACCGACGAGGCGCTGCTGCGCGAGAAGTACGGGGTCGACGGGCGCGGGTACGCGGACCTGGCGCTGCTGCGCGGCGATCCGAGCGACGGCCTGCCGGGCGTGCCGGGCATCGGCGAGAAGACCGCGGCCAAGCTGCTCGACACCTACGGCGACCTGGACGGCATCATCGCGGCGGCCGCCGATCCGGCCTCGAAGCTCACCCCCACGCAGCGCCGGCGGCTGACCGACGCCGCCCCGTATCTGGCGGTCGCCCCGAAGGTGGTGCGGGTGGCCACCGACGTACCGGTGCCGCAGGGCGGCTTTGCGCTCCCCCGCAAGCCCGCGGACCCCGAACGGCTGGAATCGCTCGCCGCGCGGTGGGGCCTGGGCGGATCGCTGCAGCGCTTGCTCGACACCCTTCAGGGATGAGCTGCTAGGTTAGGTAAACCTAACCAATTAGCGCGTCAGGGGAGACCGCCGTGGCAGCAGAGCGACCCGCCCGTAAGAAGCAGACGCTGCACCGCGCCGAGGTCCGGCGCACCGAGCAGCTCACCCCGCACATGGTCCGGCTGGTCCTCGGCGGCGAGGGCCTCGCCGCCTTCGCCGCCGGCACCTACAGCGATCACTACATCAAGCTCGTCTTCCCGCTGCCCGGCGTCGACTACCCCGAGCCGTTCGACATCGCGCAGATCCGCGCCGAGCTGCCGCGCGACCGGTGGCCCCGGACGCGTACGTACACGGTGCGCGCCTGGGACCCGGAGCTGCGCGAGCTGACCGTCGATTTCGTGGTCCACGGCGACGAGGGCATCGCGGGCCCGTGGGCGGCCGCGGCGAAGCCGGGCGACGAGATCCGCTTCCTCGGCCCCGGCGGCGCGTACGCCCCCGAGACCACGGCGGACTGGCATCTGCTCGCGGGGGACGAGAGCGCGCTGCCGGCCATCGCGGCGTCGCTGGCCCGGATGCCGGAGGGCGTGCCGGTGCACGCCTTCATCGAGGTGGCCGGGCCCGAGGAGGAGCAGCCGCTGACGGCGCCGGCGGGCGCCGAGATCACCTGGCTGCACCGCGGCGACGCACCGGTCGGCCGCCGACTCGTCGCCGCCGTCGACGCGCTGGCCTTCCCCACCGGGCGGATCCAGGCGTTCGTCCACGGCGAGGCGGGCTTCGTCAAGGAGCTGCGCCGCATCCTCCGCGTCGAGCGGGACGTACCGCGCGAGGCCCTGTCGATCTCCGGCTACTGGCGCAACGGCCACGACGAGGACGGCTGGCAGGCCTCCAAGCGCGACTGGAACCAGCAGGTCGAGGCGGAACAGGAGCCCGCGCCGGCCGTCTGACCGGCACCGATGCCGAAGCGGCGCCGTCCGGTGCGGGTGATCCCCGCACCGGACGGCGCCGCCCCGTTCCGTGGACCGCTTCCGCGCGGCCGACCGCCCCGGCGGCAGCGCGCGGCCCGCCCCGCACCCCGGCGGTCTCCCCGCCACCCCACATGAGCACCTGCCGGATGGTGCCCCGTCAGGACGCCCCCGTGCTGCTCTCGCCGTTCGGGCTGCTGCTCTTCCTCGCCCTGCGCGCCGCCCACCGGCCCGGGCGCCGCCCGACGCCCCCACGCGGTGTCCCGGCTCCGGGCGACGCGGCACCCGCAGCCGCCTGACCTGGGGAGCGACACGTGCCGGCGATGCCGTCGCGTTTCGAAGGGGCGGCCCACCGCCCGAGGCAGGCGCCCCTCACCCGCGGCGGCGCCCGCCCCCTCCCCGGGGACGGGCGCCGCATCGCAGGCAGGGGCCGCCGTGGGCCCCTCGGCCCGGCGCCCCGGCGCTCACCCCACCGACGAGTACGCCACCACGCCGCGCAGCACGCCGTCCACGGCCTTGCGGGCCGTGCGGGCGACGGTGCCGCCGGGCGGGGCGGCGACCGCGATCTGACCGAGGACGTCGATCAGCTGCTTGCACCAGCGGACGAAGTCACCGGCCGGCATCTCCGCCTCCGACAGCACCTCGTCGAGACCGAAGCCGGACGCCCAGCGGTAGGCCGCCCAGGCGAAGCCCAGATCGGGCTCCCGCTGGCCGACCCCCTCCGCCTGATTGATCTTGTGGTCCTCCTCCAGGGCGTCCAGCCGGCCCCAGATCCGCACCATCTCCGCGAGCGCGTCCCGCGCCTGACCGGACGGCAGCTTCGGCGCCACCGCGTCATCCGCCTGCCGCGCCTCGAAGACCAGCGCCGACGCACAGGCCGCCAGCTCCGCGGGACCGAGCCCCTCCCAGACGCCCTCGCGCAGACACTCACTGGCCAGCAGGTCCAACTCACCGTAGAGCCGGGCCAGTCGGCGCCCCTCGTCCGTGACGGTGTCGGCCTCCAGGTAGTCCAGCTCGGTCAGCAGGGCGCAGATCCGGTCGAAGGTACGGGCGATGGTGTTCGTCCGCCCCTCGATACGGCGCTCCAGCTGCCGGGTGTCCCGCAGCAGCCGGTGGTAGCGCTCCGCCCACCG
The DNA here is from genome assembly GCF_040300365.1 of Streptomyces sp. NPDC000404. NCBI lineage: Bacteria > Bacillati > Actinomycetota > Actinomycetes > Kitasatosporales > Streptomycetaceae > Streptomyces > Streptomyces sp. NPDC000404. The sequence continues at coordinate 198,522 of NZ_JBEPDN010000014.1, read as the reverse complement.
GGCGTGGTCCTCGCGCTCGTCGCAGCCGTGGCAGGGGTGCGCCCGGATGTCCTTGCGCAGCCGCGCGATCTCACGGTCGTCGGCCGCCTCCGACCGCGGCTTGCGGTGGCGCGAGGGGACGAGGTGCCCCGCCTTCGTCCGCAGCGAGGACGCCAGATCGCGGCGGGACTGCGGGCTGCGGGCGTTGAACGACTTCGGGATCCGCATCCGGTCCAGCGCCTCGACCGGCACCGGGAAGTCCATCGCCGCCAACCGCTTGACCTGCCGCTCCGCCGTGAGCACCAGCGGCCGCGGGCCGTCCTGCAGCTCATACCCCCGCTGCCGGTCGGTGCGGCCCGAGGACATCCCCGGATCCAGCACCAGCGCGAGCCCCGCGTACTTCCCGGCCGGGACATGGATGATGTCGCCCGGCCGCAGCTTCTCCAGCGCCGCGGCCGCCGCCACCCGGCGGTGCGCCGCGCCCTGCTTGGCCAGCTCCGTCTCCCGGTCCTTCAGCTGCCGCCGCAGCCGGGAGTACTCCTCGAAATCGCCGAGATGACAGGTCATGGAGGCGCGGTAGCCCTCCAGGCCCTCCTCGTTCTTGTGCACCTGACGGGAGATCCCGACGACCGACCTGTCGGCCTGGAACTGCGCGAACGACATCTCCAGCAGCTCGCGCGAGCGATGCCGCCCGAACTGCGAGACGAGGTTGACCGCCATGTTGTACGACGGCTTGAACGACGAGCGCAGCGGATAGGTCCGCGTCCCGGCGAGACCGGCCAGCGCCCCCGGGTTCATCCCGCGCTGCCACAGCACCACCGCATGGCCCTCGACGTCGATGCCGCGGCGCCCGGCCCGCCCGGTGAGCTGCGTGAACTCGCCCGGGGTGATGTCGGCGTGCTGCTCGCCGTTCCACTTGACCAGCTTCTCCAGCACCACGGAGCGGGCCGGCATGTTGATGCCCAGCGCCAGCGTCTCGGTCGCGAAGACGGCCTTGACCAGCCCCTTCACGAACAGCTCCTCGACGACCTCCTTGAACGTCGGCAGCATCCCGGCGTGGTGGGCGGCGATACCGCGCTCCAGACCCTCCAGCCACTCGAAGTACCCCAGCACATGGAGGTCGTCGTCGGGGATGCCGGCGGTCCGCGCCTCGACTATCCGCCGGACCTTCTCCCGGCCCTCCTGGTCGTTGAGGCGCAGCCCCGCGTGCAGGCACTGCTGGACGGCCGCCTCGCAGCCCGCGCGGCTGAAGATGAAGGTGATCGCGGGCAGCAGGCCCTCGTTGTCCAGCCGGTCGATCACCTCGGGGCGGCTGGGCGTCCAGATGCGGCTGCGCTGGCGCCGCTCGCGCTCGCGGTCCGCCTCGCGCAGATTGCGGCCGCGGCGCTTGTCGCGGCCGAAGGTCGGGCGGCTGTTCTCCAGCCGGGCCAGCCGCTCCAGATCCGGATTGACCTCCCGCCGGCCGCCGCCGCGCCCCTCCCGCTCCTCGAACAGGTCGTACATCCGGCGGCCCGCGAGGACGTGCTGCCACAGCGGCACCGGCCGGTGCTCGGAGACGATCACCTCGGTGTCACCGCGGACGGTGTCCAGCCAGTCGCCGAACTCCTCGGCGTTGGAGACCGTCGCCGACAGCGAGACCAGCGTCACCGACTCGGGGAGATGGATGATCACCTCTTCCCAGACGGCGCCCCGGAAGCGGTCGGAGAGGTAGTGGACCTCGTCCATCACCACATAGCTGAGCCCTATCAGCGACTGCGAGCCCGCATAGAGCATGTTGCGCAGCACCTCGGTGGTCATCACGATCACCGGCGCCTCGGAGTTGACACTGTTGTCGCCGGTCAGCAGGCCGACCTTCTCCGGGCCGTACCGCCGCACCAGGTCCTGGTACTTCTGGTTGGACAGCGCCTTGATGGGGGTGGTGTAGAAGCATTTGCGGCCCTGGGTGAGGGCCAGGTGGACGGCGAATTCGCCGACGATCGTCTTGCCGGAGCCCGTCGGAGCCGCGACCAGCACGCCCTTGCCCGCCTCCAGGGCACGGCAGGCATCGAGCTGGAAGGGATCCAGGGGGAAGTCGTACATCTCACGGAAAGGGGCGAGTGCGGTGGCCTGCTCGGCCGCACGGAGCTTGGCGGCGGCATAGCGCTCAGCAGGAGACATGTCCTCGGTCATCGTGCTCACGAGCCTACCGGCCACCTCTGACACTCGACCCGGCTTTATCCGGCACCGGTCCTTCCGCCTGCCGCCCGCCCCGTACGGCACGGCCGCGGGCGGCGGACACGCGGAGACGACGAAGGCGGGGAGCCACCGGCCCCCCGCCTTCTCCCGGGCGCGCACGGGATCACCTCCCGCGGCGCCCCGGCAGATGTCAGGTCACATCGTCCAGCTCACCGCGGTGGCGGCGGTCGTCACCGGATCCGGTCGCCTGCTCGGGCAGCGCCGCGGGGCCGCCCACCGGCTCCATCTCCCCGATCGGCTGCGGCGTCAGGTCCAGGTCGGACGCCTCGTCGTCGGACGGCCCGGACTCGTCCCGGCGCCGCCGCCGCGCGTCCCGGGAGAGCGCGATCAGCACGGCTCCGAAGTACAGCAGGCAGATCGGCGCGGCCAGCAGCAGCATGGTGATCGGGTCGGTGCTGGGCGTCGCGATGGCGGAGAAGATCGTGACGCCCATGATCATGCCGCGCCACCAGCCGAGCATCCGCTTGCCCGAGAGGATGCCGGCGAAGTTCAGCATGACCAGCAGCAGCGGCAGCTCGAAGGAGAGGCCGAAGACGATCACCATGCGGGTGATCAGATCGAGGAGCTTGTCCAGCGTCAGCAGGTTGTCCACGCCTGCCGGGGTGAACTCGATCAGCACCCGCGCGGTGGTCGGCAGCACCTCGTACGCGAAGTACGCACCGGCGACGAAGAGCGGGAAGCCTACGCCGACGAAGCTCAGCGCGTACTTCTTCTCCTTGCTGTGCAGCCCGGGCGCCAGGAAGGCCCACAGCTGGTACAGCCAGACCGGTGCGGCGAGGATGACGCCCGAGACCAGCGAGACCTTCAGCGCGAGGGTGAAGGGACCGAGGAGGTCCATCATCACGATGTTCGCGCAGCGGCCCGAGTGCTGCTTGGCCAGGTCGGTGAAGAGCGAATCGCAGCCGACCGTCTGGAGGATCGGTTTGGTGAAGAAGTTGATGATCGACTCGTAGAAGAACGCAGCGACGACCATCATCACGATGATCGCCAGCACGCCCTTGGCAAGGCGGTTACGCAGCTCCCGCAGGTGCTCCACGAGCGGCATGCGCCCCTCGGGATCCTTCTCCCGCTTCTGCTTCTTGGGGACGGACTTGCGCACCCCTCGTCCTCATCTCATCCGGTGGGGGCGGCAGGATCCGCCACCCGGTCAGGGCCTCGGTCTGCGCTACGCGGTGCGGTCGGTCTCGGTGACCGGACGCGCGCTGTTCACATCGCCGGGTGCGGCCTTGATCGTCCGGGGCGCGGCCTGGGTACCGTCCTGCGGCGGGTCGGCGGGAGCGGCGTCCTTCTGCGCGCTCTCCGACTTCATCGCCTTCGCCTCGCTCTTGAGGATGCGGGCGGACTTGCCGAGGGAGCGGGCCATGTCGGGAAGCTTCTTGGCGCCGAACAGCAGCACCACGATGCCGAGGATCAGGATGAGCTCGGGAACACCGATCTTTCCGAACAACATAAGCGAATACCTTCTCACCGAGGCGGCTGGGGATGGGACTACCTGACTTGGCCGGACATCCGTCCGTCCGCCGTGCTTGAGCGATCGTAACGCTCACCGGTGAACGCCGGGCAACCCCCGTGCGCACTCCCGGACACGCGCGCGCCACGCCCGTCGGACCTGCGCTCCAGCGTACCGCCCCGGCACCCGGCACCGGCGTCCCGTCAACCCCGGGAATCCCCTGATCCCGCCTCCCCGGCGGCGGACCGTCCGGCCCGGGCCGCCAGCGGTGTGGCCGCCCGCTCCAGGTCCCGGGCGGCCCGCTGGATCCGCTCCGACGCGGCCCCCACCTGCCCGGCCAGCCGCCGCACCTCGATGAAGACGCGAAGGGCGAGCACCCCGAGCACGGCGATGCCGAGGAAGCCGAGGACGACAGCGATCATGGGCCAGAGCATGGGACGAGCCTAACGGTGACGCGGAACGGCACCGCCTGCGGGCGCCGCGGTCAGCCGGTGTGCAGCCGCAGGGTGCGCACCCCGCCGCCGGTGAGCAGCTCCACGATCCGCTCCCCGGCCGGGCGGCGCACCGCGCGCCCGCAGTCGGGGCAGGTGAAGGAGTAGAACGTGGTGCGCCGGCTGCCCCCTATGGCCAGCCGGAAGGCGTCCGACGCCAGCTCGAACCGGCCCCGGCAGTCGGGGCACGCCGCCTTGAAGACCACCGGGGCGGGCGCTGCCGCCAGGGTGCCGGTCGCCGTCGTCGTCATCCTTCGCTGCCTCTCCTCACGGTGACAGGGGCGCGCTCACTCGCCGTACGCGGCGAGCGCCTCGGTGGCGGCGCGCCGCGCGCTGTCGGCCAGCTCCCGGGGCGCGGTGATCCGCCCGTCGCGGCCGAGCCGCAGGCCCAGGCGGCGCAGCGACGCCGGGTCGGGGGTGCGCAGGGTGATCCGCAGCCCGCCGTCCGGCAGCTCCTCGGCGCTGTCGTGCGGGTAGTACTCGGCGACCCAGCGGCCGCCGGGCCCGACCTCGATGCACACCTCGGGATCCTCGGCCGCGGGCTGGACCAGCCCCTCGGAGAGGTCGCGCAGTTCGACGGGGGGCGGGTCGGCGGGCGCGTCCAGCAGCCGGATCTCCGCGACCCGGTCGAGGCGGAAGGTCCGCCGGGCCTCGGAGAGGCGGCACCACGCCTCCATGTAGGTGTGGCCGACGGCGAAGAGGCGGATCGGGTCCACCTCGCGCTCGGTCAGCTCGTCGCGGGCCGGGGAGTAGTAGCGCAGCCACAGGCGGCGGCGCTCGGCGATGGCCCGGTCGACGTCGGCGAAGACGCCGCCCTCGGACTCGAAGGTCACCGACACCCGGGAGCTGGCCCCGGCCGCCTCGCCCGCCGCGGCCTCCAGCTTCGCGGTGGCCCGCAGCAGCGCCTGCCGGTCGCCCTCGCGCAGGCCCGGCAGGGTCGCCACGGCGCGCGCCGCGACCAGCAGCGCGGTGGCCTCGTCGGCGGCGAGCCGCAGCGGGGCGGCGACGTCGTCCGGGTTGTGCCACCAGATGCGGTCGCCGTCGGTGTCGATGTCGAGGAGGTCGCCGCCGCGGAAGCTCGTCCCGCACATGGGCAGGACGTCGAGGTCGGCGATCAGCTCGTCCTCGGTGATGCCGAAGGCGCGGGCCACGTCGCTGACGCGGGCGCCGGGGCGTTCGCGCAGATACGTCACGAGGGACAGCATCCGGCGGGTCTGGTCGATCGCGTTGGTCGCCACGGTGTCGTCTCCCCCTCAGCCCTTGGCCACGGCGCGCAGCCGGTCGATGACGTCGGCGCGCAGTTCGGCCGGCTCCAGCACCACCACGTCGGGCCCGAACTCCACGAGCCAGGCGTCGAGCCCGCGTCCGTTCGGGATCTCCAACTCGTCCCAGCCGTCGCCCAGCTCACGGACGATCAGCGCACGGGCCCGCAGCGGGTAGCCGTGGCCGGCGCGCAGCCTGATCCGGGCGGTGCCGGTCGCGGTCTCCCCCGCCCAGACCTCGACGGTCTCGCGGACGGTGACGTGATCGGGCACCGGCGCGGTGAACGCGCCCTGCCGGGAGCGGACCTTGCCGGTGATCCGGGAGAGCCGGAAGACGCGTTCGGCGCTGCGGTCGCGGTCCCAGCCGGCGAGGTACCAGTGGCCGCGCCAGCACTCCAGGATCCACGGCTCGACCTGGCGGCGCTCGGGGTGGGCGGCGTTGGACTTGCGGTAGTCGAAGACGACCGGGCGGCGGTCGCGGCAGGCCAGCATCAGCGGTTCGAAGGCGGCCTCGTGGGCCGGGATGCGCGGCTCCAGCGCGCTGTGCGGGGCGTCGACGGCGTCGTCGCCGGAGGCCAGCGGCATCCCGGCGGCGCGCAGCTTCTGCAGGGCACCGCTGGCCGCTCCGGCCAGCCTGGCCTGCTGCCAGATCTTGGCGGCGAGCCCGAGGGCCGCGGCCTCCTCGGCGTCCAGGGTGATGGGCGGCAGGCGGTTGCTGTCGCGGCGGGCGAGGTAGCCGATGTCGCCCTCCAGGCCCTCGACGGTCTCGATCACCAGGCCCAGCTCGCGCAGGTCGTCCTTGTCCCGCTCGAACATGCGGTTGAACGACTCGTCGTGGCCGCCGTCGTCACCCTTGCCGAACGACTCGACGTACGCCTCGATCGACGACCGCAGTTCGCGCTTGGTCAGCGGGCGACGGGTACCCAGCAGGCACAGCGCCAGGTTCATCAACCGCTCGGCCTTGGCAATCGCCATCGGCGCCCTTTCTCGTGGAACTCCCGATCCGTGACCGTACCGCCACGGGCGCCCGGGGCAAAAGCCGAGGGCCCGTGCGCTGCGGCACGGGCCCTGGCAGGGTGCGGCGCGGTCTCAGACGGAGACCAGGTCGCAGACGAAGATCAGCGTCTCACCGGGGGCGATACGGCCGCCGCCGGCGCCGCGCTCGCCGTACGCGAGGTGCGCGGGGATGGTCAGCCGGCGGCGACCGCCGACCTTCATGCCCTGCACGCCCTTGTCCCAGCCGGCGATGACCTGGCCGGCGCCGAGCTGGAACTGCAGCGGGGTGCCGCGGTTCCAGCTGGCGTCGAACTCCTCGCCGGTGCTGAAGGAGACACCCACGTAGTGGACCTTGACGTTGTCCCCAGCCTTGGCGACCGGCCCGTCACCCTCCCACAGGTCCACGATCTCCAGATCGGTGGGAGCCGGGCCCTCGGGGAAGTCGATCTCGGGCTTGTCGATGCTCACGGATGTGCTCCTACGTGTGTTTCCTTGCGATGGCCGCGTCAGTCTCGCAGACCGTGATCAGAACGCGTCGACGATGTCGACGGAGAAGACCAGGGTGTTCTTGGCGAGATCGGATTGCGGTTGGGAACCGTAACCCAGCTTCGGCGGAATCACGATTTCGACGCGGTCGCCGACGTGCTTGCCGACCAGCGCGTCGTCCCAGCCCTTGATGACCGAACCGGCGCCGATCTGGAAGGCCGTGGCACCGCCGTGGTCCCAGGAGGAGTCGAACTTCTCGCCGTCCTCCCACTTCACGCCGGTGTACTGGGCGACGAGCGCATCGCCCTTCTTGACCTCCTTGCCCTTGCCCTTGACCAGCACCTGCTGCTTCAGCTCGGTGGGGGCCTTCTTCCCCTTGGGCACGGTGATCTTGGCGGCCTTCTCGCCCTCGGCCTTCACCTCGGGCATGCCGTCCTCGGGCTCGGCCTGCGCGCCCTCGACCTTGGCCTTCTTGTCGATCTTCTTGGCCCCGGCGACGTCGACGACGTAGACCATGCCGTCGTCGGCCTTGAGCTGGGAGCCCGGCGGCACCTGGCCGATGAACGCCTTGACGGTGCCCTCGACCTGGACGCGGCTGCCCGCCTTCTTGCCCTTGAGCGCCTCCAGCACCTTGACCGGGACCGGCAGCTGCTGCTGCATCTGCGGCAGCTGGTCGTTCATCTCGACGACGATCTGGTGCCGCGCCTCGCCCTTGGGGACCTTGCCGCCCTTGGCGTCCTTACCGGGACCGGGCGGGATCTCCCAGCTGCTGCCGAGGCTCTGTCCCTTCACCATCTTGCCCTCGTAGTCGACGCGCACGGTGGTGCCGTCGCCGACCTTCTCGCCGTCGCCCTCGACCAGGGTCTTGGTGACGAGGTCGGGCGCGACCTTGGCGTCCTTGGAGACCTTGATCGCGGGTTCGTCGCCCACCTTGCCCTGGACGTCGGCGACCGTCTTGCCCGCGTCCTTGTCGTCGGACCCGCAGGCGGCGGTGAACAGCAGAAGGGGCACGGTCAGCGCGACGGCGGCAGCGCGACGGGTGTTTTTCGTGAGGTTCATCAGTCCCACTCGGGATCGGGGGGTGGTGGCCATTCCCGCCACTCTACGACCTGAGGTCCGGCGCGGTTCCCGTCCGCACACGGCACAGTGCCGGGAGCCCGTGGGCTCCCGGCACTGTGCCGCCGGACGCGCTCACATTCCGGCGATCAGCTTCTCCACCCGGTCGTCCACCGAACGGAACGGGTCCTTGCACAGCACCGTGCGCTGCGCCTGGTCGTTCAGCTTGAGATGCACCCAGTCCACCGTGAAATCGCGGCGCTGTTCCTGGGCCCGGCGGATGAAATCGCCGCGCAATCGCGCGCGGGTGGTCTGCGGCGGCACCGATTTGCCTTCGAAGATCTTCAGATCGTCGCAGATCCGCGCCGCCTGTCCCTTCCGCTCCAGGAGGTAGTAGAGCCCCCGGCGGCGGTGGATGTCGTGATACGCGAGGTCTATCTGCGCGATCCGGGGATGCGACATGGTGATGTTGTTCTTGGTGCGGTACCGCTCGATGAGCTGATGTTTCATCACCCAGTCGATCTCGGTCGCGACGCGGTCGAGTTCCTGCTCGCGGATTGCGCCGAGGGTGCGGCCCCACAACTCCAGAACGCGTTCGACGGTGCCGGTGCGGATTCCGCGGCGGTCGCAGAAATCCACCGCCTTTTCGTAATACTCCTGCTGGACCTCCAGCGCCGACGCCTCCCGCCCGCTGGCGAGGCGGACCTTGCGCTGACCGGTGATGTCGTGGCTGACCTCCCGGATCGCCCGGATCGGGTTCTCCAGCGTCAGATCCCGCATGACGGTGCCCGCTTCGATCATCCGCAGCACGAGATCGGTGGCGCCGACCTTGAGCAGCATCGTCGTCTCGGACATGTTGGAGTCGCCGACGATGACGTGCAGCCGGCGGTAGCGCTCGGCGTCGGCGTGCGGTTCGTCGCGGGTGTTGATGATCGGGCGCGAGCGGGTCGTCGCGGACGAGACGCCCTCCCAGATGTGCTCCGCGCGCTGGCTGACGCAGTAGACGGCGCCGCGCGGGGTCTGCAGCACCTTTCCCGCGCCGCACAGCAGCTGCCGGGTGACGAGGAAGGGAATGAGGATGTCCGCGAGCCGGGAGAACTCCCCGTGGCGGGCGACGAGATAGTTCTCGTGGCAGCCGTAGGAGTTGCCCGCCGAATCGGTGTTGTTCTTGAAGAGATAGACGTCGCCCGCGATTCCCTCCTCGTGCAGGCGGCGTTCGGCGTCGACGAGAAGACCTTCGAGAATGCGCTCGCCTGCTTTGTCGTGGGTGACGAGTTCCGTCACGTTGTCGCACTCGGGGGTTGCGTATTCCGGGTGCGATCCCACGTCGAGGTACAGGCGGGCGCCGTTCCGCAGGAAGACATTGCTGCTGCGGCCCCATGACACGACACGGCGGAAGAGGTACCGCGCCACTTCGTCAGGCGACAGTCGGCGCTGTCCCCTGAACGTGCACGTGACGCCGTACTCGTTCTCCAGCCCGAAAATGCGGCGGTCCATGACTGAACATTACGCCTGACGGCGTGCTCTGAAACCGGGTTCGACAGCCCCGTTGCGATCAATTTCCGCCGGGAGCACGACCTCCTTCGGCCGTACGGGATCTCCCAGGAAGCGCTTCGTGACCACCAGGACCAGCAGCGCGGCGACGCCCGCGACCCCGGCGACGGCGAATCCGGCAGCCGCTCCCCCGCGCTCCACCGCGGGCCCCACCACCGAGGCACCGACCGCCGAGCCGACGCCGAAGGTCGTCACCAGCCACGAGAACGCCTCGGTGACCGTGCCCTTGGGCGCATGCCGGTCCACGACGACGAACGCGCAGGCCAGCGCGGGCGCCAGAAACACCCCGGCGACGCCCGTCAACGCCGTCATCCCGACCACACCGGGGACGAGCACCAGCGGCAGGTACCCCAGCGCCAGCAGGGCGACGAGTAGCCGCAGCCGCCCCTCGGGCCGTCCGGGCCACTCACGCGCGCCGTAGACGGCGCCGCCCGCCAGCGCCCCGGCGCCGAGCGCCGAGAGGAGGTAGCTGGAGACCATGCCGCCGCCGTGCTCGTCGGCGTACGCCACCGCCGCGACCGCGATCGAGCCGAGCGCCAGCCCGACGAAGAAGAACGCGCCGATCAGCACCAGCATCCCGGACGAGCGCAGCGCGCCCAGCCAGTGGGCCTCCCGCGGCTCGCTGCGCCAGCGCCGCGACGGCGGCGACACGACGACCCAGAGCGCGCCGAGCACCCCGATGACGTTGATGACCAGCAGCGCGACCCGCTCCGACCAGGTGGCCACGCACACCGTCACCAGCAGCGGGCCGACCGCGAACAGCACCTCCTGCGCCACCGCGTCCAGCGCGTACGCGGTGTGCACCCGCTCGGGCCCCTTGAGCACCGTGGGCCACAGCGCCCGCAGCCCGCCCTCCAGCGGCGGCGTGAAGAGCCCGGCGACCGCGAGCGCGGCGTACGTGAGCGGCAGCGGATGCAGCCCGACGACGGCCGGCAGCGCCATGCCCAGCGCGGAGACCACGGCGGCGGGCAGCATCACGCGCGGCTGTCCGCAGAGATCGACGGCGCGCCCCAGCAGCGGCTGACCGATGGCGGTGCAGACGCCGTAGACGGCGGAGAGCGCGCCGGCCAGGGCGTAGCTGCCGCCCTCGGCGCGGACGAAGAGCACCACGGCCAGGGCGGCGGTGGCGTTCGGCAGCCGTCCGACCAGGGTGCCGGTCAGCAACCGGGCCGCATGCCTGGTCCGCAGCAGCTCCGCATATCCCGCGGCCATGCCGCCCCTTCCCGCCCGGCGCCGAGGGCCGGACATGATACGTATAACTTCCGGCGTCATACGTATCATGTCGGCACCCACGGGTCCAGACCGCCCGCCCGACCGCCAGGAGGAAACCGCCGGTGAGCAGCAACGACGCACCACGACCGGCGACCGGCGAGCCGGCCCGGGCCGGCGCCGCCCGCGTCACCAGCCGGGACGTGGCCCGGGCCGCCGGGGTCTCGCAGGCGGCGGTCTCGCTCGTGCTGGGCGACAAATGGCGCGGCCGGGTCTCGGCGGCCAAGGCCGAATCGGTACGCGCCGCCGCCCGCGACCTCGGCTACCGCCCCAACCTCGCCGCCCGCAGCCTGCGCACCGGCCGCACCCGCACCGCGCTGCTCGTCGTCCCCGCGCTCACCACCGAGTTCTTCGCCCGGGTGCACACGGGCGCCACCCGCACCGCCGCGGACGCGGGCTTCGGCGTGGTGCTCTACCCCTCCCCCGAGGGCATCGGCCCGGCGCCCGACCCGTTCGGCTCGGCGCGCACCAGCCTCGACGGGGTGATCGCCTCCTCGATGGCCGTGGACGCGCTCGCCGCACTGCACGGCGCCGGGCTCCCCCTCGTCATGCTGGACAACGACCCGGACGACGACCGCGCCGCCGCGACCGTCAACCTCGACATCGCCGGCGGCGCCCGTCAGGTGGCCGCGCATCTCCTCGCCCTCGGCCACCGCCGCATCGGCCATCTCGCCGCCGACGTCGACTCCTGGACCTTCGCGGAACGCGGCCGCGCCCTCGCCGACGCGTTCGCCGCGGCGCCGGGCACCACGCTGCGCCGGGTGCCGACCGCCCTCTCCGTCGCGGCGGGCCTGGCCGCCGCGACGACGGCGCTGACCGGCCCGGAGCCCCGCCCGACCGCACTGATCTGCGATGACGACGTGGTGGCCGCCGGCGCCTGCAAGGCGGTACGGCGGCTGGGCCTGCGGGTACCGGAGGACGTCTCGGTCACCGGCTTCGACGACCTGGCGCTGGCCACGGCCGTCGAACCGGAGCTGACGACCGTACGGCTGCCGGCCGAGGAGTTCGGCGCCGCCGGGATGCGGGCCCTGCTGGACGCCCTGGACGGCCACCGACCGGCCGCCCGCACCCTGCCGGTCGACCTCGTCACCCGCGGCTCGACGGGTCCGGCGCCCGCGTAGAACTCCGGCGGGCGAAACGGTCCGGGCGGTTCCGCGAGACGGCGTCACGGGCGAGACGGCGTCACGGGCGGGCCGGGCGCGGGAGGGCTCGCGGCGGGCCGGGGACGGCACGCCGTGCGGGCACACACCGGGCAGCCGGGCAGCCGGGCAGCCGGGCAGCCGGGCAGCCGGGCAGGAACGCCGCCGGGCCCCGGCGCGAACGCGGTGCGCCCCGGCGGGATGTTCCCACCGGGGCGCACCGACCGGGCCCGGCCCGGATACCGAAGGACGCGGCTACGCGTCGCCCTTCGGCTTCTGCTCCTTGTCCGCACCGCCGGACGCTTCCTCCCCGGCGTCCGGCGCCGCGGAGTCCGCCGTGCCGTCCGCGTCCCCGGAGGCGTCCGGCGCGGACTCGTCCAGCAGCCGGGAGAGCTGGCTGCCGAGGATCCGCTTGAACTTGCGCTGCTGGGGCCGGGTGCGGTCGAGCGTGGCGACCTCCAGCTGCTCGGCGGTGAGGGTGCGCTCGCCGCCGTTGTTGTCCCGCGACAGCGAGTCCACGGCCAGCTTCAGCGCCTCGCCCAGCGTCATGCCGTCGCGGTGGTGCTGATCGAGGTAGCTGCTGATCTGGTCGGCGTTGCCGCCCACCGCGACCGAACCGTGCTCGTCGACGATCGAGCCGTCGTGCGGAAGCCGGTAGATCTGGTCGTCCTCGGGAGCCTCCCCGACCTCGGCGACGATCAGCTCGACCTCGTAGGGCTTCTCGGCGGCGCTGGAGAAGATCGTGCCCAGCGTCTGGGCGTAGACGTTCGCCAGACCGCGCGCGGTCACGTCCGCGCGGTCGTAGGTGTAGCCGCGCAGGTCGGCGTAGCGCACCCCGCCGATCCGCAGATTCTCGAACTCGTTGTACTTGCCGACCGCCGCGAACGCGATGCGGTCATAGATCTCGCTGACCTTGTGCAGGGCCCGGGAGGGATTCTCGGCGACGAAGACCACGCCGTCGGTGTACTGCAGCACCACGACGCTGCGACCGCGGGCGATGCCCTTGCGGGCGTACTCGGCACGGTCGGCCATGGCCTGCTGGGGTGAGACATAAAACGGCGTCGACACCGGTTATCCGTCCCTTTCTGTCAATGGCTCTCTCACTGGCACGCGCATCCGCCGGCCGTCCTTCCCTCAGAGCAGCGCGGCACGGGGACCGTCGGGCTCCGCGAGCCGGCGCTCGTAGACGGCACGGGCGATCTCCGCGACCTCGGCGTCGGTGAACTTCTTGAAGCCCTCGTCGGTGATCACCGTGACGATCGGGTAGATCCGCCGGCCCATGTCGGGCCCGCCGGTCGCCGAGTCGTCGTCCGCCGCGTCGTAAAGCGCCTGGACGACGGCGGTGGCGGCCTGATGCTCCGTGAAGTCGTCGCGGTACAGCTTCTTGAGGGCACCGCGGGCGAAGACGGAGCCGGAGCCCGTGGAGGCGTAGCCGTGCTCCTCGGAGCGGCCGCCGGTCACGTCGTAGGAGAAGATGCGGCCCTTGGCGCGGTCGACGTCCCAGCCGGCGAAGAGCGGCACCACGGCGAGGCCCTGCATGGCCATGCCGAGATTGCCCCGGATCATCGTGGAGAGGCGGTTCGCCTTGCCCTCCAGGGAGAGCTGCGCGCCCTCCACCTTCTCGAAGTGCTCCAGCTCCAGCTGGAACAGCTTGACCATCTCGACGGCCAGCCCGGCGGTGCCGGCGATGCCGACCGCGGAGTACTCGTCGGCCGGGAAGACCTTCTCGATGTCGCGCTGGGCGATGACGTTGCCCATCGTCGCCCGCCGGTCGCCGGCGAGCACCACGCCGCCCGGGAACGACGCGGCGACGATGGTCGTGCCGTGCGGCGCCTCGACGGCGCCCTGGACCTGCGGCAGCGGGCGGCTGCCCGGCAGCAGATCGGGGGCGTGGTCCCCGAGGAAGTCCATGAACGACGAGGATCCAGGCGTCAGGAAGGCAGCTGGTAGACGCCCGGTGTTACGGGTGTTGGCTTCCACACGTTTCCTTCCGGATACTCGGCCGGCCGCCTCGGGGCGGCGGGCCGCTGCTTGACTGTCCCAGGCTGCGGTGCAGCTGAAGCACTGTACGACCGGGACCCTACCCGCCCCGCGGGTGTGATCCACATGGGTGGTGGGGCCGGGCTCCCGGCCGCACGGCCCGCGCGGCCGCCCAAGGCTGACGGACCGCCACGCCCGCCACGGCACACCGCCCTCCGGAACCGGAGGTGTGCGGACGTGGCCGGTGGTGCCGCGCGGGACACCACCGGCGCCGTGCCCGGACCCGCGCTGCGGTTACTCCCCGCCCTTCTGGACGAAGCTCCGCACGAAGTCCTCGGCGTTCTCCTCCAGGACGTCGTCGATCTCGTCCAGCACCGAATCGACGTCGTCCGACAGCTTCTCCTGGCGTTCCTTGAGGTCGTCGGAGGCCTCCGCGTTCTGCGTCTGCTCCTCGACCTCTTCGGTGGAACGCGTGGCCTTCTGCTGACCGCCGCCGCTGTCCTTGGTCGCCATTACCCTCACCCCGCTCGGTTCGGCCCCGCTCGATGTGACTTTCAAGATCCGACCCTACAAGGCCCCTCTGACATCGGCCCTGCTCTTGGTGCAACGTCCGGGGGACACCCCGATCATTCCCGCCACGCGGACCTTTCAGCCGCGATTCGGCGGTGAATCCGTGGCGGCTGCGCGGCCGGAAAGCGCCCTCACCAGGTCCTCCGCCGTGCGGCAGCGATCCAGCAGGCCCTTGACGTGCTCACGGGTACCGCGCAGCGGCTCCAGCGTCGGCACCCGCTGCAGGGAGTCACGCCCCGGCAAGTCGAAGATCACCGAGTCCCAGGAGGCGGCCGCGACGTCGTCGGCGTACTGCTCCAGGCAGCGGCCGCGGAAGTACGCCCGGGTGTCCTCGGGCGGTTCGAGGCCGGCCCGTACGACCTCCGCCTCGTCCAGCAGCCGCGTCATCTTCCCGCGGGCGGCGAGGCGGTTGTAGAGCCCCTTCTCGGGTCGGACGTCGGCGTACTGGAGGTCGACGAGGTGGAGGCGGGCGGCGTCCCAGCCCAGGCCGTCGCGGCGGCGGTAGCCCTCCATCAGCTCGCGCTTGGCGACCCAGTCCAGCTCGCCGGCGAGGCTCATCGGGTCGTTCTCCAGCCGCCCCAGGACGTCCTCCCAGCGCCCGAGCACGTCCTTGGTCTGGTCGTCCGCGTCCGCGCCGTAGCGGTCCTCGACGTACTTGCGCGCCAGCTCGTAGTACTCCATCTGGAGCTGTACGGCGGTGAGCGTGCGGCCGCTGCGGAGGGTGACCAGGTGTTGCAGACCGGGGTCGTGCGAGACCTGGTGGAGGGTGCGGACCGGCTGGTCGACGGCGAGATCGACGGCGATGAAGCCGTCCTCGATCATGGACAGGACCAGCGCGGTGGTGCCCAGCTTGAGGTAGGTCGAGATCTCGGAGAGGTTGGCGTCGCCGATGATGACGTGCAGGCGGCGGTACTTCTCCGCGTCCGAATGGGGTTCGTCCCGGGTGTTGATGATCGGGCGCTTGAGTGTCGTCTCCAGGCCGACCTCGACCTCGAAGTAGTCGGCGCGCTGACTGATCTGGAAGCCGTGGTCCCGGCCGTCCTGGCCGATGCCGACCCGGCCCGCGCCGGTGACGACCTGCCGCGAGACGAAGAACGGGGTCAGGTGCCGCACGATGTCCGAGAACGGCGTCTCCCGCTTCATCAGGTAGTTCTCGTGCGTGCCGTAGGAGGCGCCCTTGTTGTCGGTGTTGTTCTTGTAGAGGTGGATCGGCTGGGCGCCGGGGACCTGTGCGGCCCGCTCCGCCGCCTCGGCCATGATCCGCTCGCCGGCCTTGTCCCAGAGCACCGCGTCCCGCGGGTTGGTGACCTCGGGCGAGCTGTACTCGGGGTGCGCGTGGTCGACGTAGAGGCGCGCGCCGTTGGTGAGGATCACGTTGGCGAGGCCGATGTCCTCGTCGGTGAGCTGACTGGAATCCGCGGCCTCACGGGCGAGGTCGAAGCCGCGGGCGTCCCGCAGCGGATTCTCCTCCTCGAAATCCCAGCGGGCACGGCGTGCCCGGTGCATCGCCGCCGCATAGGCATTGACGACCTGGGACGAGGTGAGCATGGCATTGGCATTGGGGTGACCGGGGACGGAAATTCCGTACTCCGTCTCGATTCCCATTACTCGCCGTACGGTCATGCGGCCCTCCTTGCCCGGCGGCGCCCCCGGACGGGGACGGCGCTCAAGTACCGCTGCGCTTCCGATCCGCGTGTGCTTCCCGCATCCGTACCGAGTGACGCGGCGGTACCCCCGAGCCTAGAGCGCCTTTGCGGTACTGGGGAGATCATGACAGTCATTGCTCCATTCGGATTCCCGCCGCACGGCTTTCCGGGACCGTTTCCGGCCCCGGAAAAGCATCCGGCTGCGGACGCCCCGTGCAGGACATCCGCAGCCGGAGCGCGGTTTACAGGTATTGGCCGGTATTGGCGACCGTGTCGATGGAGCGGCCGGTGTCCGCGCCCTGCTTTCCGGTGACCAGCGTGCGGATGTAGACGATCCGCTCGCCCTTCTTTCCGGAGATACGGGCCCAGTCGTCCGGGTTGGTGGTGTTGGGCAGGTCTTCGTTCTCCTTGAACTCGTCCACGCACGCCTGGAGGAGATGGGAGACCCGAAGGCCCTTCTGATCGTGTTCGAGGAAAGCCTTGATGGCCATCTTCTTCGCCCGGCCGACGATGTTCTCGATCATCGCGCCGGAGTTGAAATCCTTGAAGTAGAGGACTTCCTTGTCACCGTTGGCGTAGGTGACCTCCAGGAAGCGGTTCTCCTCGGATTCCGCGTACATCTGCTCGACGACCGACTGGATCATGCCGCTGACCGCGGCCTTCCGGGAGCCGCCGTGCTCGGCGAGGTCGTCGGTGTGCAGCGGCAGGCGCTCGGTGAGGTACTTGGAGAAGATGTCCTTGGCCGCCTCGGCGTCCGGGCGCTCGATCTTGATCTTCACGTCGAGCCGGCCCGGGCGGAGGATCGCCGGGTCGATCATGTCCTCGCGGTTCGAGGCGCCGATGACGATGACGTTCTCCAGGCCCTCCACGCCGTCGATCTCGGAGAGCAGCTGCGGGACGATGGTGTTCTCCACGTCCGAGCTGACCCCGGAGCCGCGGGTGCGGAAGAGGGAGTCCATCTCGTCGAAGAAGACGATGACGGGTGTGCCCTCGCCGGCCTTCTCCCGGGCCCGCTGGAAGACCAGCCGGATGTGGCGCTCCGTCTCGCCGACGTACTTGTTGAGCAGCTCGGGGCCCTTGATGTTGAGGAAGAAGCTCTTCCCCGCGGGCTGCCCGGTCACCTCGGCGACCTTCTTGGCGAGGGAGTTGGCGACCGCCTTGGCGATCAGCGTCTTGCCGCAGCCGGGCGGGCCGTAGAGCAAGACGCCCTTGGGCGGACGGAGTTCGTGCTCCTTGAAGAGGTCGGGGTAGAGGTAGGGCAGCTCGACCGCGTCGCGGATCAGCTCGATCTGGCCGCCCAGACCGCCGATCTTGTCGTAGTCGATGTCCGGGACCTCTTCGAGGACCAGCTCCTCGACCTCGCTCTTGGGAATGACTTCGTAGACGTAGCCGGAGCGGGGTTCGAGGAGGAGGGCGTCGCCGGGGCGGATGGTCGTCTCCAGCAGCGGCTCGGCGAGCCGCACCACCCGCTCCTCGTCGGTGTGTCCGACGACCAGGGCGCGCTCGCCGTCCTCCAGGATCTCCTTGAGGGTGACGATGTCGCCGGCGCTCTCGAACTCCATGGCGTCGACCACGTTGAGCGCTTCGTTGAGCATGACCTCCTGGCCGCGCCGGAGACCTTCCGTCTCCACGCTCGGGCTGACATTCACCCGGAGCTTGCGGCCGCCGGTGAAAATATCGACCGTGTCGTCCTCATTGGCCTGCAGGAAGACGCCGAACCCGGCCGGCGGCTGGGCGAGCCGGTCGACCTCCTCCTTGAGGGCGACGATCTGGTCGCGCGCCTCGCGCAGCGTATTCGCGAGGCGTTCGTTCTGCGCGGAAACGCCGGCCAGATTGGTCTGCAGCTCGACGATCCGCTCTTCGAGAATCCTCGTGTGCCGCGGAGAGTCGGCGAGCTTACGTCGCAGGACGGCGATCTCCTGCTCAAGATAGGCAACCTGACCGGCGGGATCCTCGGACCCCCGCCCCGGCCGGATGCCGCGGTTGATGTCGTCGTCGTGGGCTGCCACGGTCCTCACCTCCTCCAAGGGGAGCTGGACGCTTCCTGACCCTACCTGGGCGGGTGCGGGTTGAAACCCCTAGATCGAAAAGACGGTCGGGGCGTGTCCGATCTTCACCCTTGCGCACGTCCGCTCACCAAGGGAATACCCACCGAACAACATCGGAAAGCGACCGGTTGTATCGTCGGGACGGTCAACACCCGTCAGGGCTGGCGCCACTTAGACAAAATTGCTTCACGTACGCAGGAAACGGCAGGCGAGATGACCGTGCAGGAAGAAGCCCGTCCAGAGCTTGAAGTCTGGATCGACCAGGACCTGTGCACGGGGGACGGGATCTGTGCGCAGTATGCGCCGGAGGTCTTCGAGCTGGACATCGACGGACTCGCGTACGTCAAGAGCGCGGACGACGAGCTGCTGCAGGACAAGGGCGCGACCACGCCCGTCCCGCTGCCGCTCCTCGACGACGTACGGGACTCCGCGAAGGAGTGCCCCGGGGACTGCATCCATGTGCGGCGGGTCGCCGATCAGGTGGAGGTCTACGGTCCCGACGCGGAGTAGCCGCAGGCGGACCGGCAGTGGCGGCGGCGCGCTCGGCGACCGCCGCCTTCCGCTGTCCAAACGGGCCCGCGCCGGGCCCGGCTCCCGCAGGACGCCGGGCCGGGGCGGTCAGACGCGGGCGGTGCCCAGGGCGGCCCGGTCGTCGGTGCGGAGGAACTTGCCGCCCTGCCAGCGCCACTTGGTGTCGGTGCGGACGTCGGGGCAGCAGCGCGGCACGTCGGTGGTGGAGTAGCCCAGGAGCGTCGCGGAGACCGTGCCGTCGTGCAGGGCGAGGCCCTGGACGCTCAGCTTCTGGGACGGGTCCAGGAGGGTCGCCACGATGCGGGGCGCGGCCTTGGCGTCGGAGGTGCGGGCGAGGACGTAGACGCCGCCGGGCGGGGTGCCGGCCTCGCTGTGGCAGCGGACGGTGGCGACGGTTTCGGTGGTGCCGTCGCCGTCGAGATCGCCGGAGACCTGTTTCACCACATCGAGGCGGTTGGGTCCGCAGTCGAGGGGGAAGGTCACGGCGCGCGCGTCGGGAGCGGGCGCGGTGCGGCCCGGCTTCGCGGAGGCGGCGTTGGCGGTCGCGTCGGGCGGCTGGACGAAGGACGCGGCGGCGACGACCGCGGCGACGGCGGTGGCCGTGGTGAGCCAGTGCATGGGGCGGGGCTGGGTGTGCGAAAGGTCCTGGCCTGCCAAGGGCTGCACGCGGGGTAACTCCTGTGAAGTGCTGTGGCGGTGGGAGTGCCCAGCATCGTTCCACAGGACGGGGTGCCGAGGAACCAGCGGGACCCGAGTTTCACGCCGGGAACACCCCGGAAACGACTGAGCGCCGCCGACGGTTCCCCATGAGGAACTCATCGGCGGCGCCCGGTTGTTCGGTGGCCGGAAGCCGGCCGTCAGCCGCGCTCGGCGGCGGGGCCGGAGGCGTCCTTGGCGGCGCCGCCCGAGGCGGAGCCGGGGCCGGTGTAGTCGTCGCCGTACGCGCCCTTGGCGGGGCGGCGGCGGCGCAGCGGGGGCTCGACGCCGTCGGCGAGGCGGCGGGCGGTGAGCAGGAAGCCGGTGTGGCCGATCATGCGGTGGTCCGGGCGGACGGCCAGGCCCTCCACGTGCCAGGTGCGGACCATGGTCTCCCAGGCCGACGGCTCGTTGAAGGTGCCGTGCTCGCGGATCGCCTCGACGGTGCGGGCCAGCTGCGTGGTCGTGGCGACGTACGCGCAGAGGATGCCGCCGGGGACGAGCGCCTTGGAGACGGCCTCCAGGCACTCCCAGGGGGCGAGCATGTCCAGGATGACGCGGTCGACGTCGGTGTCGGAGAGGTTGTCCTGGAGGTCGCCGACGGTGAGCGTCCACGCGGGGTGCGGACCGCCGAAGTACCGCTCGACGTTCTGCGTGGCGATCTCGGCGAAGTCGGCACGGCGCTCGTAGGAGTGCAGCATTCCCTGGTCGCCGATGGCGCGGAGCAGGAAGCTGCTCAGCGAGCCGGATCCCACCCCCGCCTCGACGACGCGGGCGCCGGGGAAGATGTCGGCCATCGCCAGGATCTGCCCCGCGTCCTTGGGGTAGACCACGGCGGCGCCGCGGGGCATGGACAGGACGTAGTCGGGGAGCAGCGGGCGCAGCGCGAGGTAGGCGACGTTCCCGGTGGTACGGACAACACTGCCCTCGGGAGCACCGATCAGCTCGTCGTGGGGGAAGGCTCCCTTGTGGGTGTGGAAGCTCTTGCCCTCTTCGAGCGTGAAGGTGTAGTGGCGTCCCTTGGGGTCGGTGAGCTGGACCTGGTCCCCGACCTTGAAGGGCCCGCGACGGCGGGCGGCACCGGTCGGTTCGGACATGTGACCAGCCTACCGGCCCCGGGACGTGCCCCGGACCAGCGGGCGGCCGGCGGCGGTGCCGGGGAGCTCCGGGCGGGCGCGCGGCGGTCAGGAGTGGCGGGCCATGGCGGTGACGAAGGCGCGCTCGACGTCGGCGGCGGAGAGGACGCCGTAGATCTCCCCGGTCTCCTCGACCACGAGGTACTCGCTGGCCGGGGTGGTGCGCAGGTGCTCCAGCAGCTCCTCGCCGGAGAGGTCGGCCGGGACCCGCATGCCGTCCTTGAGGTCCTGGGCGAGCGTGCCGACCGCCACCCAGGGGCGGCGGTGCTCCGGTACGCCCACGATGGCGGCCTCGCGGACGATGCCGGTGGGCCCGCCCTCGGGGTCGACGACGACGAGGGCGCGAGCCCCGGCGTCGTTGGCGCGGCGCAGCGCCTCGGCGAGGGAGGTGTCGGGCGGGGTGGGCGCGGCGCGGCGGGTCAGGGCCCGGGCGCCGAGGTCGGGGAGGCGTTCGCGCAGGCGGGCCATGCGCAGGCTGTTGCCCGCGCCGGTCCAGATGATGGCGGCGAGGACGGCGGCGAGCAGGGCGTCGGTGAGGGAGTCCGTGCCGGTGATGTCGGCGGGCGGGCGGCCGAGCGCGCCGGAGTGGGTCAGCAGCGGCAGGCCGATCAGGACGGTGACGGCGAGCGCGCGGCCCACCCAGGCGGCGGCGACGGTGCCGGTCATGGGGCGGCCGGTGAGCTTCCAGACGACGGCGCGCAGCATCCGGCCGCCGTCGAGGGGCAGGCCGGGCAGGAGGTTGAAGACCGCCACGATCAGGTTGGAGATCATCAGGCCGGCCATCAGGACGCCGGGGACGGTGCGCGGCTCGACCAGGCGCATGCCGCCGTAGAAGACGCCGGCCAGGACGAGGGAGAGCAGCGGGCCCACGAAGGCGAGGACGAACTCCCGGCCGGGGGTCTCGGTCTCCTTCTCGATCTCCGAGACGCCGCCGAAGAACTGCAGCTGGATGCGGCGCACCGGCAGTTTGAAGCGGAGGGCGGCGACGGTGTGCGCCAGTTCGTGGACGAGGACCGAGGCGTAGAAGGCGACCGCGAAGAAGAGCGAGACGAGGTAGCGGGCGGCGCCCAGCTCCGGCAGGACCTGTTCGAGCTGACCGCCGAAGACCCAGGTGATCAGGGCGGCGACGAGGAACCAGCTGGGGGCCACGTAGACGGGCACGCCGAAGGGGCGGCCCATCAGGATGCCGCCGCCGGTGCCCTTGCGGCGGACGGGCTTCGGCGCCTTGCCGCCCGGGCCGTGCGGTCCGGTCCCGGGGTCCCGTCGCGGCTCGGCCGGCCGGTTCGGCCGAGGCTCCTCGGGGCCCTGCGGCTCCTTGGGGTCCTGCGGCTTCCCGCTGTCGTCCACGGCGTCCCCTCGTCGGAATTGCGGCCTTCGCGTCTGCTCGGTCCGATCGTTCGATCTGCAGGGCAAAGGGGTTCTGCCGTCGATGGTATGCCGAGCCGCCGCCGCGGATCCGTTGCGGGGCCGTCGCCGGGGCCGTCGCGGTGGCCTGCGGCGGGAGGCGTTGTCAGTGGCGGGCCGTAGGGTCGGGTGTCATGGGAACGAGCACCGAGAATGCCGGGCCGGACGCGGCGCACGGACCGCATGCGCAGGGAGCGGCGGACGGACCGGCGTCGCCGTCGGCCGACGGGGCGGCGACGGCCGGGCACGGCGCCGCGCCGGAGGGGCCGCGGGCGGCGGCGATCGGGCCGCAGCCCGGGCCCGTCGATGCACCGGCCGCGGCCGCCGGTCCGCAGGCGGAAGCCGCTGGTCCGCAAGCGGAAGGGGCCGCCGTGCGGTCGGGGCGGCCCGGGCCGCCGGTGGCGCTGTCGCCGTCGCGGGCGGGCGATTTCATGCAGTGCCCGCTGCTCTACCGCTTCCGGGTGATCGACAAGCTGCCGGAGAAGCCCAGCCCGGCGGCGACGCGGGGCACCGTGGTCCATGCGGTGCTGGAGCGGCTGTTCGACGCACCGGCGGCGGAGCGCACGGCGGGCGGTGCGCGGGCGATGGTGGCCGGTGAGTGGGAGAAGCTGCTGGCCAAGCGGCCGGAGCTGGCGGAGCTGTTCGCCGACGACCCGGCGGGCGAGCGGCTGGCCGGCTGGCTGTCGGACGCCGAGGCCCTGGTGGAGCGGTGGTTCACGCTGGAGGATCCGACCCGTCTGGAGCCGGCCGAGCGGGAGCTGTACGTCGAGACGGTGCTGGAGTCGGGGCTGCAGCTGCGCGGCTTCATCGACCGGGTGGACGTCGCGCCGACCGGCGAGGTCCGGATCGTCGACTACAAGACCGGCAAGGCGCCGCGGCCGCAGTTCGCCGAGGGCGCGCTGTTCCAGATGAAGTTCTACGCACTGGTGGTGTGGCGGCTGCGCGGGGTGGTGCCGCGGCGGCTCCAGCTCGTCTATCTGGGCAGCGGCGACATCATCACGTACGACCCGGGCGAGAGCGAACTGCTGGCCGTGGAGCGGAAGCTGCTGGCGCTGTGGGAGGCGATCCAGACGGCCACGGCGACGGGCGACTGGCGGCCGCGGCCGACGAAGCTGTGCGGCTGGTGCGACCACCAGGCGCACTGCCCGGAGTTCGGCGGCACGCCCCCGGTGTATCCGCTGGAGATCCGCCCGGCGGACGGCGCGTAGCCGGCGCAGGGCAGAATGGAGCCGGTCCAACAAAGGAGAAGTGGTGGCAATCCGCGTCCTGCTGGTCGATGACCAGCCGCTGCTGCGTACGGGCTTCCGGATGATCCTGGAGGCCGAGCAGGATCTGGCGGTCGTCGGCGAGGCCGGTGACGGCCTCCAGGCACTGGAGCAGGTCCGGGCGCTCCAGCCCGATGTGGTGCTGATGGACATCCGCATGCCGCGGATGGACGGCGTGGAGGCGACCCGGCAGATCACCGGCCCGGCGAAGGACGGCCCGGCCAAGGTGCTGGTGCTGACCACCTTCGATCTGGACGAGTACGTCGTCGAGGCGCTGCGCGCGGGAGCCAGCGGCTTTCTGCTCAAGGACGCCCCGGCGCACGAGCTGGTGCAGGCGATCCGGGTGGTGGCCGCGGGCGAGGCGATGCTGGCGCCGAGCATCACCCGCCGACTGCTCGACAAGTACGCCGGGCACCTGCCGTCCGGCGAGGAGCCGGTGCCGGACACCCTGGACACCCTCACCGACCGCGAGGTGGAGGTGCTCAAGCTGGTCGCGCGCGGTCTGTCGAACGCCGAGATCGCGGCGGACCTCTTCGTGAGCGAGACGACCGTCAAGACCCATGTGGGCCATGTGCTGACGAAGCTGGGCCTGCGCGACCGCGTGCAGGCCGCCGTCTACGCGTACGAGAGCGGGCTGGTGCGCCCCGGCGCCCAGTAGGCGGCGCGGGCCCCGGCGCGGGGCGATGCGGAACGGCCGGAGGGGCCGGTCCGGGATGGTTTTCCCGGACCGGCCCCTCCGACCGTGTGCCGTGCGGTCACTCGGAGACGCCGCGGCCCAGCTCCCAGATCTGCAGTGCGGAGGAGGAGTTGAGTGCCCACTCCACGCCGGTGATGTCGTCCCGGGCGGCGACGTACTGCTTGCCCTGCCACAGCGGGAGGATCGGCACGTCGTCGGCGAGGATGTTCTGGATCTCCTTGAAGCCGGCGCCCGCGGCGTTGCGGTCGCTCTCCTGGCGGGTGGCGGGGATCAGCTGCGACTCGATCTTCGCGTTGCGGTAGGGCGAGTTGAGGAAGTTGCCCTTGCCGAGGAACGGACCGATGTAGTTGTCGGCGTCCGGGATGTCCGGGAACCAGCCCATGCCGTAGACGGCGTACTTGCCGTTGGAGGAGTCGGTGCGGAACTGCTGCCAGTTGTTGACGGCCTTGATGTCGACGTCGAACAGCTTGCTGTCGTTGAGCTGCTGCTTGAGGGCCGCGAACTCCTTGGCGGTGCTGGCGCCGTAGTGGTTCTCGGTGTACGTCAGGGTCACCTTCACCGGGGTGTGGACGTTCGCCTGCTCCAGGATCTGGCGGGCGGCCGGGACGCTGGGGTTCCCGTACTTGGTGAAGAAGGAGTTGATGTGGCCGGTGAGGCCGGTCGGCACCAGGGAGTACAGCGGGTCGCCGACGTAGGAGTAGACGTCGCGCAGGATCTGCGAGCGGTTGACGAGCTGCGCCATCGCCTGGCGGACGGCCGGGTTGGAGACCGACGGGTCCTTGGTGTTGAAGGCGAGGTAGCGGATCTCCTGGCCGGGCATCTCCTGGAGGGTGATGTGCTCGTTCCGGGAGTTCTGCAGGCCCTTGACCTGAGCGGGCGACAGACCACGGTTCATCAGGTCGATCTGGCCCTTGCGCAGCGCCTTCTCCATCGCGGAGGAGCTGGGGAAGAACCGCATCTCGACCTTGTCGTTCAGCGGCTTCACCGCGCCCTTGTAGCCGGGGTTCCGGCTGAAGACGATCTTGGTGATGCGCTCGCCGCTGTGCTCGGCCTTGAGCGTGTACGGGCCGGAGCCGACGAGGTCGAAGCCGCTGTAGAGGCGGCCGGCGGGGTACACCTGGTGGTCGACGATGCCCGCGGCCGGGGTGGTGAGCTTCTGCGGGAAGGTGGCGTCCGGCTTCTTGAGGTGGAAGACCACCTCGGTGTCGCTGGGCGTCTCGATCTTGTCGATGTCGTTGACCAGCGTGCCCGGACCGTTGGCGTAGTTGATCTTCTGCACGCGGTCGATGGAGAACTTCACGTCCTGCGCGGTCAGCTGATGACCGTTGGAGAACTTCAGGTCGCTGCGCAGGGTGCACCGGTACTGCTCGTTCCGCGTGTCGCGGAAGCCGCAGGTCTTGGCCGCCTCGGGCACCGGCGTGGTGCCGGTTCTGGGCAGCCGCAGCAGCGTCTGGAGGGTGCCGCGCAGCACGTTCATCGCGTCGACGTCGTACGCCTGCGCCGGGTCGAACGGAGCGGGGGCATCCTTGGTGGCCTCCATCTGCGTGGCGACCCCGACGACGATGGGATCGCCGCTCCCGCCCGCGCCGTCCGGCCCGCCACAGGCCGCGAGTACGGGGGCGAGCAGACCGGCCAGAGCCGGCAGCACCAAGGTCTTGCGATTCATCGTCGGCAGGTTCCTTATCAGCGCAGAGGTGTTGCTCGCGTCGACATTAGTAGGAACAGCCATCGCGTCCGGGCCGCAACGGAGTTGCCGTTATAGGGACACCGGATATCAGTACATCGATCTCCGATTACCGGACGCCGGAACGAACTACACGTCACCCCATGAATCCGGACACTTACCCCCGCACATCAGGCCCCCGAACCCCTCTGGAACACCCATCGGGGCACCTGTCGACGCCGGGGCGCGTGAGAAACGTCACGCGCCCCGGGGGCAGCGACAATGCGGGAATTCAGCCAGGGTATACGTCACGGAAAATGAGCGGACCACTGCCCTGAGTTCCCGCCGCTTTCCCGGAGGAACGCTCAGTGCACGCGTCAATTGCTTTCCGTGATGAGGGCCCGGAGAAAAGAAAGATCAACTTCTTCGAGTGACCGGACGACGGTCCGGCCCGCGGCGGGCGGCACCGGCACCACCGACGGCACGGCGACGACCCGGCACCCGGCCGCCTCGCCCGCGCGCACCCCCGTGAGGGTGTCCTCCACCACCGCGCACCGCGCCGGGTCGACACCCAGCCGTGCCGCCGCGGTGAGGTACGGGTCCGGATGCGGCTTGGTGCGTTCCAGTTCGTCACCGGCGAGGGTCAGATGGAAGTGGGCGGGGCCCAGCGAGTGCAGCATGCGGTCGATGATGGTGCGGTGCGAGGCGGAGACCAGCGCCGTGGGGACGCCGTGGGCGGCCAGTTCGGCCAGCAGCCGGCGGGCGCCGGGCATCAGCGGCACGCCGCGGCCGATCCGGGCGGCGAAGCGGGCGTTGAGCAGTCCGCTCAGCTCCGGCAGGCCGATCTGGGCACCGGTGGCCTGAATCAGATATCCGGCGCTGCGGGTCATCGGCCCACCGACGACGGCCTCGCGGTGGGTGTCGTCGAGGACGTGGCCCAGTTCGGCGAAGACCTCGGACTCCGCCTCCCACCAGAAGCCCTCGGTGTCGACGAGCGTGCCGTCCAGGTCGAGGAAGACTGCCTGGAGGGCGGTGTCCTTCGCCGCCCGGGAGTCGGCCGCGGGGATGCTGCTGGTCATCCGTCCACCTCCGTGAGGACGTCCCCTGGGGGACAAAAGGGCCGGCCACCGCCCCGGAGTGGGGTGCTGACCGGCCGCTACCGGACCGACCAGTGTACGACGGTGCGTGCCGGTCCGGGGGGTGACGCGGAAGCGGGCCGTCCGCCGTTCGGGCGACGGACGGCCCGGGTGCTCACCGGGCGTTGAAGTACTTCGCCTCGGGGTGGTGGATCACGATCGCGTCGGTGGACTGCTCGGGGTGGAGCTGGAACTCCTCGGAGAGCTGGACGCCGATGCGCTCCGGCTGGAGGAGGTCGGCGATCTTCGCGCGGTCCTCCAGGTCGGGGCAGGCGCCGTAGCCCAGGGAGAAGCGGGCGCCGCGGTACTTGAGGGCGAACATGTCCTCGACCTCGGACGGGTCCTCGCCGCCGAAGCCCAGCTCGGCACGGACCCGGGCGTGCCAGTACTCGGCCAGCGCCTCCGCGAGCTGGACGGAGAGGCCGTGCAGCTCCAGGTAGTCGCGGTAGGAGTTGGCGGCGAAGAGCTTGGCGGTCTCCTCGCCGATGCGGGAGCCGACGGTGACGACCTGGAGGCCGACGACATCCCTCTCGCCGGTCTCCTCCGGGCGGAAGAAGTCCGCCAGGCACAGCCGGCGGCCGCGGCGCTGGCGCGGGAAGGTGAAGCGGGTGCGCTCGGTGCCGTCCTCGTGGAGCAGGATGAGGTCGTCGCCCTTGGAGACGCACGGGAAGTAGCCGTGGACGACGGCGGCCTCCAGCAGGTTCTCCGTCTGGAGCCGGTCGAGCCAGCCGCGCAGCCGCGGCCGTCCCTCGGTCTCCACCAGCTCCTCGTAGCTGGGGCCGTCGCCGGTGCGTGCCTGCTTGAGGCCCCACTGGCCCTTGAAGAGGGCGCCCTCGTCCAGCCAGGAGGCGTAGTCGGCGAGCTGGATGCCCTTGACGACGCGGGTGCCCCAGAACGGCGGGGCGGGGACCGGGTTGTCGGTCGCGACGTCGGAGCGGACCGAGCCCTCGGGCTCCTCGACCTCCAGGGCGGCCGTCTCGCGCTTGGGCACGCGGCGCTGCTTCAGCTCGGGCAGGGTGGCGCCGGGCACGCCGCGCTTGACGGCGATCAGCGCGTCCATCAGGCGCAGCCCCTCGAACGCGTCGCGGGCGTAGCGGACCTCGCCGTCGTAGATCTCGTGGAGGTCCTGTTCGACGTAGGCGCGGGTGAGGGCGGCGCCGCCGAGGATGACCGGGTAGTCGGCGGCCATCTTGCGCTGGTTCAGCTCCTCCAGGTTCTCCTTCATGATCACCGTGGACTTGACCAGCAGCCCCGACATGCCGATGACGTCGGCGCGGTGCTCCTCGGCGGCTTCCAGGATCGCGGCGACCGGCTGCTTGATGCCGAGGTTGACGACGTTGTAGCCGTTGTTGGAGAGGATGATGTCGACGAGGTTCTTGCCGATGTCGTGGACGTCGCCGCGGACGGTCGCGAGCACGATGGTGCCCTTGCCCGCGCCGTCGCCGTCGTCGACCTTCTCCATGTGCGGTTCGAGATGGGCCACCGCGGTCTTCATGACCTCGGCGGACTGCAGGACGAACGGCAGCTGCATCTGGCCGGAGCCGAAGAGTTCGCCGACGACCTTCATGCCCTCCAGGAGGGTGTTGTTGACGATGTCGAGGGCGGGGGTGGAGCGCAGCGCCTCGTCGAGGTCGGCCTCCAGGCCGTTCTTCTCGCCGTCGATGATGCGGCGGGCCAGGCGCTCCTCCAGCGGCAGGGCGGCCAGTTCCTCGGCCTTGCCCGCCTTCAGGGACTTGGCGGTGGCGCCCTCGAACAGCGCCATGAGCTTCTGCAGCGGGTCGTAGCCCTCGGCGCGGCGGTCGTGGATCAGGTCGAGGGCCGTCTGCACCTCCTCCTCGCTGAAGCGGGCGATCGGCAGGATCTTGCTGGCGTGCACGATCGCCGAGTCCAGGCCGGCCTTGACGCACTCGTCGAGGAAGACGGAGTTGAGCAGGATGCGGGCGGCCGGGTTGAGGCCGAAGGAGATGTTGGACAGGCCGAGGGTGGTCTGGACGTCCGGGTGACGGCGCTTCAGCTCGCGGATCGCCTCGATGGTGGCGATGCCGTCCTTGCGGGACTCCTCCTGGCCGGTGCAGATGGTGAAGGTCAGGGTGTCGATGAGGATGTCGGACTCGTGGATGCCCCAGTTGCCGGTCAGGTCGGCGATGAGGCGCTCGGCGATGGCGACCTTGTTCTCGGCGGTGCGGGCCTGGCCCTCCTCGTCGATGGTCAGCGCGATGAGCGCCGCGCCGTGCTCGGCGGCGAGGGCGGTGACCTTGGCGAAGCGGGACTCGGGGCCGTCGCCGTCCTCGTAGTTGACGGAGTTGATGACGGCGCGGCCGCCCAGCTTCTCCAGTCCGGCGCGCAGGACGGGCAGTTCGGTGGAGTCGAGGACGATGGGGAGGGTGGAGGCGGTGGCGAAGCGGCCGGCCAGCTCCTCCATGTCGGCGACGCCGTCCCGTCCGACGTAGTCGACGCAGAGGTCGAGCATGTGGGCGCCCTCGCGGATCTGGTCGCGGGCCATCTCCACGCAGTCGTCCCAGCGGCCCTCCAGCATCGCCTCGCGGAACTTCTTCGAACCGTTGGCGTTGGTCCGCTCGCCGATCGCGAGGTACGAGGTGTCCTGCCGGAAGGGCACGGTCTGGTAGAGGGAGGCGGCGCCGGGCTCGGGGCGCGGCTCGCGGGGCGCCGGGGCCAGGCCGCGGACCCGCTCGACGACCTGACGCAGATGCTCGGGCGTGGTGCCGCAGCAGCCGCCGACGAGGGAGAGTCCGTACTCGCCGACGAACGTCTCCTGGGCGTCGGCGAGTTCCCCCGCGGTCAGCGGGTAGTGGGCGCCGTCCTTGCCCAGGACCGGCAGACCGGCGTTGGGCATGCAGGCGAGCGGGACGCGGGAGTGGCGGGCGAGATAGCGCAGGTGCTCGCTCATCTCGGCGGGGCCGGTGGCGCAGTTGAGGCCGATCATGTCGATGCCCAGCGGCTCCAGCGCGGTGAGCGCGGCACCGATCTCGGAGCCGAGCAGCATGGTGCCGGTGGTCTCGACGGTGACGGAGCAGATGACCGGCAGCTTCGCGCCGGTGGCGGCCAGGGCGCGGCGGGCGCCGAGGACGGCCGCCTTCGTCTGGAGCAGGTCCTGGGTGGTCTCGACCAGCAGCGCATCGGCGCCGCCGGCGATCATGCCCTCGGCATTGCGCTGGTAGGCGTCGCGGAGGGTGGTGTACGGGGCGTGGCCGAGGGTGGGCAGCTTGGTGCCGGGGCCCATCGAGCCGAGGACCCAGCGCTGCTGTCCCGTCGAGGCGGTGAACTCGTCGGCGACCTCGCGGGCGATGCGGGCGCCCGCCTCGGAGAGTTCGAAGACGCGCTCGGGAATGTCGTATTCCGCCAGTGCGGCGAAGTTGGCGCCGAAGGTGTTGGTCTCCACGCAGTCGACGCCGACGGCGAAGTACTCCTCGTGCACCGAGCGGACGATGTCCGGCCGGGTGATGTTGAGGACCTCGTTGCAGCCTTCCAGCTGCTGGAAGTCCTCCATCGACGGATCCTGCGCCTGCAGCATCGTGCCCATCGCCCCGTCGGCGACCACCACCCGCGAGGCCAGCGCCTCGCGGAAGGAATCGACGCGGGACGCGCTGTCGGGCGTGGACGTGTACGAGGCCATGGAGGTGCTCCCCTGGTTGCGACGGCTGTCGGCTTTGCGCCCCCCGGTGGACGGCGCACGCCGCCAGCCTAGCTGGCGGGGCCGTACAGATGTCGCTCTGTTCCAGCGCCTGGACTCCGAATGGACCGGAGCGGCGTAGACCGGCCATGATCGCGAGTGGACTCCGACCCTCCCGCGGTTCGGCATCGACCGATATCGTTCAGCATTGTCGAACCGCGCATCTTGGAGGTTGTCCGATGGCACGCACCATCCAGTCGCTGGAGCGAGCCGCCGCGGTGCTGCGGCTGCTGGCCGGCGGGGAACGGCGGCTGGGACTGTCCGACATCTCCTCCGCGATCGGCCTGGCCAAGGGCACCACCCACGGCATCCTGCGCACCCTCCAGCAGGAGGGGTTCGTCGAGCAGGACCCGGCGTCCGGCCGCTACCAGCTCGGCGCCGAACTGCTGCGCCTGGGCAACAGCTATCTCGACGTCCACGAACTGCGCGCCCGCGCCCTGGTGTGGACCGACGACCTGGCGCGCTCCAGCGGCGAGAGCGTCTACCTCGGCGTGCTGCACCAGCAGGGCGTGCTGATCGTGCACCACGTCTTCCGGCCGGACGACAGCCGTCAGGTCCTGGAGGTGGGCGCGATGCACCCGCTGTACAGCACCGCGCTGGGCAAGGTGCTGTGCGCGTACGACCCGGTGGCGCACAGCGAGGTGGCGGAGGTGGCGCGGGAGGCGCTCACCCCGCACACGGTGACCGGGGCGGACGCCTTCGAGGCGGCGCTGGAGCTGACCCGGGCGCGCGGGTGGGCCGCGGACGTCGAGGAGACCTGGGAGGGCGTGGCATCGGTGGCCGCCCCGGTGCACGACCGGCGGCGGATGCCGGTGGGTTCGGTGGGCATCACCGGGGCCGTCGAGCGGGTGTGCCAGGACGGCGTCGTGCGGCCGGAAATCGTCGCTGCTGTCAGGGATTGCGCACGGGCCGTGTCCAGGGACCTGGGCGCGGGCCGGTTCTGATCCGTATTGCCACTGCTTGTCCAGGTTAATTTTTCGCCACAGAACCCTTGACGCCGTTCAACAGGTGGACAAAACTGCCGTTCGTCGGTCGGCATTGTCGAACACCACTCGGCAATATTCGTTATGGTGGGCAATGCCGCGGGGCCGACCACAGCCCTCTCGGAGGGCGCGGACCACCGGAGACCCGGGGTTCGCCTTCCCCTGGACGAAGGACAAAGGAGTCGCGGGTGTCCAGCTCCGACATCTTCCTCAGCGAGACCATAGGTACCGCTGTTCTGATACTGCTCGGCGGTGGCGTCTGCGCCGCCGTCACCTTCAAGCGCTCCAAGGCGTATGCGGCCGGCTGGGTCGCCATCGCCTTCGGTTGGGGCTTCGCCGTACTCACGGGCGCGTACATCGCCGTACAGTCCGGTGCGCACCTCAACCCCGCGGTGACCCTCGCCCTCGCGATCAAGGGCGGCACCGAGTGGAGCCAGGTGCCGGTGTACTTCGCCGGCCAGCTGCTCGGCGCCATGATCGGCGCGGTACTGGTCTGGCTGACCTACTACGGGCAGTTCCGGGCGCATCTGTCCGACCCGGAGGTGCTGGCCGCCCACAATGGCCAGGAAGGCATGGTCGACAAGGCCACCGCTCCCAAGGCGGGCCCCGTCCTCGGCATCTTCTCCACCGGCCCGGAGATCCGGAACGCCGTTCAGAACCTCGTGACCGAGATCATCGCCACCATCGTGCTCGTGCTGGCGATCCTCAACCTGGGCCTGAGCGACAACGGCAAGGGCGTCGGCCCGATCGGCTCGCTGCTGGTGGCGCTCGTCGTCGTCGGCATCGGTCTGTCCCTCGGCGGTCCGACCGGCTACGCGATCAACCCGGTCCGCGACCTCGGCCCGCGTATCGTGCACGCGCTGCTGCCGCTGCCGAACAAGGGCGGCTCCGACTGGGGCTACGCATGGATCCCGGTCGTCGGCCCGCTGATTGGCGGAGCCATCGCCGGTGGCATCTATCAGGTGGCATTCGCCTGAGCCGCGTCCCCGTACCGACTCCGCCCGCACAGAATCACTGGAGCACACCATGAGCGACACCCCCTCCACCTCCTCCCACGGTCACGGCCCGTTCATCGCGGCCATCGACCAGGGCACGACCTCCAGCCGCTGCATCGTGTTCGACAAGGACGGCCGCATCGTGTCGGTCGACCAGAAGGAGCACGAACAGATCTTCCCCAAGCCCGGCTGGGTCGAACACGATGCCGCCGAGATCTGGGCGAACGTCCAGCAGGTCGTGGCCGGCGCCGTCGCGAAGGCCGGCGTCACCGCCGACGACGTCAAGGCGATCGGCATCACCAACCAGCGCGAGACCACGCTGCTGTGGGACAAGCACACCGGTGAGCCGGTCCACAACGCCATCGTCTGGCAGGACACCCGCACCGACGCGCTCTGCAAGGAGCTGGGCCGCAACGTCGGCCAGGACCGCTTCCGCCGCGAGACCGGCCTGCCGCTGGCCTCGTACTTCGCGGGCCCGAAGATCCGCTGGCTGCTGGACAACGTCGAGGGGCTGCGCGAGCGCGCCGAGCGCGGCGACATCCTCTTCGGCACCATGGACTCCTGGGTCATCTGGAACCTCACCGGTGGCGTGAACGGCGGTGTGCACGTCACGGACGTCACCAACGCCTCGCGCACCCTGCTGATGAACCTCCACACGCTGGAGTGGGACGAGAAGATCCTCCAGTCGATCGGCATCCCCGCCGCCGTCCTCCCGGAGATCAAGTCCTCCGCCGAGGTCTACGGCACCACCGCCGCCGGCACCCTGGCGGGCGTCCCCGTCGCCTCCGCCCTCGGCGACCAGCAGGCCGCGCTCTTCGGCCAGACCTGCTTCTCGCAGGGCGAGGCCAAGTCCACGTACGGCACCGGCACCTTCATGCTGATGAACACCGGCAACCAGCCGGTGAACTCGTACAACGGTCTGCTGACCACCGTCGGCTACCGCATCGGCGACCAGGACGCGGTCTACGCGCTGGAAGGCTCCATCGCCGTCACCGGTTCGCTGGTGCAGTGGATGCGCGACCAGATGGGCCTGATCAACTCCGCCGCGGAGATCGAGACGCTGGCCTCCACCGTCGAGGACAACGGCGGCGCCTACTTCGTCCCGGCCTTCTCCGGCCTGTTCGCCCCCTACTGGCGCTCCGACGCGCGCGGCGTGATCGCGGGTCTGACCCGCTACGTCACCAAGGCGCACATCGCCCGCGCCGTGCTCGAGGCCACCGCCTGGCAGACCCGCGAGATCACCGACGCCATGACGAAGGACTCCGGCGTCGAGCTGACCGCACTCAAGGTCGACGGCGGCATGACCTCCAACAACCTGCTGATGCAGACCATCTCGGACTTCCTGGACGCGCCGGTGGTGCGCCCGATGGTCGCCGAGACGACCTGCCTCGGCGCTGCCTACGCGGCCGGTCTGGCCGTCGGCTTCTGGTCCAGCACCGACGAGCTGCGCGCCAACTGGCGCCGGGCCGCCGAATGGACCCCCCGGATGGATGCGGCCACCCGTGACCGCGAGTACAAGAGCTGGCTCAAGGCAGTGGAACGCTCCATGGGCTGGCTCGACGACGACACTGTCGAGGAGTAATTGATGAGCACCCTGCAGAGCGTCCCGGCACTCGGGACGCACCCGGCCGACGGTTCGACCCCGAGCCGCGCCGAAACCCGGGAACAGCTGTCCAAGGCGACGTACGACCTCCTGGTGATCGGTGGCGGCATCCTGGGCATCTCCACTGCCTGGCACGCCGCGCAGGCCGGACTGCGGGTGGCCCTGGTGGACGCCGGCGACTTCGCCGGCGCCACCTCCTCCGCCTCCTCCAAGCTGCTCCACGGCGGACTGCGCTACCTGCAGACCGGCGCGGTGAAGCTGGTGGCGGAGAACCACTTCGAGCGGCGTGCGGTCTCCCGTGAGGTGGCGCCGCACCTCGCCAACCCCCTCACCTTCTACCTGCCCGTCTACAAGGGCGGCCCGCACGGCGCGGCCAAGCTCGGCGCCGGTGTCTTCGCCTACTCCGCGCTCTCCGCGTTCGGCGACGGCGTCGGCCACGTCATATCCCCGGCCAAGGCCCAGCGCGACGTGCCGGAGCTGCGGACCGACAACCTCAAGGCCGTCGCGGTCTACGGCGACGACCAGATGAACGACGCGCGCATGGCGCTGATGACCGTCCGCGCCGCCGTCGCGGCCGGCGCCACGGTCCTCAACCACGCCGAGGTCACCGGGCTGCGCTTCACCCAGGGCCGGGTCACCGGTGCCGAGCTGAAGGACCGCACGGACGGCGCGGAGTTCGGCGTCAGCGGCCGCCTGGTCCTCAACGCGACCGGCCCGTGGGTGGACCACCTGCGCAAGATGGAGGACCCGAACGCGGCCCCCTCCATCCGCCTCTCCAAGGGCGCGCACCTGGTCCTCAAGCGCACCTCCCCCTGGAAGGCGGCGCTGGCCACCCCGATCGACAAGTACCGCATCGCCTTCGCCCTCCCCTGGGAGGACATGCTGCTGCTCGGTACCACCGACGAGGAGTACGAGGGCGACCCGGCGGACGTCGCGGTCACCGAGAAGGACACCGCCCAGATCCTGGACGAGGCCGCCTTCTCCGTCCGTGACCAGCAGCTCTCCCGCGACCTGATCACCTACTCGTTCGCCGGTCTGCGGGTGCTGCCCGGCGGCCCCGGCGACACCTCCAAGGCCAAGCGCGAGACGGTCGTGACCGAGGGCAGCGGCGGCATGCTGTCCGTCGCGGGCGGCAAGTGGACGACCTTCCGCCACATCGGCCGTACGGTCATGAACAAGCTCGCCGCGCTGCCCGGCCACCCGCTGGCCGGCGACATGGAGCCGATCGCGCGCCTGCCGAAGAAGCTCCCGCTGCCCGGTATCGCCAACCCGAACGCGGTCGCGCACCGCCTGCTGGTCGACGGCACCGCCGACGGCCCGCAGATGGCCCCGGAGACCGCGCGGCACCTCGCCACGCACTACGGCTCGCTGTCGTTCGACATCGCGCGCCTGGCGAACGAGAACCCGGCGCTCGCCGAGCGCATCCACCCGGACGCCCCGGAGATCTGGGCGCAGGTCGCCTACGCCCGGGACCACGAGTGGGCCGAGACCGTGGACGACGTGCTGCGCCGCCGCACCACGCTGACCATCCGCGGCCTGGACACGGAGGACGTCCGCGCCAAGGTGAAGGGCATGCTCGAAGGCTGAGCCCGGGGCCCGCGCCCGCGCGAGGCCCGGCAGAGGGGCGGCTCCCGCAAGGGGCCGCCCCTCCGGCGTGTGCGGGCGCACGGTACGACGGCCGTCGGAGGCCGGGCCATAATGAACCAGACATCGGATGTCTGGGGAAGGATGTCCGGCGGTTCCGAACGGGGAGGTCGGCCGTGGGAGTCACTGACGAGGCCATCGAGAAGATCAAGGGGATGATCGTCTCGGGGGCGCTGCGGCCGGGCGACCGGCTGCCCAGGGAGAGCGAACTCGCCGCGGAGCTGGGCCTGTCCCGCAATTCGCTGCGCGAGGCGGTGCGGGCGCTGTCGCTGATCCGCGTCCTCGACGTACGGCAGGGCGACGGCACCTACGTCACCAGCCTCGCCCCCCGGCTGCTGCTGGAGGCGCTGAGCTTCGTGGTGGACCTCCACCGCGACGACACCGTGCTGGAGTTCCTCGCCGTCCGCCGGATCCTGGAGCCCGCCGCCACCGCGCTGGCCGCCGGACGGATCGGCGCGGCCGAACTCGACGCGCTGGCCGCCGGGTTGGACGCGCTGGGTCCCGAGCCGTCGGAGGCGGAGCTGGCCGCCGGTGACCTGGAGTTCCACCGGCGGATCGCGGCGGCGTCCGGCAACTCCGTGCTCTGCGCGCTGCTGGAGGGCCTGTCGGGGCCGGCCCCCCGGGCCCGGAGCGGGCCGGCGCAGCGGGACGTGGTGGCCCGGACGCTCGCCGAGCACCGCGCGATCCTCGCCGCCCTGCGCGACGGCGACGCGGAGGCGGCCCGGGCGTGGGCGACGGTCCACCTCGCGGGCGTGGAGCAGTGGGTGCGGGCGGCGGTGTGACGGCGGGCGCGCCAGGGGTGGCCGTGCGCTCGAAGGCTCTTCCGAACACCTCGGATGAATGGACACTCATTCGTGCACAGGGGCTGCGGCCGGGCGGTGGGGACCCCGTAGGCTGGGAGCGCACGCAAGGAAACGGGGTGCCGGTGGCGGAACACCGGCCGGAAGGAGGCGCTGGGTGATCGAGCTGGAGGGTGTTCCCGAGCTGATCGACCCGGTGATGGTGGCCGCGTTCGAAGGCTGGAACGACGCCGGCGACGCCGCCTCCGCCGCGGTCGCTCATCTGCACCGGGAATGGCAGGGCAAGGTCTTCGCCGCGCTCGACGCCGAGGACTACTACGACTTCCAGGTCAACCGCCCGACCGTCTTCCTGGAGGACGGCGTCCGCAAGGTCACCTGGCCCACCACGCGGCTCTCCGTCGTCCGCATCGACGACGCCGACGGCAAGGGCCGCCGCCGCGATCTGGTGCTGGTCCGCGGCATCGAGCCGAGCATGCGCTGGCGCTCGTTCTGCAACGAGATCCTGGGCTTCGCCCATGAGCTGGGCGTGGAGATGCTGGTGGTGCTCGGCGCGCTGCTCGGCGACACCCCGCACACCCGGCCGGTGCCGGTCAGCGGCGTCACCTCGGACACCGACCTCGCCACCCGCATGGATCTGGAGGAGTCCCGCTACGAGGGCCCCACCGGCATCGTCGGCATCCTCCAGGAGGCGTGCACCCACGCCGGGGTGCCCGCCGTCAGCCTCTGGGCCGCGGTGCCGCACTACGTCTCCCAGCCGCCCAACCCGAAGGCCAGCCTGGCGCTGCTCAACCGCCTGGAGGACCTGCTCGGCATCCGCATCCCGCAGGGCGAGCTGACCGAGGACGCCCGCGCCTGGCAGCTGGGCGTGGACCAGCTGGCGGCCGAGGACAGCGAGGTCGCCGAGTACGTCCAGACGCTGGAGGAGGCGCGGGACACCGCGGATCTGCCGGAGGCGTCCGGCGACGCCATCGCCCGGGAATTCGAGCGCTATCTGCGCCGCCGGGACCCGCAGACCGACTCCGGCCGCACCTGGCCCCGGCTCCCCAAGGAGTCCCGGGACCCGAAGGACGCCGGAGCCGACCCGTCGGACGGGCCGGAGGCCGACGGCGGGCGGTAGCCCACAGAGCACCGCGGACGGGCGGGGCGGGACCGAGGCGGTCCGGCCCCGCCCGTCGTCTGCCCGGGCCTCCCCCGCACGCGGGCCGTACGCGAAAGGGGCGCCCCCGCCGCTGCGGAGGCGCCCCTCTAGCAGGTGGGCGGTTAGAGCGCGACGCCCAGCAGGGCGTCCACCGTGCGCGAGACCAGACCGGGCGCGCCCTCGTCGCTGCCGCCGGCGGACTCCTGCGCGGCGGCCCAGCGGTCGACCGCGGCGAGCGCCGCGGGCGAGTCCAGGTCGTCGGCGAGCGCCGTACGGACCTCCTCCAGCAGCGCCTCGGCGGGCGGGCCGTCGGGGCGGGAGACGGCGGCGCGCCAGCGCGCCAGCCGGTCCACGGCCTCGGCCAGCACCGCGTCGGTCCACTCCCAGTCGCTGCGGTAGTGGTGGGACAGGAGCGCCAGCCGGATCGCCGCCGGGTCGACGCCGTCGCGGCGCACCGCCGAGACGAAGACCAGGTTGCCCTTGGACTTCGACATCTTCTCGCCGTCCAGCGCCACCATCCCGGCGTGGACGTACGCCTTGGCGAACGGGTGCTCGCCGGTCAGCGCCTGAGCGTGCGAGGCGCCCATCTCGTGGTGCGGGAACGCCAGATCGGAGCCGCCGCCCTGGACGTCGAAGCCCATGCCGAGGTGTTCCAGGGCGATGGCGACGCACTCGATGTGCCAGCCGGGCCGGCCGCGGCCCAGCGAGCCGCCGTCCCAGCTCGGCTCGCCGTCGCGGGCGGCCATCCACAGCATCGGGTCGAGGGGGTTCTTCTTGCCCTCCCGCTCCGGGTCGCCGCCGCGTTCGGCGGAGAGCAGCCGCATCGCCTCGGCGTCGAGTCCGGAGACCTCGCCGAAGTGCGGGTCGGAGGAGACGGAGAAGTAGATGTCGCCGTCCAGCTCGTAGGCGGCGCCGCTGTCACGGAGCCGTTCGACGAGCGGGACGATGCCGGGTATCGCCTCGACGGCTCCGATGTAGTGGCGGGGCGGGAGCATCCGCAGGGCCGTCATGTCCTCGCGGAACAGCGCGGTCTCGCGTTCGGCGAGCGCCGTCCAGTCGTCCCCGGTGGCGACGGCCCGCTCCAGCAGCGGATCGTCGACATCCGTGACGTTCTGCACGTAGTGAACCTGGCGCTTCGTGTCGAGCCACACGCGCTGAACCAGGTCGAACGCGTTGTAGGTCGCCGCGTGCCCCATGTGGGTGGCGTCGTACGGCGTGATGCCGCAGACGTAGATACGGGCGACGGGACCGGGGTCGAGGGTCACCCGTCCGCCGGTCGCGGTGTCGTGGATCCTCAGGTCGCGGCCCTGACCGGGCAGGGCGGGGACCTCAGAAGCGGGCCATGCATGCATGTCTTGAGACTAACCGGATGCTGGTTCCGCATACGAACCGGAGGGCCGGTAACGACCGGAAAGGCGTTCTTGCGTTCGAAGCCGGAACGTGCATCGGGCCGTGGTCCGCGCCCCTCGCGCGCCGCCCGCCCGCGCCCCGTACGCCGGGATCCGGCGCCGCGTCAGACCGGTGGCCAGGGGATCGGCGGCCAGTCGCCGCCGGGCTCGGGATGGCGGCCGGAGGCCAGCAGGGCGTCGACCCGGGCGCGCAGCGCGGTGGTCTCGGCGGCGGTGAGGAGTTCGGCCAGTCGAGCGGCGAGCGGGCGGTTCTCCGCCAGCTCGGTGCGGAGCCGCTCCAGCACCGCGACCGCCTCGTCGGGCAGCGGCTCCCCGGCCCACCCCCACAGCAGGGTGCGGAGCTTGTCGTCGGTGTGGAAGGTCACGCCGTGGTCGATGGCGAAGAGCCGTCCGCCGGGCCCCGGCAGCAGATGGCCGCCCTTGCGGTCCCCGTTGTTGATGACCGCGTCGAGCACCGCCAGCCGCCGCAGCCGCGCGTCGTCGGCGTGCACCAGCAGCGCCGGGCGCCCCTGCCCGGTCTCCGCGAACCCGACCGCCTTCCAGCCCGGCCCCGGCTCGTCCCCCTCGACCAGCGCCAGCAGCGGCGGTATCTCCTCGCCGTCCGCCCCCGGCACCTCGACCCACCGCTGCACCATGCCCGGTCCGTACGGTCCCTCGCGCAGCACGGTGGCCGGGATCAGCCCCCAGCCCGTCGCCCGGGAGATCTCGTACGCGGCGACCTCCCGCTGGGCGAGGTTGCCGTCGGGGAAGTCCCACAGCGGCCGCTCGCCCGCGACGGGCTTGTAGACCGCGTCGGCGGTGCGGCCCTCATGGGTCACGGTGCAGAAGAGGACCGCGTTGGACGCCTCCTCGATACGGCCGCGCACGGTCAGCTCGCCGGCGTTCAGGAAGGCTGCCTGAAGGTTCTCGTCGTTCCGGAAGGCTTCCTGGAAACCGAGGTCGTCCAGGGCGGCTGCCGGAGCGTTCTCCGGGCTCGGGGAGGCCGCCTGCGCGTCCTGGCCCGCCTCGGCCCCGGGCCGTCGTTCCGGCGGTGTCGCGGGGCCCGGGAGTGCCGGTTCTGCGGTGGGTTCCATGGCGGTCAGGCGTCCCGCCGGTAGCCGTTCTGGCGCGGGCAGACATGGCCCTCGGGGTCGAGCGGCAGGCTGCACAGCGGGCACGGCGGGCGCCCGGCGTTCACCACCTCCAGGGCGCGCTTGGCGAAGGCGCGCGCCATGGTGCCGGTCATCCGCACCCGCAGCATCGGCGGGCCGTTCTCGTCGTCCTGGAGCAGCCGCTCCTCGGCCTCGGCGAGGTCCTCCTCGCTGTCGGCGTCCAGCTCGACCAGCGCCTGCGCCTCGATGATCATGCGCTCGTCCTCGCCGTCCCAGGCGAGCGCCATGGTGCCGACGCGGAACTCCTCCTCCACCGGCGTCTCCAGCGGCGCGGTGTCGGCCAGCTCCGCGGGCGCGACGGCGGGCACCGGGGCGTTGCCGCCGCTGCGCCGCACCACCTCGTCCAGCAGCTCGTCGATCCGCTCGGCGAGCGCGGCGACCTGCGTCTTCTCCAGGGCGACGCTGGTGGTCCGGCCGGCCGCGGTGGCCTGGAGGAAAAAGCTCCGGCGGCCAGGCAGCCCGACCGTACCGGCCACGAAGCGGTCCGGCGCGTCGTAGAAGAACACCTGACGGGACAACGTCCTGCTCCGATTGCTCGACTGCGGGGGCTGAGCGGTCGCTGCGGCCCCTGTGTTCAGTGCGGTCAGTGCGCTCACGGCACGGTTCGCAGAGGTGTCACGGGCAGCGCCGTCGCACCACCCTACTGCGCCCGCTGATCACGGTGCTCCCGCACCACCGCCCACGGCCGCCTCACCGCCGTCCCCAGCGCCCGTCGCGTCCGGCGAGGGCACCAGTCCGCCGAAGTCCCCGGTGTCCCCGAGGCGTACGAGGAAGGGCCGCAGCCGGGTCCAGCGGATCGCGGTGACCGAGCAGGGCTCGACGGAGATCCGCTGGAAGAGATCGAGGTGGAGGCCGAGCGCCTCGGCGACCAGCGCCTTGATCACGTCGCCGTGCGAGCACATCAGATAGGTGGCGTCCGGGCCGTGCGCCGCCTCGATCCGGGCGTTCCAGTCGTGGACGGCGTCGGCCGCGCGCGCCTGCATGGCGCGCATCGACTCGCCCCCGGGGAAGGCGGCGGCCGAGGGGTGGCGCTGGACGACCTCCATCAGCGGCTCGCCGCTCAGCTCGGCGAGCTTGCGGCCCGACCAGTCGCCGTAGTCGCACTCGTTGATCCGGTCGTCGATGTGCAGCGGCAGCCCCGGGCGGGCGTCGAGCAGCGGGCGGAGCGTCTGGCGGCAGCGCTGCAACGGGCTGGTGACGGCGGCGGCGAGCGGCACCTGCGCCAGCCGCGCGGGGAGCGCCGCGGCCTGCGCCGTGCCGCGCTCGTCGAGGGCGATGTTGGGTGTCCGGCCCGCGAGGACGCCGGAGGTGTTGGCGGTGGAGCGGCCGTGCCGCACCAGGATCAGCGTGGGCATGGCGGCCACCCTACGTTCCCCGGGCCGCTCCCCGGCAGGAGTACCGGAACCCTTCCCTGGCAGGAGCGCGGGGGCGGGGTGAGAATGCCTGGTGTGATCGTGGACTGCGCCATCTACCGGGACGGGCGCCGCGCGGAGCGGCCCGAGGACTTCCCGAGCGCGCTCCGGGAGGCACGCCGCCGGCCCGGCCACGCCTTCCTGTGGCTGGGCGTCCACGAGCCGACCCCGGCGGAGTTCGAGCGGATCAGCGGCGAGTTCGGGCTGCACCCACTGGCCGTCGAGGACGCCCTCAAGGCCCACCAGCGGCCGAAGCTGGAGGTCTACGACGACTCGCTGTTCATGGTGCTCAAGCCCATCGCCTACGACGACGACACCGCCACCGTGACCGCGACGGAGCTGATGGTCTTCGTCGGCGACGCCTTCGTCGTCACCGTCCGGCACGGCGAGACCGGCCCGCTGGCGGCCGTCCGGCGGCGTCTGGAGCATCAGCCGGGAACCCTCCGGCACGGCCCGACCTCGGTGCTCTACGCGGTCAGCGACGCGGTGGTCGACCACTACATCGAGGTGGCCGGGGAGCTGCAGGCGGATCTGGAGGACCTGGAGGCCGAGGTCTTCTCCCCGGACCGTTCGGAGAGCCGGAACACCGCCGCCGAGATCTACGCGTTCAAGCGCCAGGTGATGGAGTTCCGGCGCGCCACGGGACCGTTGACCGAGCCGCTGTCGCGCCTCCAGGAGAACGGCGTGCCGTTCGTGCACGACGGTTCGCGGCCCTTCTTCCGCGACGTCGGCGACCATCTGGCGCGCGCCAACGACTCGGTGGACGGCCTGGACCGGCTGCTGTCCGACATCCTCTCCGCCCATCTGGCGCAGATGGGCGTGCGGCAGAACGACGACATGCGCAAGATCTCCGCGTGGGCGGCGCTGGCCGCGGTGCCCACGCTGATCGCCGGGATCTACGGCATGAACTTCCGCCACATGCCGGAGCTGGGGCTGCGCTTCGGCTACGCCGGGGTGCTGCTGGCGATGGTGGTCATCGAGTTCTCGCTGTACCGGCTGTTCAAGCGGCGCGGCTGGCTGTGAGCGGCCCCGGCACGCATCCGGCTCAGGCGTACTCGGTGACCGGCCCGCCCAGGGCGTCGCGCCGCGCGGGCATCCGGAGGCTTACCATCCGGCGCCAGCCGACGAGGCGTTCGTAGCCGTACAGCAGGTGGATGCCGGCGGCGAGCAGGGC
This sequence comes from Streptomyces sp. NPDC000404, assembly GCF_040300365.1. Taxonomy (NCBI): domain Bacteria; kingdom Bacillati; phylum Actinomycetota; class Actinomycetes; order Kitasatosporales; family Streptomycetaceae; genus Streptomyces; species Streptomyces sp. NPDC000404. The sequence continues at coordinate 155,833 of NZ_JBEPDN010000014.1, read as the reverse complement.
CGCCTTGGGGGCGGGCCAGCCGAGGATGCGGCCCATGTGGTCCATGACGGCGAGGCTGACGTCCCGGTAGACGGCGATCTCGGCGAGCGCGCAGTCGCGCAGGATCCGCTGGATGGTGCGGCCGTGGCCGTCGCGGGCGAGGCGGAGCAGTTCCTCGTGGCAGTAGGCGAGGTGGTTGTCCTCGTCCTGGGAGATCATCCGGACCGCGCGGCCCAGCTCGGGATGGTCGCCAAAGTGCTTGCGCAGCAGCCGCATCTGCTCGGAGGCGCGCTGTTCGGTGACCCGGCTGTGCGCGAGGTAGGTGATGACGTCCTCCTCGGTCAGCGGCTCCGCGGCGCGCAGCCGGTCGTGGGCGAGGCCGATGCCGCGGCGTTCCAGGAGCATCGTGTAGTCGGTGGCGGCGGGGACGGTGGCCGCCGCCAGGCCGCGTTTGTGCAGCAGGGCGCGGAAGATCCGGCCGTGCTTGTCCTCGTCGGCGCCGTGCCGGGCGGCCTTCGGCGCCAGATCGCGCCGGCCCTCGGGGATGAGGGCGGCGATCCGCCCGTTCTCCCAGCCGCCCTGGGACTCGCCGCCCGCGGCGATGGAGCAGAAGAGTCGGTACGCCTCGTCGTTGCCGAGGATTTCCTGGAACAGGCTCCGGGCCGAGAGCATCAGCACCACCTCCGAAGACACGCCTGGAGGAAAAGTCAAGAGCGGGTCGGCAAGGGCGGCAACCGGAGGTGGAGGATCGTTCCTCCGTACGAACGAGCGGGGGCGTAACCGGGTGGTCGGCGGAACGTTTTCCACGGTGCCGGCCGTGGCGGGGAGAACCCCGAGCCCCCACCACGGCCGCGGTCCGCGAGCCGCCCGGTGCCCGTGCACCGGGCGGCTTCCCGTATCAGGCGAGCCCGGCCTTCTCCAGCGCCTCGGTGCCCGCGCGCAGGGCGGCGAGCCGCTCGTCCAGGGTGAATCCGGCGGGGGCCAGCGTCAGGGTGGTGACGCCCGCGGCGGCGTAGGCCTGCATCCGCTCCGCGATCCGCTCGACGGGGCCGAGCAGCGAGGTCTGGTCGATCAGCTGCCGCGGGACGGCGGCGGCCGCGCCGTCCTTGTCGCCGGTCAGGTACCGGTCCTGGATCTCGGCGGCCTCCTTGCCGTATCCCATGCGGGTGGCGAGCTTGTTGTAGAAGTTCTGCTTGCGGCTGCCCATGCCGCCGACGTACAGCGCGGTGTACGGGCGGAACATGTCGGCGAGCGCGTCGACGTCCTCGCCGACGGCGAGCGGCAGCGTCGGGCAGACGTCGAAGCCGTCCATCGTCAGCCCGGCCTTGGCGCGGCCCGCCCGCAGCGGCGCGAGGGCGGTCTCCTCAAGGTGCTCGGCCGAGGGGAAGATCAGCAGCGCGCCGTCGGCGATCTCGCCGGTCTGCTCCAGGTTCTTGGGGCCGATCGCCGCGATGTAGAGCGGGATGCGCTCGCGGGTGGGGTGGACGGTGAGCTTGAGCGGCTTGCCGGGGCCGTCGGGCAGCGGCAGCGTCCAGTGCGCGCCCTCGTACGACAGGCGCTCGCGGGAGAGCGCCTTGCGGACGATGTCGACGTACTCGCGGGTGCGGGCGAGCGGCTTGTCGAACTTCACGCCGTACCAGCCCTCGGAGACCTGCGGGCCGGAGACGCCGAGGCCGAGGCGGAAGCGGCCGCCGGAGAGCGAGTCGAGGGTGGCCGCGGTCATCGCGGTCATGGCGGGGGTGCGGGCCGGGATCTGGAAGATCGCCGAGCCGACGTCGATCCGCTCGGTGCGGGAGGCGACCCAGGACAGGACCGTGGGGGCGTCGGATCCGTACGCCTCGGCGGCCCAGCAGACCGCGTAGCCGAGCCGGTCCGCCTCCTGCGCCACGGCGAGGTTGTCGCCGTCCATCCCGGCGCCCCAGTAACCGAGGTTGATGCCAAGCCTCATGCCGCTCCCCTTACCGATCAGTAACGTCACGTTGCGGGGACTCTAGCGCGCACCGGCGCCCGGCGTCATCGGCGGTTGTCCACAGGTCTCCTGCGCGCGGTGGGCGGCCACTAACCTCGGTCCGCATGGAGCAACGGCATCTCGGCCGTACGGGTCTGCGCGTGTCCCGTATCGGGCTCGGCACACTCACCTGGGCGCGCGACACCGACGAGCGGGGTGCGGCCGAACAGCTCAGAACGTTCTGGGAGGCGGGCGGCAGCCTCGTCGACACCGCGGACATATACGCCGACGGCGGCGCCGAGCTGTTGCTCGGACGGCTGCTGACGGGCCTCGTCCCGCGCGCCGACCTGGTGATCGCCACGAAGGCGGGCAGCGTCCTGGCACCGGACCGCCGGGTGGACGGCTCGCGCCGCCATCTGCTGACCGCGCTGGACGCCTCGCTGCGCCGCCTGGGCACCGACCACGTCGACCTCTGGCAACTGCACGCCTTCGACCCGTACACCCCGCTGGAGGAGACGCTGCAGGCGCTGGACACCGCCGTCAGCAGCGGCCGGGCGCGCTACGCCGGGCTCACCGGCTTCTCCGGCTGGCAGCTGGCCAAGGCCGCCACCTGGCAGCTGGCCGAGCCCGCGGTGCGCACCCGGCTGGCCAGTGCCCAGCTGGAGTACTCGCTGCTGCAGCGCGGCGTGGAGCGGGAGGCGCTGCCCGCCGCCCGCGATCTGGGCCTCGGCCTGCTGCCCGCCTCACCGCTGGGCCGCGGGGTGCTCACCGGCAAGTACCGCCGCGCCGTCCCGGACGGTTCGCGGGGCGCGTCGGAGCGGCTGGCCGGGTTCGTCGCGCCGTATCTGGACAAGCGGAGCGACGGCATCGTCGACGCGGTCACCACGGCGGCCGACGGGCTCGCCGTCACCCCGCTCCACGTCGCGCTCGCATGGGTGCGCGACCGCCCCGGCGTCGTCGCCCCGATCGTCGGCGCCCGCACATCGGCGCAGCTCGCGGCGGCATTGTCAGTGGAGGCGCTTACGCTTCCTGACGAGATCACCCGGGCGCTGGACGACGTCTCGGCCCCGGACCACCACTATCCCGATCACCACTGGAGCACGCTGTGAGCACCGACCGCCCCGCCGGCGAGACCGCGCCCGAGCAGGAGGCCGCGCCGGGCAGCCCGCCCGCCGCCGCGGAGGCGAGCGCTCCGGAGGAGCCGACGGCTTCGGAGGGCCCGGCGGGGACGGCTTCCCCGGGCGACCGGGCGGCCGCTCCTTCGGGTGACGCGCCGGCGGGCCGGGCCGGGGCCGAGCAAGCCGCGGGCGAGGCGGAGCCGGGTGCGGCCGGGGCGGCGCGGGCCTCCGGTGGTGCGGCATCCGGCGCCCCGGCTTCGGGCGGCAAGGCCACGGCGGCGGCGCTGGCGGCCGCCGTGCGGGCGGTGGAGAGCGGCGAGCGCTCCGCCGCTTCCTTCTTCAACGACGCGCCGCGGCCCCCGGCAGCCCGGCCCGCAGCGACGCCTCCCGCGGCAGGTCCGGCGGGCGGCGCACGGCCTGCGCAGGGCGCTCCGGCCGCGCCCGGCGGCGCTCCGGCGCGGGCCGCGGCTCCGTCCGCCGGGGTCCGGCCGCCGGAGCCGGCCGCGCCGCCGCGTCCGCTGCCGCCCACCGCCGAGGGGATCGACGGCGTACGCCAGGTGCTGGCGGCGGGCGGCGCCCCGGAGGCGCTGGCGGGCAAGGCGGCCGAGGTGCTCGGCGAGCGGGCCGGAGAGGCGCTGCGCGAGGACCCGTGGCAGCTCCTCGCGGTGCCCGGCGTACGGCCCGAGCAGGCCGACACCTTCGCACGGGCGCTGCTGGGCTCCGCCTGCGGGCCCGGCGACGAGCGGCGCGCGGTGGCGCTCGTCGGCTGGCTGCTGGAGCAGGCCGCGCTGGCCGGACACTCCGCGCTGGAGGCCTCGGCGCTGCAGAAGGCGCTCGCCCAGCGGGCGGTGCCGGATCCGGTCGAGGCCCTGCAGATCGCCCTCGCCGAGGGCGTCGCCCTCGGCTTCCAGGACGCCCTCGACACCCCGGACGCGAACCGGCCCGCCCAGGAGGACGAGGAGGAGGTCCCGGTCCGCGAGCTGCTGGGCCTCGACCGCTACGCGATGGCCGAGGAGAGCGTCGCCGACGGACTGGCCCGCCTGCTCAGCACGTTCGACGCGGCGGAAGCGGAGCCGGACGGCGCGGAGGCCGAGTCCGAAGAGGCCGGGCCGCACACCGGGCCGGAGGCCGTCGAGGCAGCGGAACCGGAAGCCGGAGAGGCCGGGCCGGAAGCCGTGGAGGAGGCCGGGGAAGGCGGCGGCACAGAGGGCGAGGAGGCCGGGGACGGCGCCGGCGCAGAGGGCGGCGAGGCGACCGAGCGGACCGCGGGCCCCGGCGACGAGGCCGCGGTCCCCGAGGACGGAAGCGGTGCCGTCGGCGAGAACGCCCCTGGCCGGCCCGCCGAGAAGCGCGTCCCTGGTGAGCCCGCCGAGGAGAACGCCCCTGGTGAGCCCGCCGGTGAGGGCGCGTCGGCCGGGGAGCGGGCACGGCCCTCCGCGGCGCAGTGGGAGGCCGCGGCAGCGGCGGCTCCCTCCGCCTCCGCGGCCGAGCTGATCCGGGCCGTGGCGCACAGCGGCCTGGTGGCGCACACCGGCGCCGAGGCGGCCCGCGCCGAGCCCGCCGCACTGGTCGCCGCCGCCCGCGCCCTGGGCCTGCGCGCCTACGCCGCCGCCCACACCGGCAACGGCCGCGCCCGGCTCGCCGCCCAGCTCGCCGCTGCGGACTCCGCGGGAGCGGCGGCGGACGCCGGTGCGGCGGCCGTCACCGTCGCCGGGCTGCTGTCGGGCCGGGAGGGTCCGGGCCGGGACGCGGACGGGGCGCTCGCCCTCGATCTCCTCGTCGTCCTCGACGCACCGCAGCTGGACCTGGAGACCGCGGCGGTGCTCATCGAGTCGCTGGCCGACGGGGTCCGGCTGGTGCTCAGCGGTGACCCGGGGGTCCTCTGGTCCGCGGGGCCCGGCCGCCTCTTCGCCGATCTGCTGGCCGCCCGCTGCTGCCCGCAGATCGCCTCGCGCACCCCGGACTTCGGCCCGATCGGGGAGCTGGTCTCCGGCATCGGCATCGGGGAGCTGAGCCCGGTCGAGGCGCCCGGCAAGGAGGTGGTGATCGTCCCCGTACGGGACGCCCGGGAGGCGGTGCACCGCACGGTTCAGCTGGTGGCCGACTCGGTGCCCAGGGCGCTGGGCGTGCCGCCGCGGGAGACGCAGGTCATCACCGTCGGCCACGGCGGCTCGGCCGGCACCCGCGCGCTCAACGCCGCGCTCAAGGAACGGCTCAATCCGGGCCCGGGCCGGTTCGGCGGCTTCGACCCCGGGGACCGCGTCGCCTACTCCCCCGCCCCGGGGCGCACCGTGCCCGCCACGGTGACCGGCGCGGACGCCGACGGCCTGCGGCTGGACTGCGACGGCACGGCGCTCGTGGTCGACCGCGCCCGCGTCGAGGGCGGCGCGGTCCGGCACGGCTGGGCGCTCACCGCCCACCAGGCGGCCGGGATGCGCTGGCCCGCGGCCGTCGTCGTGCTGCCCGGCGACGCCGCCCAGGGGCTGAACCGCGCCTGGGTCTACACCGCCTTCAGCCGCGGCGAACGCCATCTGTCGGTGGTCCAGGGCGTGGACCAGGCCCTCCCCCGCGCCGTCGCCGACATCCCGGCCAAGGAGCGCACCACCCGCCTGCGCACCCTGCTCCAGCAGCAGATCGTCCAGGCCTCGACGGAGGCCACGCAGATGGACTGAGGCGGGAGGCGGCGGGGCGCCCCGGCCCGCGCCGCCGGACGGCCGGGCAGGCGGACGGCCGGGCAGGCGGCAGGGCCGTCCCGCCGCACCCGCCGGGACGGGCCCCGGCAGCCCGCTGCCCCGGGAAGCCGGAACGCACAGGCGCTCCCGGCTCCCCGGGGCAGTCGGCCTCGAACCCGTCGGCCCCGTCGGGTCCACCGCCGGGCGGGCAGGGCGCGGGCAGAACGGCTCAGCGTCCCCGCGCGCCCCCTCCCCGGGCGTCCTCCTCCTCGTCCAGCTCCTCGTCGAAGACCGAGCTGACGTCGAACCGGCAGACGACCTGCTGCGGATCGATGTCCTCGAACGGCTCCGACAGCCACTCCCCCGGCTCCGGCGCGTCGTCGGCGGCCGCGACCCAGAGCGTGGAGTCGCCCTCCTCCAGGCCGAACTCCTTGTGCCGGGAGGCGATTTCGTCCGGCTCGAACTCGCCGAAGAGCACGCCGAGCGCCGCGTACACGCTGGAGCCCACCACCGCGGCGCCGCTCTCCCCGGGGGCGCGGGCCACGTCGTCCGCGGTGTCCGGGTCGAGGTCGGCGACGCGTTGTGCCTGATGGAGCAGTCGTTGCGGATCGGCGACCGCGTAGTCCCGGCGGATCAGCACGCTCAGCGCGCTGGGTTCCTCCGGCCCCTGGTAGGCGGGGAGATGGTCGCTTCCGGGGATCTCGAAGGGGGTGACTTCGTCGTAGGTGTCGTAGAGCAGCTCGTCGTAGACCTCCGCCGCGGCGGCGAGTTCGTCGAACGCGGCGTAGACGGCGGGATCGTCCTGCCCCGAGCGGCGTTCCACCGCGTCGAGGTGACGGTCCAGTGCGGCTTTGACCGCCTCGGCGGCGGCACGTACCTCGGCAGCGGAAGGCTGCGCAGCATCAGACATGGTGCAGACGCTATCCGTACCGGGGCCGGTCCCGCACAATAGATGCGATGCCGGAATACGAATTCTGCGATGTGTACGTGCCGCGGGGGGTCTCCCGTAAGGCCGCCACACGCCTGCTGACCGACCACGCCGAGTACGGACACTGGGAGTTGGACCGCCTGCGCCTGAATCCCGACGGCAGCCGCCGGGTGCGACTGCGCCGCCGGATCATCCGCCAGCTCCGCGCCACGTGGTGACGGTTCCCGCCGCCCGCTGACGGCGCGGGCGAGCGGTACGCCGTGCCCGGCGGGGTACGACGTACCGCCCCCGAGGGTGCGCACCCACCGCCGCGCGGCGACCACGGGGAGCGACTACGGGAAGCGACTACGGGAAGCGACTACGCGCGGTCTTTCACGGCAACGCAAAGCGGGCCCCGCCGGTGTGCGGGGCCCGCTTCGTGCTGCATTGCCGTGCCGGCGCTACCTCACCTGCGTGCGGTGCGGGCCCTGCGGTAGAGCAGCGCGCCGCCGAGCATCAGACCGGCGCTTGCCGACGCCGCGTACCCGATCGGCCCGGCGCCGGTGTGCGCGAGCTCGCGCGTCGGCTCCGGAGTGTCGGCGATCTTGACGTGCGACGCCGTCTGCGGCCGCGGTCCCGGCGTGGACGGTGTCGAGGGGTGCTCCTTCACCGGCTCACCGGGGCGCTGCGGCTGCTCCGGGTTTCCGGGCTCCGCCGGGTGCCCCGGCTCGACCGGACGGGTCGGCACGGCGCCGTTGCCGCACTCGTTGCCGAACGTGGGGTTGAGCAGCCCCACGACGTCGGCGCTGTTGCCGCAGGCGTTGACCGGAATGTCGACCGGCACCTGGACGTCGTTGCCGGACGCGACGCCCGGCGAACCGACGGCGCCGCCCTCCGCGGTCGCGCCGTGCCCGCCATGCCCGCCGCCCTGACCTGCGGACTTGCCGCCCTGGTCGTGGTGGCCGTCACCCGGCGAAGTCCGGTGCCCACCGGAGTCGTTGACGCACGTGTTGCCGAACGCGGGATTGAGCAGCCCCACGACGTCGACGGTGTTGCCGCAGGCGTTGACCGGTACATGGACCGGGACCTGCACGTTGTTGCCGGATGCGACGCCGGGCGAGTTCGCCGCGCCACCCTGGGCGCCCGCGTCGGCGTGTGCGTAGCCGACCGTGGCGGCGAGGATGCCGCCTGCAGCCGCCACGGTGATCAGGCCCTTGCGTGCGACCTGTCTCATAGGTTGTTCCCCTGCCTCGTACCTTGCGAATGCGGACGGAAGCGAAAGCCTGCCGCCCGCCGAAATCCCCAGCGGCTCCGGAACGCGAGGCGTTCCGGAGCCGACCGGATCGGACCCTTGCGGGTGCAGATGCAGCCTCAGTCGTTGATGCAGGTGTTGCCGAAGGCGGGGTTCAGCAGCCCGATCAGGTTGACCGTGTTACCGCAGACGTTCACCGGGACGTGCAGCGGGATCTGAATCACGTTGCCGGAGACCACGCCCGGGGAGCCGACAGAGGCACCCTGGGCTCCCGAGTCGGCAACGGCCAGGCCCGCGCCGGCGAGCACGAATCCACCGGTGAGCGCCGCGGCAGCGACGACCTTCTTGATCATGTAAATCCTCCTACGTTTGGCAGTGCGATCCCAGCCGCGGACCGCACAGCCTGCAACGATGCAGAGAACTTTCAGGCTACGAAGATGGCTCAGTATTCACTCTTTCCAGCGAAAAACCCCTCAGTATTGGGCAGTTCACCCCTAGTCGGGGCGGTCAGCTCGCGTCGATGAAACGGTCCAGCACACGGACGCCGAACTTCAGCCCGTCCACCGGCACCCGCTCGTCCACGCCGTGGAACATGCCCGCGAAGTCCAGCTCCGGCGGCAGCTTCAGCGGCGCGAACCCGAAGCCGCGAATGCCCAGCCGGTCGAACGACTTGGCATCGGTACCGGCCGAGAGCATGTACGGCACGGCCTTCGCGATCGGGTCCTCGGCCAGCAGCGACGACTGCATCGCCTCGACCAGGGCGCCGTCGAAGCTGGTCTCCAGCGCCTTGTCGGCATGGACGTCCTCGCGCTTGACGCGCGGGCCGAGGAGACGGTCGAGATCGGCCAGGAACTCCTCTTCGTAGCCGGGCAGGAAGCGGCCGTCGACATGGGCGGTGGCCTGGCCGGGAATGACGTTGACCTTGTAACCGGAGCCGAGCTGGGTGGGGTTGGCGGTGTTCTTGAGGGAGGCGCCGATCAGCTTGGCGATGCCGCCGAGCTTCGCCAGCGTCTCCTCCATGTCCTCCGGGTCGAGTTCGGTGCCCAGGGCGTCGCCCAGTTCGTCCAGGAAGTGGCGGAGCGTCTTGGTCACGCGCACGGGGAACTCGTGACGGCCCAGCCGGCCGACGGCCTCGGAGAGTTCGGTGATGGCGTTGTCGCGGTGGATCATCGAACCGTGTCCGGCGGTGCCGTCCACGGTGAGCTTCATCCAGTGCATGCCCTTCTGCGCCGTCTCGACGAGGTAGAGCCGCAGGTTCTCGTTGACGGTGAACGAGAAGCCGCCGACCTCGCTGATCGCCTCGGTGACGCCCTCGAAGAGACCGGGGTGGTTGTCGACGAGGTGGCGGGCGCCGTAGGTGCCGCCGGCCTCCTCGTCGGCGAGGAAGGCCAGGACGATGTCGCGGGGCGGCTTGCGGCCGGAGCGCATCCGGTCGCGGACGACCGCCAGCGTCATCGCGTCCATGTCCTTCATGTCCACGGCGCCGCGGCCCCAGACGCACCCGTCGGCGATCTCGCCGGAGAACGGGTGATGGGTCCAGTCGTCGGCGTTGGCCGGGACGACGTCGGTGTGGCCGTGGATGAGCAGGGCCGGACGGGAGCTGTCCTCGCCCTCGATACGGGCGACCGTCGAGGCCCGGCCCTTGTGGGATTCGAAGATCTGCGGCTCCAGCCCGACCTCCGCGAGCTTCTCCGCCACGTACTCCGCGGCGGCCCGCTCGCCGGGTCCGGAGTGGTCGCCGTAGTTGCTGGTGTCGATCCGGATCAGGTCCCGGCACAGGTCGACGACCTCGTCCTCGCCGGTGACCGTACGGGCCGGCTGTGACTCACTCACGCTGCCTCCTTGGGGTTCACGGCCGCGGCACGCCCACCCAGGGACCGGCCGCGGCGGGGTCCACCGCCATCCTCCCCCCGGGGCGGGCTCCGCCCAAGGCCGCAATACGGCCGACATGCCCTGGTCACAGGCGCGCACCGGCCCCGGCGTGCGGGTGATCGAGCACCCCGAAAGGTTTGCTATTGTTTTCTCTGTCGGAACGGCCCAGGCCGGAACGGCAGACACCTTGTCCGGGTGGCGGAATGGCAGACGCGCTAGCTTGAGGTGCTAGTGCCCTTTATCGGGCGTGGGGGTTCAAGTCCCCCCTCGGACACCAGCGAAAGACCCCAGTTGATCTGGGGTCTTTTTGCGTTGTCTTGCGGGTGCGGGGGCGGGTAATTCCGGTGCGCCCGCAGGGCCGGGGCCGTAGCCTGCGCGCCGTTGGGTGGACGGTGTGGGATGGGAAGGGTGTGCGGGTGCTGATCTTTGATGCGGATGACACGTTGTGGGAGAACAACGTGATCTTCGAGCGGGTCATCGAGGAGTTCGTGGACTGGATGGAGCGTCCCGGGCTCGGGCGGGACGAGGTGCGGGCCGTGCTCGACGGGATCGAGGCGGCGAACGCGGTGACGTACGGGTACGGCAGCAAGGTCTTTCTGCGCAGTCTCGGGGAGTGTCTGGCGCGGCTGCGGGGGCGGGCGGCGAATGCGCGGGAGGCGGCGCGGATCGAGGGGTGGGCGGCGGCGTTCGACGGCGGGACGGTGGAGCTGATCGACGGGGTGCCGCAGACTCTGGCGGAGCTGGCGGCCCGTCATGAGCTGCTGATGCTCACCAAGGGCGAGGCGGAGGAGCAGCGGCGCAAGGTGGCCGCGTCCGGGCTGAGCAAGCATTTCCGGGGCGTGCACATCGTGCCGGAGAAGGACGTCACCACGTACGAGGAGCTGGTGCGGGAGTACGGGGTGGCTCCCGCGGAGGCGTGGATGATCGGCAACTCGCCGCGGTCGGACATCCTTCCGGCCCGGTCGGCTGGGCTGAACGCCGTGTTCATCCCGCACGACCGGACGTGGGTGCTGGAACACGCGGAGCTGGATCCGGCGGACGGGAAGGTGCTGCGGCTCGGGGCGTTCGGCGAGTTGGTGCGGCACTTCTGAGCGCGCGCCGCGGGGGTGGCGGTCGGCTTGCGGGGCGTGGTCCCGCTCTTGTTCTCCCGGAGGTTCGGCCGCTGCCGTCGTGGTGTGCGCAGGCGAGGGCGTGGAGCGTTTCGGGCGGGCGGAGGGGGCGTCAGCGGCGCACGTAGCATGGGCCGGATGAGTACCAAGCGTTCCGGGCGGGCGGCCGCCGCAGCTCCGTGCCGGGTCACCGTCTGCCGTGGTTGCTGCTGTGGTGACGGGGCGAAGATTCCCGGTGTCGATCATGCCGGGCAGATTCCGCGGCTGCGGGCGGCGCTGGGCGGCGCCGCGCCGGTGCGCGCCTCGGAGTGCCTGGACGTCTGCGATCAGGCGAACGTCGTGGTGGTGCAGCCGTCGGCCGCCGGGCGGGCCGCGGGCGGGCGTCCGGTGTGGCTGGGACTGGTCAACGACGACGACGCGCTGGCGGACATCGCGGAGTGGATACGGGCCGGCGGGCCGGGGATCGCCGAGCCGCCCGGGGTGCTGGATCTGTACGCGTTCACGGTGTCGCGGCGGGTGCGGGAGGCGCTGGAGGGGTGAGGGCGGCGGCCTTGGCCCGTGGTGCGCGCGGCCTGTGGCCGTAGCGCCCGCCGCGCGGCCCGGTGCCCGGCTCGGCCCCGGCCGTCACGTCCTCGTCCCCCCGGTCATGGCGCTCGGGCCGGCTCCGTAGCGCCGGTCCCGGAGGCGTCCGCCCGCCCTCGCCCCGTCACGTACGCCCGTCCCGGCGGCGCAGCGGCACAGCGTCGCGGCGATCAGGCGACCGCGCGGGCCGCCGCCCGTCCCGCCGTTCGGCCCGAGAAGAGGCAGCCGCCGAGGAAGGTGCCTTCCAGGGAGCGGTAGCCGTGGACGCCGCCGCCGCCGAAGCCGGCGGCTTCGCCTGCCGCGTAGACGCCGGGGAGGGGGGTGCCGTCGGCGGTCAGGACGCGGGAGGAGAGGTCGGTCTCCAGGCCGCCGAGGGTTTTGCGGGTGAGGATGTGGAGGCGTACGGCGATGAGCGGGCCCGCCTTCGGGTCGAGGAGGCGGTGCGGGGCGGCGGTGCGGATGAGGCGGTCGCCGAGGTATTTGCGGGCGCCGTGCAGGGCCGTGACCTGGAGGTCCTTGGTGAAGGGGTGGGCGATCTCGCGGTCGCGGGCGGCGATTTCGCGGTGCAGCGCCCTCTCGTCGATCAGTGGTTCGCCGGTCAGGTCGTTCATCTGGCGGACGAGTGCGGGCAGGGTGCGGGCGGTGAGGAAGTCGGTGCCGTGGTCGAGGAAGGCCTGGACGGGGCCGGGGGCGCCGCCGCGGGCGCGGCCGAGGACGTCGCGGACGGATTTGCCGGTCAGGTCCGGGTTCTGTTCGGAGCCGGAGAGGGTGAACTCCTTCTCGATGATCTTCCGGGTGAGCACGAACCAGGTGTGGTCGTGGCCGGTGCGCATGATGTGGTCGAGGGTGCCGAGGGTGTCGAAGCCGGGGAAGAGCGGCACCGGCAGGCGCTTGCCGGTCGCGTCCAGCCAGAGCGGGGAGGGGCCGGAGAGGATCCGGATGCCGTGCTGCGGCCAGATCGGGTTCCAGTTGTCGATGCCCTCGGTGTAGTGCCACATCCGGTCGCGGTTGATGAGGTGGGCGCCGGCCTTCTCGGCGATGCCGAGCATCGCGCCGTCGACGTGGGCGGGGACGCCGGAGAGCATGTGGCGCGGCGGGGTGCCGAGCCGTTCCGGCCAGTTGGCGCGGACCAGGTCGTGGTTGCCGCCGATGCCGCCGGAGGTGACGATCACGGCCTGGGCGCGGAGCGTGAAGGCGCCGGACGTCTCGCGGCTGCTGGGGGTGCCGCGTTCGGCGTCGGAGGGGACGAGGAGGTCGCCGCTGACGGTGTCGACGGCGCCGGCGGTGCCGGTCAGGCCGGTGACGCGGTGGCGGAAGCGGAGGTCCACCAGGCCGCGCGCGGCGCCGGCGCGCACCCGGCGGGCGAAGGGGGCGACGAGGCCGGGGCCGGTGCCCCAGGTGATGTGGAAGCGCGGGACGGAGTTGCCGTGGCCGGTCGCGTCGTAGCCGCCGCGTTCGGCCCAGCCGACGACGGGGAAGAAGCGGACGCCCTGGCGGTGCAGCCAGGGGCGCTTCTCGCCGGCGGCGAAGTCGACGTACGCCTCGGCCCATTTGCGGGGCCAGTGGTCCTCGGGGCGGTCGAATCCGGCGGTGCCGAGCCAGTCCTGCCAGGCCAGGTCGTGGCTGTCGCGGATGCGCAGGCGGCGCTGCTCGGGTGAGTCGACGAGGAAGAGGCCGCCGAAGGACCAGTGGGCCTGGCCGCCGAGGGACTGTTCGGGTTCCTGGTCGAGGAGGATCACCTTCCGCCCCGCGTCGGCCAGTTCCGCGGTGGCCGCGAGGCCGGCCAGGCCCGCTCCGATCACGATCACATCAGCGTCGTACGCCATCGTCAGCTCTCCTCACCGGGGCGCCTTGGAGGTCCCGGATGCCGTGGTGATCCGATCCTCCGCGCAGCTCGGTGCGGGCGTCAACAGGTTGTACCGACCGGTAGGCATGGGGTGGCGGCGGGCGCCGCGGGACGGTGGGAGGGCGCGCGGCGCGGCAGGCCGAGGTGGCGGCGGCCACCTCGACGGGCGGGCCGGGTGGCTATCCTCGGCCTCACCTCCATACCGCCCGATACGAGGTGTATGTCCGTGACCGTGATTCTGCTGGCCCTCGGTGCGGCCTGTTGCCTGGGCCTGGGTTTCGTCCTCCAGCAGGCGGCCGCGCAGCACGCGCCGATGAAGGACTTCCTCTCGCTGCGGCTGCTGCTCGATCTGGCGCGGATGCCGCGCTGGCTCGCCGGGATCGGGCTGATGGTGTGCGGGATGGCGCTGGGGGCGTTCGCGCTGGGGATGGGGGACATCACGCTGGTCGAGCCGTTGCTGGCGACCAATTTGCTGTTCGCGATGGCGCTGTCGCGGTGGCTGACCAAGCAGCGGCTGGGGCGCAGCGGATGGGCCGGGCTGTGGCTGCTGGCGGGCGGGGTGACGGCGTTCATCGTGGCGGGGCAACCGCACGGCGGGCAGGCGACCGCCGACCCGCTGCGGCAGTGGCTGATCATCGGCGTGGTCCTGGGCACGGCGCTGCTGCTGACGGCGGTCGCGAAGCGGATGTGGATGGCGCTGGAGGCGGCGCTGCTGGGCACCGCGGCGGGGCTGCTGTACGGGTTGCAGGACGCGCTGACGCGGATGAGCGGGGACAGGTTCACCGCCGGCGGCTGGTCGGCGGTGGCGACGAGCTGGCAGCCGTACGCGGTGGTGGCGCTCGGGGTGACGGCGCTGGTGCTGGTGCAGAGCGCGTTCGAGACGGCGCCGCTGCGGCTGTCGCTCCCGGCGCTGACGGCGGCGCAGCCGCTGGCCGGGATCGCGTGCGGGGTCGGGTTCCTGGGCGACCGGCTGCGGATGACGCCGGGTGCGCTGGCCTGGCAGGCGGCGGGGATCGTGGCGATCGTGGTGGGGATCGTGCTGATCGGCCGCCATCCGGCGATGCCGCCGGGGTCGGGGCCGCATCCCCGGGCGCGGGCGCCGGCGCCGCGCTGAGCCGGCCGCCGGCCGGGCCCGGCGTTCCGGCGGGGGCGCACCGGTGGTTGCATGGCGGCATGACCGATCAGCAACCGCTCGACGCGGACGAAGTGCTCGACATCGTCGATGAGAGGGACCGGGTGGTGGGCCAGGCGCCGCGCGGCGAGGCGTATGCCCGAGGGCTCCGGCACCGCTGCACGTTCATCCTGGTCAGGGACGCCGAGGACCGGATCTTCATCCACCGCAGAACGGACCGGAAGCTGGTCTTCCCCGGGCGTTACGACATGTTCGTCGGCGGGGTGGTGGGCGCCGGGGAGAGCTACGACGACGCGGCGCTGCGGGAGGCCGAGGAGGAGCTGGGCGTCCACGGGCTCGACCGGCCCGAGCACCGCTTCTCGTTCCTCTACGAAGGGGGCGGCGGCTCGTGGTGGTCGGCGGTGTACGAGGTGCGGTGCACGCTGCCGGTGGCGCCGCAGGAGTCGGAGGTGGCCTGGCACGCCTTCGTCACCGAGGAGGAGCTGGCGCGGCGGCTGACGGAGTGGCCGTGGACGCCGGACGGGGTGGCGGCGTACCGGCGGCTGCGGGAGTGGCACGCCGGCGGGGCCAGCTGATGGCGGCGCGGCGGGCCGGGGCGCGGCCGTGAACGTCGATCTGCGGTCGGTGCGGGAGACGGTGCGGCTGTGGTGGTCGCCCGCGCGGATCGGCGAGGAGGGGCGGACGCCCGACTACCGCTTCTCGCTGGCGAACGAGCGGACCCTGCTGGCGTGGCTGCGGACGGGGCTTGCGCTGGTCGGCGGCGGTTTCGCGGTGGATCAGTTCCTGCCGCGGCTGCATCCGGGGCTGCGGACGGTCTTCACGGTGGCGCTGCTGGTGGCGGGGGCGCTGTGTGCGGTGCGGGCGGTGAACCACTGGGTGCGGTGCGAGCGGGCGATGCGGCGCGGTGAGGATCTGCCGGTGTCGCGGTTCCCGTCGCTGCTGGCGGTGGTCGTGGGGGTGCTGGCCGCCGCGATGGTGGTGCTCGTCGCGGTCGGCTGGACGCGCTGAGCGTGGGCGCGGCGCGGGACGGGTGCGGGGCGCGCGATCCCGGGTTGCAGCCGGAGCGCACCCGGCTGGCCTGGCGGCGGACGACGCTCTCCTGCACGGTCGTGGTGGCGCTGGCCGTCCGGCGGCTGACGCAGTGCGCGGCACCGGGCGCGGCGGTCGCCGGTGCGGTGGCGCTGACGGGGGTGGTGTGGCTGGTGTTCGGGCTGGTGGCGCACCGCCGGATGCGGGCGATGGCGGCGGGCCGCCCGGCGGTGCTGGGGGTCCGCGGGGCGGGGCTCGCGGCGCTGTGCACGGTGGTGTTGGCGGCGTTGGGCGGGGTGCTTCTGGTGGGTGGCGGGTGAGGGGCCGCTCAGGAGGGCGGATCGGCTTCGGTCGCCTCGCAGGGGGCGGCGGCTCGGGGGCTGCTCGGAAAGGCGGCTTGGCTCAGGCCCCCCCGCAGGGGCGGCGCGGCTTCGGTCGCCTCGTAGGAGCGCGGGGCGCCTGTGCGGTCGGCCCGCCTCCGGGGACCGGATCGGCCGGGGCCGCCCAGCCGGTGCCGGCCCGGTATCCGGGCTGGTCGCGGGGTGTTCCTCAAGGTCCGGGCCGCCTCAAGGGCCCGGCCCGCACGTGCGGCTCCGCCGCGCGCCGTCCGTCCGTCGCCCCACGCGTCGGCGCCGCGCCGCCGGCCCGTGTCCCGGCGATACGGTGGCGGCGCCGCGCCGGGAGACGCCGTGGCCCGCCCCCTCCCGAGGCGCCGGGCCCGCCCCGGGCGGCGACGGATCACCGCCACCCCGAGGAGCCTCACCGTGCCCCGAACCTCCGCGCCCGACTCCCCCGCCGTCCCCGACGAGCCGGGGCTGACCGAACTGAGCCCTGGTGTCTCGGCGTTCGTCCAGCCGGACGGCGGCTGGTGTCTGAACAACGCCGGGGTGGTGACCGACGGCGAGGCGACGCTGCTGGTGGACACCGCGGCGACCGAGCGGCGGGCCCGGCTGCTGGCGCGGCGGATCGCGGAGAGCGGGGCGCCCGCGCCGCGTACCGTCGTCAACACCCACCACCACGGCGACCACACCTACGGCAACGCCCTCTTCGCCCCGGCGGCCACGATCGTCGGACACGCCGCCTGCCGCAGCGAACTCCTCGCGGCGGGGCACCAGTTGGAGGCGATGTGGCCGGAGAACGACTTCGGTGACATCGTGCTGACGCCGCCGTCGCTGACGTACACGGACGCGCTGACGCTGTACGTCGGCGACATCGAGGCGCGGCTGATCCACCCGGGCGTCGCGCACACCCGGGGCGACACGGTGGTGTGGCTGCCGGAGCGGCGCACCGTCTTCACCGGGGACCTGATCTTCAACGGCGGGACGCCGTTCCTGCTCATGGGCTCGCTGGCCGGGTCGCTGCGCGCGGTGGAGCTGCTGCGGTCGCTGGCGGCGACGACGGTGGTGCCGGGCCACGGGCCGGTGACCGGGCCGGAGGTGTACGACACCGTCGAGGCATATCTGCGCTACGTCGACGCGCTGGCGCGGCGCAGTCACGCGGCCGGGCTGAGCCCGCTGGAGGCGGCCACCGGCGCCGATCTGGGGCCGTTCGCGGAGCTGGCCGAGAGTGAGCGGCTGGTGGCCAATCTGCACCGGGCCTACGCGGAGTTGGCGGGCGGCGAGCCCGGTGCGCCGCTGGACGTGCGGGCCGTGTTCGCCGACATGACCACGATGAACGGCGGGGTGCCGGTGGCCTGCCACGCCTGAGCGGACGCGGCGCCGGGGGCGTGGCGCGGCCTTCCGCGCTCCCGGCGCGCGCCGGTCCGCCGCGCGCCCCGCGGGCGAGCGTCCGGGGCCGCGTGACCCATCCCCCACGCCGGGGCACTGGACTCCATACCGACTAGTCGGCATGATCGTACGCGGGCGCCCGGTGACGACCTCGGGCGCCCGCCGCGCCGCCGTCCCCGCACGGCGCCGTCCGACCGTCCACTCCGCATGGAGGACCACGATGAGCAAGGGCACCCCTCCCCCACCGGGCACGGACCCGCAGGCGCCGCCCGGACTCGACCCGGAGGCGCTCCGCCGCCATCTGGAGCGCGAACGGCCGGGCCTGACCGCGGGCCCGCTGCGCGCCCGGCTGATCGAGGGCGGACGGTCCAACCTCACCTACCGCGTCACCGACGGCGCCTCCTCCTGGGTGGTGCGCCGCCCGCCGCTCGGCCACGTCCTGGCCACCGCGCACGACATGGGCCGCGAGCACCGGGTGATCAGCGCGCTGCACCGCACGCCGGTGCCGGTGCCCGAGACGCTGCTGCTGTGCGAGGACGAGTCCGTCATCGGGGCGCCGTTCTACGTGATGGAGCTGGTCGAGGGCGTGCCGTACCGGACCGCGGAGCAGCTGCGGCCGCTGGGGGCCGAACGGACCCGGGCGGTGGTGCTCTCCCTCGTCGACACGCTCGTCGATCTGCACGCCGTCGACCCGGAGGCCGTCGGGCTGACCGGCTTCGGCCGTCCGGACGGCTTCCTGGAGCGCCAACTGCGGCGCTGGGGCAAGCAGTTGTCCGCCTCGCGGGGCCGCGACCTGCCGGGGATCGAGGCGCTCCACGAGGGTCTCGGCCGGGCGCTGCCCGCCTCGCCCGCACCGTCCGTCGTCCACGGCGACTACCGTCTCGACAACGTCCTGATCGGCGCGGACGACGCCCCCACGGCCGTCCTCGACTGGGAGATGTCCACCCTCGGCGACCCGCTGACCGACCTCGGGCTGCTGGCGATGTACAGCTCCGACCTGGGGCTCGCCGAGTCGCCGGTCTCCACCACGAGCGGCGCGCCCGGCCATCCGGCGCCGGGTGAGCTGATCGCCCGTTACGCGGAGCGCTCCGGGCGGGACACCTCGGCGATCGCCTGGTACACCGCGTTCGCGTGGTTCAAACTCGCGGTGATCCTGGAGGGCATCCACTACCGGTACACGCTCGGGCAGACCGTCGGCGCCGGGTTCGACCGGATCGGCGAACTCGTGCCCGTCTTCATCCATCACGGACTCACCACCCTCAAGGAAGGCTGAGGCACCCATGGACTTCGCATTCGACGCCCGTACCGAGGAGCTGCGCGCGCGGCTGCTGGCCTTCATGGACGCGCACGTCCTGCCCGCGGAGGCGACGGCGGACGAGCAGCGCGCCGCGCTGGACTCGCCGTGGCAAACGCCGCCGGTGGTGGAGGAGCTGAAGGCCGAGGCGCGGCGGCAGGGGCTGTGGAACCTCTTCCTGCCCGACGCGGAGCTGGGCGCCGGGCTGACCAACCTCCAGTACGCCCCGCTCGCCGAGATCACCGGCCGCAGCCCGCAGCTGGCACCGACCGCGCTGAACTGCGCGGCGCCGGACACCGGCAACATGGAGGTGCTCGCGCAGTTCGGCACCGCGGCGCAGCGCAAGGAGTGGCTGGAGCCGCTGCTCGCCGGGGAGATCCGTTCGGCGTTCGCGATGACCGAGCCGGACGTGGCGTCGTCGGACGCGACCAACATCGAGACCCGGATCGAGAAGGCCGCCGACGGCTCCGGCGACTACGTCGTCAACGGCCGCAAGTGGTACATCTCCGGGGCGATGCACCCGGACTGCCGGATCTTCATCGTGATGGGCAAGACCGACCCGGACGGCGCGGACATCCGCCGCCAGCAGTCGATGATCCTCGTCCCCCGCGACACCCCCGGCCTGACCGTCAGGCGCGCGATGCAGGTCTACGGCTACGAGGACCACTACCACGGCGGCCACGCCGAGGTGCTGTTCGAGAACGTCCGGGTGCCGGCGGCGAACCTCGTCGGCGAGGAGGGCGGCGGCTTCGCCATCGCCCAGGCGCGGCTGGGTCCCGGGCGGATCCACCACTGCATGCGGCTGATCGGGATGGCGGAGCGGGCCATCGAGCTGATGTGCCGCCGTGCGGTCTCCCGGGAGGCGTTCGGCAAGCCGCTGGCCCAGCAGGGCGTGGTGCAGGAGTGGATCGCGGACGCACGGGTCGCGGTGGAACAGCTGCGGCTGCTGGTGCTGAAGACCGCCTGGCTGATGGACACCGTCGGCAACAAGGGCGCGCACACCGAGATCCAGGCCATCAAGATCGCCACCCCGCGCACCGTCGTGGACATCCTCGACAAGGCGGTACAGCTGCACGGCGCGGGCGGCGTCAGCCAGGACTTCCCGCTGGCCGAACTGTGGGCGGCGGCCCGCACGCTGCGGCTGGCGGACGGCCCGGACGAGGTGCACCAGCGGTCGCTGGCGCGGCGGGAGCTGAAGCGGTACCGGTAGGGGCCGCCCGGTCGGGGGCGTCGTTCGCACCGCGTCGGGGGGGGCGGGCGGCGGCCCGTAGGGCGCGGTCGAACACGTCCCGTAGGGGTCGGGCGCGCCCCCTGCGGGGCCACAACGCGGGGCGGCGCGCCGGTGTTCCCGGGGTGAGGGGGAGCGAGGGCCGGGTGAGGGCCGGCCCCCCTACGGCCGCAACGCCCGCAGCAGCAGCCCCGCCAGATGATCGGCGACCTCCTGCGGGGTCAGCGGGCCGTCCTCGCGGTACCAGGTGCCGAGGTGGTGGACCGAGCCGAAGTGGTAGTCCACGACGAGGTCGGCGGGGACGTCGGCGGCGAAGACGCCGGTGCGCTGGCCCTCCTCGATCAGGGCGCGGAACCGCTCGTGGTAGCGGCGGCGTTCGGCCCGTACCTGCTTGTCCTTCTCCGGGCCGAGGTGGTGCATCGACCGGAAGAAGATCTTGGTGTCGTCGAGGTTCTCGATGGTGGTGACGACGACATCGGCGGCCGCGTCGCGCAGCCGCTGCTCCACCGGCGCGTCGGCGTCCGCGAAGTGGTCCAGGCGCTCCTGCTGGAGGCGGAGCACCCGGCCGTAGACCTCGTGGAGCAGGTCCTCCTTGGAGCCGAAGTAGTGGTAGAGGGCGCCCTTGGTGACGCCTGCCGCGTCGACGATCTCCTGGACGGAGGTGCGGTCGTAGCCGCGCTCCGCGAAGAGGCGGGTGGCGGTGGCCAGCAGCCGCTGCGCCACCGGCTTCGTGCCGTCGCCGTCCTTCGTTGCGGCCATCGCCGTCACCTGTTCCTTCGTCGTTGCGCGGTTCGTTCGCGGGAGCCGGGCCGGTCAGCGGCCGCCGGGGCGCGCGCGGTCACGCAGCTCCCGCCGGAGGATCTTCCCACTCGTGGTCTTCGGCAGCTCGGGCAGGATCTCGACCTCCCGGGGACATTTGTACGCGGCGAGCCGCTCACGGCAGTGCCCGGACAGCTCGGCGGGGTTGGGGGCGGTGCCGGGCCGCAGGCTGACGTACGCCTTGACGGACTCGCCGCGGTAGGCGTCCGGGATGCCGACGACGGCCGCCTCGCGCACCGCCGGGTGGGTGTAGAGGACGTCCTCGACCTCCCGCGGCCAGACCTTGAAGCCGGAGGCGTTGATCATGTCCTTCTTGCGGTCGACGACGTAGAGCCAGCCGTCGGCGTCCATGAAGCCGATGTCGCCGGTGCGCAGCTCGCCGCCGGGTATCGCCTGTGCGCTCGCCTCGGGGCGGCGCCAGTAGCCGGGGACGACCTGCGGGCCGCGGGCCACGATCTCGCCGTGGGTGCCGAACGGCACGTCCGCGCCGGCCTCGTCGACGATCCGGACGACGGCGTCGGGGCCCGGCACGCCGACGGCGAGGGTGCCGGACTCCGGGTCGGCGGGCGCCTCGCGGCCGGGCGGGACGGTGGCGAGGGTGGCGGTGGTCTCGGTCAGGCCGTAGCCGTTGTGGAGGTAGCAGCCGGATCCGGCGCGGAACGCCGCCACCAGGGCGGGCGGCACCGGGGCGCCACCGGAGGCGATCATCGCGAAGGAGGCGAAGTGGTCGCGGGTGACGCCCGGGTGGGCCAGCAGCGCCATGAACGCGGTCGAGGGGCCGACGGTGAAGGCCGGGCGGTACTCCAGGAAGGCGTCCAGGACGACGCCCGCGTCGAAGCGGTAGGTGAGCGCGCAGGTGCCTCGGTTGGCGAAGGCGCCGGCCAGTTCGCAGACCAGGCCGGTGATGTGGAAGAGCGGGGCGAGGGCGTAGTAGGTGGATCCGGCGGGCAGTTGCAGGCCGGTGCGCTGCCGCTCGACGTTGTAGGAGAGGTTGCCGTGGGTGTTGGTGGCGCCCTTGGGGGTGCCGCTGGTGCCGGAGGTGTAGCTGATCAGCGCGGTGTCGGTGGCGGCCGGGGCGGCGACGGCGGGGAGCGGCCCGGCGGTGGTGCGGGCGGCGGCCAGCAGGTCGTCGGCGCCGCCTCGGGGGCCGAGGCGTTCCGGGCGCAGCACCCGGGTGTCGTCGCGGGTCTGGAGTCCGGCCTCGCAGGCGGTCAGCGCGATCCGGACGGACGGCTGCCGGGCGGCGGTCTCGCGCAGGAAGGCGTCCCAGGTGTGGTCGGCGCAGATGACGGCGGTGACCTCGGCGTCGGAGAGCACATGGGCCATCTCGCCGGCCTTGTACATGGGGTTGACGGGGACGACGATGCCGCCGGCCTTCCAGGCGCCGAGGAGGGCGAAGACGAAGTGCGGGGTGTTCTGCAGCATCACCACGGCGCGGTCGCCGGGCCGGAAGCCGCGGGCGGCGAGGTGGGCGGCGACGCCGTCGGAGAGCGCGTCGGTCTCGGCGTAGCTGAGGCGGGCGTCGAAGTAGGCGAGGGCGGTGCGGTCGGGGGCGTGGCGGACCGCGTCGCGGAAGGTGTGCAGCAGGGAGGCGGGCGGGTCGACGGGGACGCGCTGCGCCTCGGTGAGCTGCGCCAGCCACGGCTTGTCCTGGTAGGAGGTCATCGGGTGCGGCCCTTTCGTCCTGGGTGCCGGGCCCGCCGGGTGCGGCCCGTGGGCCGGCGGACGGGGACCCGGCGGGTGCCGGATGCCGTGCGGGGAGGGGCGGGGTGATGGTCGGTCACCCCGGGGCGGGCCGCGCAGGGGGGCGCGGCCCGAGCGGCGGAGGGCGCGCGGCGCGGGCCCGCGCGCCCGGGGCGCTATCTGCCGTCGGTCTCCTCCAGCTTCTGCTGGAGGCGGTTCATGCTGCCGAGCCAGCGGTCCGGTTCGGTGGCGCGGGCGGTGTAGTACGCGGCGACCTCCGGGTGCGGCAGGACCAGGAAGCGGTCGGCGGCCATCGCGTCGAAGAGGGCGTCGGCGACCGCCTCGGGCTCGACGGCGGTGGGGGTGAGGACCAGTTCCCCGGCGGCGCCGGTCGCGGCGAGCATGTCGGTGCGGACGCCCTGCGGGCAGATGGCGTGGACCGCGACGCCGCGGTGACGGTAGGTCAGCGACAGCCATTCGGCGAAGGCGTACGCGCCGTGTTTGGTGACGCTGTAGGGCGCCGCCTCGATCATGGTGAGCAGTCCGGCGGCGGAGACGGTGGAGACGAAGCGGCCGGTGCCGCGTTCCAGCCAGCCGGGCAGCAGCTCCCGGGCGGCGCGGACGTGTGCCATGACGTTGACGTCCCAGGCCAGCGCCCAGTCCTCCTCGGGTGCGCCGGGGCCGCCGCCGGTGCCGACGCCGGCGTTGGCGCAGAAGACGTCGATGTCGCCGCCGAGCGCCTCGCGGGCGGCGGGGACGACCGCCGAGGCGTCCCCGGGGACGGCGAGTGCGCCGATCTCCCCGGCGGTGTGCTCCGCCTTGGCCGCGTCGAGGTCGTTGACGACCACGCGGGCGCCCTCGGCGGCGAAGCGGCGGGCCAGTGCGGCGCCGATCCCTCCGCCCGCCCCGGTCACGACGACGGCCTTGTCCCGTACGGCTTCCACGCTGGCTCCCCAGGTCGTTCGGCACTTCCCTGGACGCAGACTAACCAGTCGGTATGTGGCAGCGGAAGAGCCGGACGCGCCATGTCCGGCGCGTTCCGCGGGGCGCACCGGCGGGTTACGGTGCGCTCGGCACGGCCCCTGTCCGCTCACCGCTCCCGGAGGGCTGCACATGACCCTGTCCCGACGCCTGCTGCTCGGCTCTCTCGCCGCGACCGGGGCGGCCGGTGCGACGCTCGCCGCCGCGCCCGCCACCGCGTCCGCCGCCGCACCGTCGGCCGCCCCGGCCCGCCGCCCGGTGCGCACCGGCTTCGACCGGCTCGCCGCCGACGGCTACCGCCTCCTCGACGGCCGCACCGTCGGCATCGTCACCAACCCCACCGGCGTCACCGCGGACCTGCGCCACATCGTCGATGTGCTGCACGCCGACGCCCGGGTGCGGCTGCGCGCGGTGTTCGGCCCCGAGCACGGCTTCCGCGGCACCGCGCAGGCCGGCGGTTCGGAGGGGCGGTACGACGATCCGGCGACCGGGCTGCCGGTGTACGACACGTACGGCAGGAGCGGCCGGGAGCTGGCGGAGATCTTCACCGCGTCCGGGGTGGACACCGTCGTCTTCGACATCCAGGACGTCGGCGCGCGGTTCTACACGTACATCTGGACGCTCTACGACTGCATGGTGGCCGCCGCGCTGGCGGGCAAGCGCTTCGTGGTGCTGGACCGGCCCAATCCGGTGACCGGGCGGGACGCGGCGGGGCCGGTGCTGGATCCGGCGTACGCGTCGTTCGTCGGCCGCAAGCCGATCGCGCAGGCGCACGGGATGACGGCGGCGGAGCTGGCGCGGCTGTTCAACGAGGAGTTCGTGGCCGCGGACGCGGGGCGCCGGGTGCGGCTGGAGACGGTGGCGATGTCCGGGTGGCGGCGCGGCGACTTCTTCGACGCGACCGGGCTGCCGTGGGTGCCACCGAGCCCGAACATGCCGACCCCGGACACCGCGCTGGTCTACGCCGGGACCTGCCTGTTCGAGGGCACCAACCTCTCCGAGGGGCGCGGCACCACCCGCCCGTTCGAGCTGCTGGGCGCGGAGGGCATCGACCGGCGTTGGGCCGCGGCGGCCGGGGAACTCACCCTGCCCGGTGTGCACTTCCGGGAGGCGTACTTCGCGCCCGCGTTCTCGAAGTTCGAGGGCCGGACGGTCGGCGGGGTGCAGCTGCACGTGAGCGACCGGGCGGTGTTCGACCCGGTGCGCACCGGCATCGCGCTGCTGGTGACGGCGAAGCAGGTG
The DNA here is from genome assembly GCF_040300365.1 of Streptomyces sp. NPDC000404. Lineage (NCBI taxonomy): Bacteria > Bacillati > Actinomycetota > Actinomycetes > Kitasatosporales > Streptomycetaceae > Streptomyces > Streptomyces sp. NPDC000404. The sequence goes on along the minus strand of NZ_JBEPDN010000014.1, from coordinate 131,413 downwards.
TGGGACGGCTTCGCCTGGCGGCCGGATCACGGCATCGACCGGCTGACCGGTTCCGCGACCGTCCGCACGATGATCGACAAGGGTGCGGGGACGGACGAGGTGGTCGGCGCCTGGCAGCAGGAACTGGCCCGCTTCCGGGCCCTGCGCCGCCGCTACCTGCGCTATCCGTAGGGGCGCGGCCGGGAAGCACTCCCCCGCGTCCCACACTTCGAGACACGCCATTCCATCTATTGACTACACGTCACACGGCCCAAGAGCATGCCGCTCGTGGAAACCGACACGACACCAGCGAAGACCGGGCCCGAGGCGGCGGACGCCGCGGCCACCACGGAGAGCGGCGGGGAGAGCCTGCGCCGGGTGGCGGTGGCGTCCTTCATCGGCACCGCCATCGAGTTCTACGACTTCTACATCTACGGCACCGCCGCCGCCCTCGTCCTCAACGAGGCGTTCTTCCCGGGGCTCGACCCGGTGAACGCCACCCTCGCGTCGTTCTCCACCTACGCGGTGGCGTTCGCCGCCCGGCCGCTGGGCTCGCTGATCTTCGGGCACTTCGGCGACCGGGTCGGCCGCAAGTCCGTCCTGGTGGCGTCGCTGCTGATGATGGGGCTGTCGACGGCGTTCGTCGGACTGCTGCCCGGCTACGCGACGCTCGGCATCTGGGCGCCGCTGCTGCTGGTGCTGCTCCGCTTCGTGCAGGGCATCGGGCTGGGCGGCGAATGGGGCGGTGCGGCGCTGCTCGCGGTCGAGCACGCGCCGAAGCGGCGCCGCGGGCTGTACGCGGCGTTCCCGCAACTGGGCCCGTCCGTCGGGTTCTTCGCCGCGACGGGCGTGTTCTGGCTGCTGTCGGCCGCCTTGGACGACGCGGCGTTCCGCTCCTGGGGCTGGCGGGTGCCGTTCCTGTTGTCGTTCCTGCTGGTCGGCGTCGGACTGTTCGTCCGGCTGAAGATCAGCGAGACGCCGGTCTTCGCGAAGGTGCGGGCGGCGCAGGAGGCCGGGCGGGTGCCGGCGCTCGACGTCTTCCGGCGCCACCCCAAGGAGCTGCTGCTGGGCGCCGGCGGCATGATCATCGCGTACGGCCTCTTCTACACGGCGACGACCTACTGCCTCGCCTACACCACCGGCACCCTCGGCGTCTCCCGGAACACGATGCTGGGCCTGTCGCTGGTCGCCTGCCTCTTCCTCGCCGCGGGGACGTGGCTGGCCGCGACCCGCTCGGACGGGGCCGGGCGGCGCAAGCTGGTCCTCGCCGGCACCGGCCTTGCCGTGGTGTGGGGGCTGGTGCTCTTCCCGCTGCTGGACACCGGCCGGCCGGCGCTGATCGCCCTCGGCATCGGCGGCGCGCTGTTCTGCATGGGCGTGGTGTACGGGCCGATGGGCGCGTATCTGCCCGAGCTGTTCGGCACCACCGTGCGCTACTCGGGCGCCTCGCTCGCCTACAACCTGGGCGGCGTGCTGGGCGGTGCGGTCTCCCCGCTGATCGCCACCCGCCTCCAGCCCGTGTTCGGCTCCGCGTCGGTGGGCTGGTACGTCAGCGCGATGGCCGTGGTCTCCCTGGTGTGCGTGCTGGCGCTGCCGGAGACGCGGACCCGCGAGCTGGGCTGAACGGTGCGCGGCGAAGGCCGGTACGGGGATCCCGTACCGGCCTTCGTCCTCGGTGCGTTTGCGGGTCAGCGGTGTGCGGGGAACTCCACCACCTGCTGGTAGGTGGGGCGGTTCTGCCAGCTGATCGCGGTGTGGGTCAGGCCGCCCACGGCGCGGTGGATGATCGCGTCGGAGCACCACTGGTCGCCGGCCTTGCAGCTGTCGTCGCCCGGGTAGACCTGCTCGGCCGTCTTGCCGGACGCCTCGCGCAGCGTGTCGAGGAGGGTGTCGCGGCAGGCGGAGAGGTCGCCCTTGCCGCAGAACGGCCGGGCCAGCGGCGCCCGCACCTTGTCACCGAGGACCGAGCGCAGGTCCTTGTCGACATAGCTCCACCAGCCGTACTGGAACGCCGATCCGGCGTGCGCACCGGTCGGGCCGTGGCCCGCGGACGGCGACTCGTCGATCGCGAGGTTGGCGCCCAGCGCCTGGTAGAGATCGCCGCCCAGCTCCGGTGCGAAGGCGCCCTTGACCAGCAGCGGCCACCAGGCGTCCATCAGCCGGACCGCGTCGGGGTGGGTGTAGGTGTGCGATCCGGCGGCGGTCTCCCGGCGCTGGGAGCCGTCCCGGCGCCACGAGTCGAGCTGCTGCACCGCCTTCTTGAGCTGCGGATCGGTGACCGGCTCGCTCTGCAGCACCCGCAGCAGCTCGGGCAGCACGTCCTCGCCGCGCAGATCGGTGACGGCCGCCTCGGACATCGCCCGGGTCAGCGAGGCACGGGTGACGCCGCCCTCCGCGGCGAGGGCCGCGACCCGGTCGTCGAGGAGGTCGGCGCGGTGCACCGGGCCGTTGCCGAAGCCCGCCGAGTCGTAGTCGGCGGCCTGCTTGTTGTTCCAGGAGACGTAGTAGTCCTGGTTGACCGACTGCGGGTGCTCGGCGGGCGGGGTGTAGTCGGTGAGGTTGTTCTCCGGCCGGTAGCCGCGCCACTCGTACTCCGGTGCCGCCTTGATCGGCAGCGCCGGGTCGACCTTCGGGTTGCGGACGGGGTTGAGGCCGCTGTTGTAGTACGCGATGTCACGGGAGTCGGCGTAGAACCAGTTGAAGGCGTAGCCGATGTGCTGGGCGGCCTGCTGGAAGGTCTGCGCGTCGCGCACGTACGAGGGGTCGTTGAGCATCTGGAAGCCGATGATGGAGTCGGCCTCGTGGCGGTAGGTGGAGCGCAGCGCCGTGTAGGCGACGGGCTTGCCGCCGATGGTGGCGCGGTGGGTGACGGTGCCGTACTTCGTGCGGAAGACCTGCATCCGGTACGAGCCGGCGGCCGTCGGGTCGGCGATGGTGGGCTTCCAGGAGTTGGTCCGCTCCAGCTTCTCCATCGGGACGCACTCGCCGTGGTAGCGGTAGGCGACCGAGTCCTTGGTGGCCGGGGAGCCGTCGGTGTTGCACAGGTCGACGGCGTAGGTGTCGGTGATGTCCTGCCCGGCGGAGGTGGCGCTCCAGGCGTAGTCCTGGCCGCGGCCCAGCTGGACGTACATGCCGACGCCGGCGAAGGAGGCGCCGCGGGCGCTGATGCCCGGCCCCTGGATCTCCTGGAGCATCAGCAGCTGCGGGGCGAAGTAGCCGGTCTGCGGCCCGAAGACGGCGACGGGGTGGCCACTGGCGGTGCGCTTGCCGGATACCAGCAGCGCGTTGGACATCCCGCGGTGCTGGGTCGGGTCGAAGGCGCCCTTGGGCAGCACGCCGTCCTTGAACAGCCCTTCCAGCTTGCGGTACTTGGCGGGCGCCCGGACCGGCTCCTGCGCGGGCTTCTTCGCGCCCGCCGTGCCGGTGCGGTCGTGGACCAGCGGTTCGGGGGTGACCGACCCGGCGTCGGGCAGCGCGGTGCCCTCGGCCTTGGCGGGCTTGACCGCGTACGGGAAGCTCTGGCCGTCGTGCAGGGTCTTGGTGGCCTCGGGGTCGTTGCGCTCGCGGAAGGACTCCCAGAGCGCGGTGCCCTTCTCCACGCCGTACTTCTGCTGGGCGGAGAGCAGTGCGAGGGCGGACGGGACCTCGCCGCCGCCGCCGTTGCCGAAGAGCCCGCCGACGACGGAGGCGAGGGCGATCAGGTCGGTGAGCTTGAAGGGCTGGATCTCCCCGGCGTTGGTGATCGCGTCGACATGGCCGGTGAGCACGTACTCACCGGGGAAGTAGCGGCCGTTCTTCGACTGCTCGCGGTAGGCGTTGATGCCGTCGACGTACGCCTGGGCGTCGTCCATGGCCTGCTTGCCGCGGGCGCCGTTGGTGTCGCGTATCCGGTCGACCTGCGCCTGCAGATCGGCCTCGGTGTACGGCGCCTGGGGCCAGAACTCCTGCTCCAGGCCCTGGTTGGCGAGGGCGCCGCCGGCGAACGAGGTCAGCTCGCCGCGTCCGATGTGCCGGAAGAGATCCATCAGCCACAGCCGGTCCTGCCCCGCGGCGTAACCGGCGCCGAACTCGGTGCCGTAGCGGGTGGTGCCCTTGATGTGCGGGGTGCCGGTCTTCTTGTCCCGGGTGATGGTGACGTCGTCGCGCGGCGTGGTGACCTTGTCGATCTGGTCCTTGGGCACGCCGAAGGAGGAGTCGTTGAAGAAGTCGGTCAGGGTGTCGTCGGTGAGCGACCGGTAGCCGCTCGCCAGCGCGCCGTACGGGGCGAGTTGGTCGTCGGAGTGCGCGGGGTGGGTACCGAACACCTTGCTCGCCAGGATGTCGGCGAGGGTGGCGTTGCCGGTCGCGCCCGGCGGCAGGATGTCGGCGCACTGGCCCTGGCAGTAGTCGGCATCGTCGGGGCCGCCGGCGGCGGTCGCGAGAGGGGGTGGTGCCAAGAGCGTGGCACCCAAGGCGAACAGGGCTGCCGCGGCGGCGGTCCTGAGCCTTCCGGTACGTCGTCGCATTCCTGCTCCTCGGGAGGCGGGTGGGGCCGGACGTTACCGCTGGTTACCTCTCCGCGGGAAGATGAACAACAGTCACCTTTTCGCAACCCTCACCGGACACCCCGGACGACCACCGCCCCTTGCGCCCCACTCCGGTGAACCGCAAGAAAATTCGAGGGATCCGGTCGGCCTCCGGCTGCGTCCCTTCCGTGTCCACTCGGGTCCTCCCCACGGAGGTGGGATGAACATGGCCGGTTTCAGAGCTTTCGCCGCACAGGTCCGCGATCCGCGGCTCCTCGCCACACGGCGCCGCACCGCCCTGCGCAAATGCCTGGAGCGCTTCGCCCCTTACGGGCACCGCGCGACCTGGCACCACCTGTGCACCCGGGCCGGTATCGCCCCGCAGGACCGCGATCCCGACCCGGCACGCCTGCTGGCCGCCCTCGCCGAACTGGAGGAGGCGCGCGCCCTGTGGCTGGCGTACGAGGCGGAGTGCGTCGCGCGGCGGCGCCGGGAGAAGCGCGACGGCATCCGGCAGCCCGGCGCGCTCGACGCCTGGCACCGGCGCACCTGGGGCGGCTGCGAGATCGTGCCGTGCGCGGCGCCGCACCGGCATCCGGCGGCGCCCCTCACCGCGGTGCTGCGCACCGTCATCGCGGCGATGGAGTCCGGACGGCTCCGGCACGACTGCCCGGTGTGCGGCTCCACCCGCTTCCGGCCGCTCACCGACCCGGACCGCCGCGCCGCCGGACCGGTCTGCGCGGACTGCGGCGTGATCACCCCGGCCGCCCTGCTGACCCGCGAGACCCTGGCGGCGGCCCGGCGCGAGGCGTCCCCCGCCGGTGCGGGGACGGTGGCCCCGGCGGGGGCGGCGGCCGGTTCCGGCGCGCGCTTCGGGGCGTCGATGGCGGCCTGAACGGCCGTCCGCCCGCGCGGAGTTCGGACCCTCGGCGGGCGTTGTCAGACCCCTGTGCCAGCATCGGGGCATGACTCAGGTCGCTCTCAACGGAGCCCGCACCGCGGCGGATTCGGCCGCGGTGCCGCTGTCGCCGACCGCGCTGGCCGAGGCCGCGCGGCAGGCGGTGGCGGCCGGGGCCACCTCCGTCCACGTCCACCCCAAGACCCCCTGCGGGCAGGATTCCCTCTCGCCCCGGGTGGTCGCCCCTGCCCTGGAGGCGGTGCGCGCGGCCGTGTCCGTCCCGGTCGGGGTGACGACGGGCGCCTGGGCCGAGCCCGATCCGGCGCGGCGGGTCGCGCGGATACGGTCCTGGACGCTGCTGCCCGACCACGCCTCGGTCAACTGGCACGAGCCCGGCGCCGAGCAGGTGGCCGCCGCGCTGCTCGCCCGGGGCGTGGCGGTGGAGGCCGGGATCTGGTCCGGCACCTCCGGCGCCGCACGCTTCGCCCGCTCGCCGCTGCGCCCGCGGGTGCTGCGGGTGCTGGCCGAGGTCACCGACACCGCCGCGGCGACGGCTCCGGACACCGCCCGGCGGCTGCTGGCCGCGCTCGGCTCCGCCCGGACCGGCCGTCCGGTGCTGCTGCACGGCGAGGAGGGCGGCACCTGGCCGGTGCTGCGGCTGGCGCTCCGGCTGGGCCTGGCCACCCGTATCGGCATCGAGGACACCCTGCTCCTGCCGGACGGCACACCCGCCCGGGACAACGCCGAACTGGTCGCCGCCGCCGTGGCGTTGGCACAATCGGAGGCCTCCTCGGGCCCACCGCGGGCCTCCGGGGGCTCCGCTCCGGGCGCCCGGGAGGCGATATCCGGCGGCGGCGCACCCGGCGGCCCCGCCGGCGCCGCCCCCGGCGGGTGACGCGGGACGCGACCTCGTCCGCGTCGCCGGATGCCGGCCACACCGCTCACGGACGACCGCACCACCGTCCGCCGACGCCACGCCGCCCGGGCCCGCGACGCGGCCGGCGGTCGATCTCCCGCGCCACCGGATCCCCGAGGACCCACCGATCGGCGTGATACCGGCGGGACGGTACGGCGAGGAGGCCGGGTTGACAGCCCTACGGCGATGCGATCCCCGAGGGTTTCGACGTCGGGTCATCCCCGCAACCGCGGGGCACACACCATGCGGCAGCTGGGCATGGAGCCCGACGAGGGGCCATCCCCGCAACCGCGGGGGCAAGGTAGGCCCCCGCTCGCGCGGGGCGCACCGCGACCGCAATCCGCCGCCTGGAGCACTCATGGGGGCATCCCTGCTCACGCAGGGCGCACTGGGTGCAGATCAGACCGAAAATCCCCTTCGCGGGGCCATCCCCGCAGCCGCGGGGCACACGTTTTCCCGGCATTCTTCCCGCCTGTGAGTTTGGGGCCATCCCCGCACCTGCGGGGCACACGGCGAGTTGGGCGGGCAGGCCAGCTTGCCGCTGGGGCCATCCCCGCACCTGCGGGGCACACGCTTCCTGACCAGCGGTTTCGTCAGGCAGCTCAGAGGGTTTCGTTCACCCTGGGAGGTCAGCGAAGCCTGACGGGCCGCGGGCCCGGGAGCTGCCTCACCGTATCTCCCCTGCCCCCGGCTCGCACCGCTCCGGGGTCTCGTCCGTGCAGCAACCGGCAGCGTCCGCGGGTGGCGCCTCGCGCTCGGGCTTCCCGCGGTCCACCCGCAACCGCTGGGCGCCCGGGCCCTGTTGGCCGAGGTTGTCGTACGGGTTGGAGAGGGCGCAGCGCTCCAGGGAGAGGCAGCCGCAGCCGATGCAGTCGGTCAAGCGGTCGCGGAGATCGACGAGTTGGCCGATGCGTTCGTCGAGTTCGGCGCGCCAGGCCTCGGAGAGGCGGGCCCAGTCGTCGCGGGTGGGGGTACGTTCGTCGGGGAGCTCGGCGAGGGCGTCGCGGATCACCGCGAGGGGGATGCCGACGCGCTGGGCGGCGCGTACGAAGGCGACGCGACGCAGGGTGTCACGGGTGTAGCGGCGCTGGTTACCGGCCGTGCGGGTGCTGGTGATCAGGCCCTTGGTCTCGTAGAAGTGCAGCGCGGAGACGGCGGCGCCGCTGCGCGCGGAGAGCTGGCCGACGGTGAGTTCATGGACCTTGAAGGGAAGCTGGGGCACGGGCCCAGCCTAGGGGGCGCCATTTCGGCCTTCGCGGGTCAGGTCGTGGCGTCCGGTGCCGTGCCCCGCGAGGCGGAGCCCCTCCTGCGGACCGGGAGGCGGACCGGGCGCAGGACGGCCCTCCGCCGAGCCGGGCCTCCCGCCGGCGTCGGCACCCGGCCCGGCGGGCGTCCGACCGGCCCGGCCATCCGCCAGACCTGCCGGACCGGACCCATCGGCGTCAGTCCGGCCGCGGCCCGCCGTCCACCCCGACCCGCCGTTCCGTTGACAGCGGCACGCGCACTCCGCATGCTGAGCAAGCGCTTAGCGCAGGGTCAGTGCACGGTCAGCGGCGGCGGGCGTCCGGCAGGGCGCGGGCGGCGCGGAAACTTCAGGAGGCGGACGGGATGGCAGAGCCCCGGGTGTTCGGATCGCTCGACGAGCTGCGGGCCGCGGTCGGTGAGGAGCTGGGCCCCAGCGACTGGCTGGAGATCGATCAGCAGCGGATCGACCGGTTCGCCGAGGCCACCGGCGACCACCAGTGGATCCATGTCGATGCCGAGAAGGCGGCGGCCGGGCCGTTCGGCACCACCATCGCGCACGGCTATCTGACGCTGTCGCTGCTGCCCGCCCTCGTCCCGCAGCTGATGCGCGTCGACAACGTCGCGATGGGCATCAACTACGGCACCAACAAGGTCCGTTTCCCCGCGCCCGTGCCGGTCGGCTCGCGGGTGCGGGCCACCACGCGGATCGCGGAGGTCGCGGAGGTGCCCGGCGGGGTGCAGCTGACGACGGCGGTGACGATCGAGCGCGAGGGCGGCACCAAGCCGGTGTGCGTGGCGGAGTCGGTCAGCCGCTTCACCTTCTGAGGCGGGGACGAGGACGGGAACGGAGCCGGAGGCGGCAGGTCCGGGGAGCGTACGGCGCCCCTGTGCCCGCCGCACCGCCCGTCTCCCCCCAAGCCGTAAGCCCGCGGCGTGACTCCGGGACCGTCACTCCCAGGCCACGCCCCGGAAGCCGGAACCGCAGGTCCGGAGCCCGCACCGCCGGACCCATCAGGCCCGGCCCATCAGGCCCGGCCTGATGGGCCTGGCCGTCACTCCGCTCCCGCGCCCACCATCCGCAGGACCAGTCCCGCGTAGAGGACGCCGACCTCGTCGGGGGTGCGGCGGCCGTCGGCGGTGAACCAGCGGGCGACGTCCACGCAGAGCGAGAGCACGGCGAGGGTGGTGCCGGGGACGTCGTCGGCGCGGAACTCGCCGGAGTCCGCGCCGTCCTGGATGATCTGGCGCAGCAGCCGGTCGGTGCGGCGGCGCAGCGCGGTGATCTCGGCGTAGTGCTCGGGGCCGAGCGCCTGGAGTTCGTACTGGATGACCCGGGCGGTGGTGTGGTGTTCGGCGTGCCAGCGGACGAAGGTGCGGACGGCTCCGGCGAGCCGTTCGGCGGCGCTGCCGTCGGCCGCGGCGGCCTCGCCCATGATGGCGAGCGCCTTCTCGTGGCCGATGCCGCTGATGCGGTAGAGCAGCTCCTCCTTCGTGCGGTAGTGGATGTAGAGCGCGGCGGGGCTCATTCCGGCGCGGCCCGCGATGTCGCGGGTGGTGGTCGCGTGGTAGCCGCGTTCGGCGAACGCCTCGACGGCGGCGCGGACCAGGCGCCGCGCGGCGTCCGGGGTCACATCGGCCCACTCGTCGCCGGCGCCCGCCGCCTCCCGTGCCTCCGCGTCCATCGCACACCCCGCTTCTCCTCCGCCACGGACCCTCCACGGACGGACCGCACACCTTACCGCGCGGGTGAGCGGACGCTTAGCACATGCCCACGGGGCGCCGCGGGGCGGGTCACGCCCCCGGTTCGCGCCGCTGATCAGCGGCGGGGCGGCCTCGTACCATGTGACACATGGCCCGCCCCCGCAAGCCTCTGCTGAGCCGCGCCCGGATCGTCGCCGCGGCGCTGGCGCTGATCGACGCGGAAGGGCTGACGGCGCTCTCCACCCGGCGGCTCGCCGCCGAGCTGGGGGTGAGCGGCCCGTCCCTCTACAACCACTTCCCGACCAAGGACGCGCTGCTGGACGCGGTCGCCGACACGGTCATCGCGCAGGTCGACGTCACCGCGTTCGCGGACGGCGACTGGCAAAGCGGGCTGCTGGGCTGGGCCCGTTCCTACCGCGCCGCGCTCGCCGCACATCCGCACATCGTGCCGTTCCTCGCGCAGGGGCCCGGCCGCCGTCCGGCGGGGCTGAAGATGGCGGACGCGGCGTTCGGCGGGCTGGTCGACGCGGGGTGGCCGCCGGCCCAGGCGACCCGGGTCTGCGCCATGGTCCGCTATTTCGTGGCGGGCTCCGCGCTCGGCTCGTTCGCCCGCGGCTTCGTCGACGACCCCGGCGCGTACGACCCGGACGCCTATCCGCACCTCGGCCAGGCGCATCTGCTGGCGGAGCATCAACGCCGGGTGGACGAGGGCGCATTTGAGGCCGGGCTGCTGGCGCTGGTCGACGGGCTGGCGCTGCACCATCCGCAGGTCGGCCGGGACGTCCGGTAGCGCCTGCGCACCGGACGTGACCCTCGGCCCGGTCCTCATATTTCTTAGATGTAGAGTGCACCAGCCTCTGACCGGCAGGGGCATTTCGGGCATATGGAGGGCATCGTGGGCCAGCAGGACACGAAGGAGGGGGCCGCACCGCAACCGGAAGCGGCACCCCTGGGCAAGCTGGGGAACTTCGTGCTGGCGGTGCTGCGCGGTCAGGCACAGGTCGACTTCCTGCCCAACGCCCTGACCGGTGCGATCTTCGCCGTCGCGCTGTTCGCCTCGGGCTGGCAGTACGGCGTCTACGGTCTGCTCGGTACGGCGGTGGGCACCGCGACCGCGCGGCTGCTGGGCGTCGCCCGGGACCGGATCACCGCCGGTCTGGAGGGCTTCAACGCCTGCCTGGTCGCGGTCGGCTTCGCCGTCTTCCTCGGCGCCGAGCACCTCTCCACCGCACTGCTCGCGCTCGCCGGGAGCGCGGTGGTCACCGTCGTCACCGGCGCCGCCTCGCGCGTCCTTTCCACCTGGGACCTGCCGACGTTCACGCTGCCGTACTGCCTGATGGCCAGCTCCATGACGATCGCGGCGCCCGGCTTCGAGCGGATCTGGCACAACGGCGAGGGGCTCGCCGCGCTCACCCACCCGGCGGGCGGCCCCACCACGCTCAGCTGGACCGATCTGTGGCACGCCTTCTTCGCCGACTTCGCGCAGATCTTCTTCATGCCGCAGTGGTACGTGGGCCTGATCTTCCTCGTCGGCATCTTCGTGGCCAGCCGCCGGGCCGGTCTGATGGCCTGCGTCGGCAGCGTGGTGGGCATCTTCACCGCCTGGGCGCTGGGCGCACCGGCCGCGGACGTCGCCGAGGGCACCATGGGGTACAACGCGGTGCTGGTGACGATGGCGCTGTGCGGGGTGTTCCTCGTCGCGGACGCCTGGAGCCTGGGGTACGCGGTGGTCGCGGCGGCCACGGCGACCTGCCTCAGCTCGGCGATGGCGGCGCTCTTCGCCCCGTCCGGCGGCCACACCTTCACCTGGCCGTTCGTCCTCGTCTCGCTGGTCTTCCTGGTCGCCGCCCCCACCTTCCCGCGGCTGCGCCGCCCGGACGCGGCGGCGCCCGCGAAGGCCGCGGACGCCGCGAAGACGCCGGTCGCCGCGGCGGCCTGACGGCGGCGGCCCGCGCGCTCGGCCCCGGCGTTCGGGCGCCGGGGCACCGGCGGTTCGCGGGCGGGGCGCACGGGCGAGTTACGGGGCGGGTCCGGTACGCGCGTACCGGACCCGCGGGACGCCGGCCAAGGGCTGTCCCGTCATCCCTGCGGGACAGCCCTCAGATGATGCCGATCAGCAGTCCCGCGCACAGCACCACGAGGGAGGTCAGTGCGGCCCACTTCATGGTGAAGCGGGTGTGGTCGCCGAATTCGACGCGGGCCATGCCGATGAGGACGAAGACCGCGGGGACCAGCGGGCTGGACATGTGCAGCGGCTGTCCGACGAGGGAGGCGCGGGCGATCTCGACGGGGTCGATGCCGTGGGCGGCGCCCGCCTCGGCGAGGATCGGGACGATGCCGAAGTAGAAGCCGTCGTTGGACATCAGATACGTCAGCGGGATGCTCAGCACGCCGGTGACCAGGCCCATGTGGGGGCCCATCGCGTCCGGGACGATGCCGACCAGCCAGCGGGCCATGTGCTCGACCATGCCGGTGCCGGTCAGGACGCCGGTGAAGACGGCGGCGGCGAAGACCATGCCGGAGACGTTCAGGACGTTCTCGGCGTGCGCCGCGATGCGCTCCTTCTGCAGGTTCATCTGCGGGAAGTTGACGGTGAGGGCGAGCGCCGCGCCGATCAGGAAGAGCACCGGGATCGGCAGGGTCTGCAGGATGAGCAGGGTGAGCAGCGCGACGGTGAGCGCGGCGTTGAACCAGTAGAGCTTGGGCCGCAGGGTGGCGCGGTGCGGGTCCAGACCCTGGAAGCCGTCGTCCGCGGTGGCGGCGGTGGCGTCCGCCATGCCGGCGGCCGGTGCCGTGGAGGCCGCCGCGGCGCCGCCGGTTCCGGCGCCGGCGCGGGCGCCGGTAAGGACCTGCTCGGACTCCTCGGCCGCCACGGCCTCGGCCGTCCGGTCCGTGCCCTCGAAGGAGAGCCCGCCGAGCCGCTTGCGCTCGCGGCGCCCGAGGACGTAGGCGAGGACGAGGACGGCGGCGAGGCCGCAGGCGAGGGCCGGGATCATGGGGACGAAGATGTCGCCGGCGTCCAGCTTGAGGGCGGTGGCGGCGCGGGCGGTCGGGCCGCCCCAGGGAAGGGTGTTCATCACGCCGTTGGCGGTGGCGGCGACGCCGGTCAGGACGACCATGCTCATCTTGAGCCGCCGGTAGAGCGGGTACATCGCGGAGACCGTGATCATGAACGTGGTGGAGCCGTCGCCGTCCAGCGAGACGATCGAGGCGAGCACCGCCGTCCCGACGACGATGCGCAGCGGATCGGCCTTGCAGAAGCGCAGGATGCCCCGGACGATCGGGTCGAAGAGCCCGACGTCGATCATCACGCCGAAGAAGACGATGGCGAACATCAGCATCGCGGCCGTGGGGGCCAGGTCGCCGATGCCCTTGATCACGTAATCGCCCAGGTGCGCGCCCTTCCCGACGAGGACGCAGAACAGCGCGGGGATGAGTACGAGCGCCGCCATCGGCGACACCTTCTTCATCATGATCAGCACCAGGAAGGTCGCGATCATGACAAATCCGAGGATTGTCAGCACGGGGGAATACCTCACGTTCGCCCTTGAACACCCGCCGGACGGCGGTCGAGGTGACGTTAGGTGGCCGAAACTCGCGTTAACAAGGTCTTGACGTGTGAGCAATACGAGCAAAACACCAGGTCACGAAGGGGAAACGGATATATGGGCCGGAGTGGGCCACCGCGGCCGGACCCCGGCCCGCCCCCGCGGCACCCGCACCGGCCCCGGCTCAGCCGTCCAGATACCGGGCCAGATAGCTGCGCAGCAGCTCCTTCGTCTCGGTGACGATGCCCGGATCGCCCTCGGGGGCGACGCGGAAGGCGAGCTGGAGGAGGGAGTCGGCCGCCTCGACGCCGACGAGGAAGGCGGTGCGCAGCCGTGCGTCGGCGGCGTCCAGCGCGAGGGGTTCGGCGAGCAGTCCCAGGAGGCGGTCGGCGACCGCGTGGTTGGCCTGGCGGGAGTCGCGCGGCGCCGGGACGGTGAACTCGACGAGCGCGAAGCCCGGCACCGTCCGCTTCATGGCGAGGTATTCGTCGACGACCACGTCCATCGCACCGCGCCAGCCGGCGGGGGCGTCGGGGGCGGCGAGCCGGGCCGTGATGCGGCCGGCGTAGGCGTCGAGGTTGCGTCCGGCGAGCGCCTCGGCCATGGCGCGCTTGTGCGGGAAGAAGCGGTAGACGGAGCCGATCGGCACCCCGGCGCGCCCGGCGACGGCGCGGGTGCTCAGGCTCTCGTAACCGCCCTCCTCCAACTCCTCGGCGCAGGCGTCGAGGATGCGGGCCAGGCGCTGGGCGCTGCGGCGCTGGACGGGGACGCGGCGGAGCGGGGTGGGCTGCTGCACCCCTCCATCCTGCCCGGGGATCCGCGAGGTGACCGGAAGTCACCCGGATGGCCGCACGCGGCGGCGCACCGGAGGGCCACCGCATGCGGCGGGAGGACCGGATCCGGCCACCCCGGCCGGGAGTGTCCGTTGACGCCCCTCCCCGCCAATCCTAGGGTTCTCCATAGGATTCCAGGTTTTCCTGAGCGGCGGGAGCGCGCGATGACAGGTACGGACACGGAGCGGACGGGCGCGGCGGCCGGGGAGCCGGACCTCGCGTACCTCACCGGATTCGGGAACGAACACAGCTCCGAGGCGGTGCCCGGCGCACTGCCCGAGGGCCGCAACTCCCCCCAGCGCGCCCCGCTCGGCCTCTACGCCGAGCAGCTCAGCGGCTCCGCGTTCACCGAGCCGCGCGACCACAACCACCGCTCGTGGCTCTACCGCATCCGCCCCTCGGCCGCCCATCCGCCGTACACCCGGATCGCCCGGCGCCAGGTGCGCTCCGCGCCGTTCACCGACTCCGTGCCGGACCCCAACCGGCTGCGCTGGGACCCGCTGCCCGAGCCGCAGGAGCCGACCGACTTCGTGGACGGCCTGTGGACGCTCGGCGGCAACGGCGACGCCACCCAGCGCACCGGTATGGCGGTGCATCTGTATCACGCCAACTCCTCCATGACGGACCGGGTGTTCGGCGACGCCGACGGCGAGCTGCTGATCGTGCCGGAGAGCGGCGCGCTGCTGCTGCACACGGAGTTCGGCGTGCTGCGCGCCGCGCCGGGCGAGGTGGCGCTGATCCCGCGCGGCGTCCGCTTCCGCGCCGTGCTGACCGGCCCGCACGCCCGCGGCTACGTCTGCGAGAACTACGGCCGCCCCTTCCAGCTCCCCGACCTCGGCCCGATCGGCGCCAACGGCCTGGCAGGCGCCCGGGACTTCCGCGCCCCGGTCGCCGCGTACGAGGACACCGAGCGGCCCGTCGAGGTGATCAACAAGTTCTGCGGCAACCTCTGGAGCGCCACCTACGACCACTCGCCGCTCGATGTCGTCGCCTGGCACGGCAACCACGTCCCGTACGTCTACGACCTGCGCCGCTTCAACGTCATCGGGTCGATCAGCTACGACCACCCGGACCCGTCGATCTTCACCGTCCTCACCTCGCCGTCCGACACCCCGGGGCTGGCCGGGGTGGACTTCGTGGTCTTCGCACCGCGCTGGCTGGTCGGCGAGGACACCTTCCGGCCGCCGTACTTCCACCGCAACGTGATGACGGAGTACATGGGCCTGATCGAGGGCGCGTACGACGCGAAGACCGGCGGGCGCGGCGGGTTCGTGCCCGGTGGCGGCTCGCTGCACAACATGATGTCGGCGCACGGACCGGACCGGGAGACGTTCGAGCGGGCCAGCGCCGCGGAGCTGGCGCCGCAGAAGATCGACGACGGTCTTGCCTTCATGTTCGAGACCCGCTGGCCGCTGACGCTGACCGATCAGGCCAAGGACGCCGACCACCTGCAGCGCGGCTACGACGACGTATGGCAAGGTCTCCAGCGCCACTTCCGCCCGTGACACCGGGGAACGCCCTGTGACGACCTTCGCACCCGATTCCCTCGCGCTGAACCGCAAACTGCCCCTGTGGTATCAGGTTTCGCAGTCGCTGCGCGCCTCCATACTGGGCCGCTCGCCCGAGGCGCCGCTGCGGCTGCCGACCGAGGACGCGCTCGCCGCGCACTACGGCGTCAGCGTGCTGACCATGCGCCAGGCGCTGAAGGAGCTGGAGACGGAGGGGCTGATCAGCCGGCACCGGCGGCGCGGCACCTTCATCGAGCCGAGCGCCCGGCGCGGCGCCCCGGTGCGGCTGCTCGGTTCGGTGGACGCGATCGTGGCCCAGCAGTCCGGGATGACCTCCCGGCTGCTGGAGCACGGTCCGGTTCCGGTGCCGCCGGAACTGACGGAGTTCTTCCCCGGGTTGCGGGAGGTCGCCGGGTACGTCCGGCTGCGCAGCGACGAGGAGAGCGGCGAGCCGACCAACCACGCCCGCAACTACGTCCACCCCGAGGTCGCCACCCGGATCGACCCGGCCGATCTGGCGCACCGGCCGATGACGAAGGTGCTGCGGGACACCATCGGCGTGCGCATCAGCCGGATCACCGACACCGTCGAGGCGCGCCTCGCCGACCCGGAGACCGCCCGGCTGCTGCGGGTACCGCTGCTCAGCCCGATCCTGCACTACACCGGCATCACCTACGACGAGACCGGCCGGGCGGTCGACGTCACGCACATCCACTACCGCGGCGACCGGTTCTCCTTCACCGTCACGCTGGACGCGGACTGAGCCGGGCGCAGGGCCGCGCCAGCTGCGCTCCGGGCTGCGGCCGGCGCTCCGCGGGGCCGCGTCCGGACGGCACAGCCCCCTCGGCGCCGCCGAGCCGGTGAACCCGCCCGCCGGTACCGGCTCGGCGAGGACGCCCGGCGGGCGGAACCCGCGGTCACCTGCCCGGTCCCGCCCCGGCCGCGGAACGGTCGGCACCCGGCCCGCGGCGCCCCGCACTCTGCCCGGAGTGCTCCGCGCGGGCGGGAGACCGCCGCCACGCCCTACGATGCCGGGGTCGGCCGAACGGTCCGGGAGGGACGTGGAGTGACGGCGAAGCAGGACGCGCCACTGCTGTCCGATCTGCTGCCCTGGTCGGTGCCGCCGCTGCGGCCCGGCCGCGCATGGGTCACCGGCCCCGATCCGGCGGCGCTGCGCCGCCGCTGGGACGCGCTGGCCGCCGCCGGCGACGCGGCCGAACGCGCCCGGCTGTTCCGCCCGTCGCGCGCCCGTACGCCGCACACCGCCGTCGCCCAGCTGCCGGGCCAGGCCACCGCGACCGGTTCGCTGGCGGGCGCGGCGGGCCGCTGCCCCGAGCCGGTGCGGTACGCCCACGGCGGGCACGACCTGCGGTGGCTGCTGCCCGACCACCGGCTGCTCGACGTGGCCCGGCCGGAGCTGTGGCGGGTCGCCGACGACCGGCAGCTCTTCGTCGTGGAGTGGACCGCGCAGCCGCGCGCCAGCGACCCGCCGCTGCTGTGCACCGCGGTGCTGCCCGACGGACGGTCACCGGGCGGCCGCGGCGGACGGATCCGCCCGCTCCACAAACGGCCCGGCGGCCGCGAACCGAACCTCGCGCCGGGCCTGACCGCGCTGCTCGCGGAGCGGCTGGGCCGCCCGGTGGCGCCCGCCGACGTCCTGGCCTGGGCGATGGCGGCGGCGCGGCCCGCCGCCGGTGGCTGCGCGGTCCCGCTGCCCGCGGACGCCGGGCTGTGGGAGCGCGGGGTGGCGCTCGGCGACCGGCTCGTGTGGCTGCAGACCCGCGGGGCGCACGAGCGCGGCGGCCCGGCGGGTACCCGCCCCCGGATGCCGGGCGGCCGCCGCCCCTACGTCCGCGCCCCGCTGCCGCCCCGCGGGCTGCCCGCGAGCTGCGCGTACGACCCGGACGAGGAGGCGCTGCTGCTCGGCGCCGGGCGGATCGCCCCCGTACCCGCGGGTGCCTGGGCCCATCACGCGGACGGGGTGCGGGTGCTGGAGGCATGGTGCGCGGCGCGCTCGGCGGTGGCCGCGGCGGACGACGGGGAGCCGCTGGCGGCGCTCGGGCCGGAGGGCTGGCCGCCGGAGTGGACGACGGAGCTGCTGGAGCTGATCACCGTGCTGGCGCTGCTGGCCGAGGCGGAGCCGGAGCGCGCCGCGCTGCGCGAGGAGGCGGCACAGGCGCCGGGGATCGGGGCGGCGGAGCTGCGGGCGGCCGGGGTGCTGCCGGTTCCGGCGCGGGCCCGGCGTCCGGCGTCCGTGCTCGGCCATCAGGAGGAGGGGCCGGGCGGGCAGTTCGCCCTGCTGTGACCCCACCGGGACATCGGGGCGCGGATACGCAAAAACCACCCGTCACGGGCAACGGGTGGTAGGTGACGGGGCGCCGTCCCGGACCGGGCGGGCGGGGGGCCGCCGCGCCGCACCGGGACGGCGTGGCCGCCGGGGTGCCGAGGTCAGCTGCGGGTCAGCCGTGGCCGCCGAACAGCGAACGCCGCAGCCTGCTCAGCGGCGCGAACAACGACACCCGTGCGCCGCGGCTGCGCCGCGTCCGCATGTGATCACGAGCCGTCAGTTCCTGCATCAGTGACGTCGCGCCCTGCGCCTCACGCTGCGGGATGGCAGGGCCGCCCAGCACCGCGAGGTGACGGTCGAGGCGCGCACTGGACGCGCCGCTTTTGCAGGTGATGGCAGGGACTCGCGCCCTGCTGCGCACTGTTATCTGTTCCATGACTCTCCCCACCCGTACGAGGGCACCCGGCCCCGGGCAGGGTAACCCTATCTCTCCCCGAGGACACACGTGCAGACCGGCCATCGGTTTCACCTGCCTCGCCGTGGTGTTGTCCGCCACCCTACGGAAGATCACGTACGGGGGTGCGCGGACGGCGAGTTGAACCCCCGGCGGCGTGGGTCCCGGCGGGCGGCGCGGCGCGGGAGGGCCCCCGATCGGGGAACCCTCCCGTACACCTGAGTGGGCCTTCGATCAGGCGGCGGAGCGGAAGACCGGCAGGTAGCCGCTCGACTGGCCGGTGGCCGTGGGGTGGTACGACTCGTCGACCGGCACGGTGACGCTGTGCAGCCAGGCACTGCCGGAGCAGAGCTCGTGGCCGCTGAAGGTGGTGTTGACGTCGGCGAAGGCGAAGCCGTGGTTGGCGGCGCGCTTGGCGGTGACGCTGTTGATCTCGTCGGCGGCACCGTTTATCGCCGCCCGGGACTTGTCGGACAGCCCCGCGATGCAGCTGCCGCCGATCTTGTAGAAGTGCGGGTAGCCGAGGACCACCACGCGGGCGGACGGCGCCTTCTGGGATATCGCGCTGTACACGCCGTCGAGCTGCCCCGGGAGCGTGTTGTCGATGTAGCCGACGGCCTTCGAGACGGCCGCCAGGCAGGCGCTCTCGCCCTGGAGGGCACAGGTGGTCATGGTGTCGGCGAAGCCGGCGTCGTTGCCGCCGATGCTGATGCTGACCAGGCCGGTCGACGAGCTCAGCGGGGCGAGCTGCCCGTTCAGCACATCGCCCGTCTTGGCGCCGGAGCAGGCGGTGAAGTCGAAGGACGAGGGCGAGTTGGCGGCCGCCCACAGCGCGGGATAGGACTTCGTGCTGCGTTTGCAGGAGCCGCTGGCGCTGTCGTAACTGCCGGCGCCGACGCCGGCCGAGTAGGAGTCGCCGAGCGCCACGTAGCCGGTGGCGGCCAGCGGCCGTTCGGCGGCGGTGGCGGCGCTCGCGCCGGTGAGCACGAGCGCCATGGTGGCGAAGAGGGCGGACGTCGCCTTGGCGACGCGGGACAGTCTCATGGAACCTCCCTGGGGCAGGATCTCTGCCGACTTGTTAGTAGCAGGACTCGTGGGTAACCGGAAGTGCTCATGTCAAAACTCGTAGAGAGTTCACGGCAAGTGCCCCGATTTGTTGGGCGAGTTGTTCGCCCGAGGACATGACCCACGCCACGCCAACCTCAAGTGCCCCATGCATATCGACACCCGGCGCGTGTCCGTAAAGCGCCGTTGTGCGCCCGGAGTTCGCGACTGCTCCTGTAGGGGGCCGGACGCGCCGCGGTGCCGCACCCAATGGGGCACGGCACCGCGTCCGCCGGGCACGCGGCCCGGCGCCGGAGGGTCACCAGGACGACTTGGTGACCCCGGGGAGGAATCCGGCGTGCGCCTGCTGCCGCATCCGCACGCGGGACATCCCGAACTTCCGCAGATGACCGCGGGGGCGTCCGTCGACGCTGTCGCGGTTGCGCACCCGGGTCGCACTGGCGTCGCGCGGCTGACGGCGCAACTCGGCGAGGGCGGCGGCGCGTTCGGCATCGCCGGAGGACGGACGCCGGATGATCTCCTTCAGCTCGGCGCGCCGGGCCCCGTAGCGGGCGACAACGGCCTTGCGCCGTTCGTTCTTCGCGATCTTGCTCCGCTTGGCCATCAGACCCTCCCTCCTCGTGCGCGGATCCTCGCCACCGCCGCCTCGATGCCGATGACGTCCACCGTCTTGATCGCCCGGGCGCTGAGCGTGAGGCGGACATACCGCCCCTCACTCGGCAGCCAGTAGCGCTTGCGCTGGATGTTCGGGTCGAAGCGGCGCGAGGTGCGGCGATGCGAGTGGGAGATCGCATTGCCGAAGCCGGGCCGCGCTCCGGTCAGTTGGCAGTGGGCGGACATGAGAGACCTCACCTTTCCCGATGACGGTTGTCGAAAATGAAAACCATTCCCATATAGTAGCGGCATGGCTCGCAACGAACTCCGCCCGGTCGTCAAGCTCCGCTCCACCGCCGGGACCGGCTACACCTACGTGACCCGCAAGAACCGCCGGAACGACCCCGACCGCCTCGTCCTGCGCAAGTACGACCCGGTCGTCGGCCGCCATGTCGACTTCCGCGAGGAACGCTGAGCGGGCCGCCGGGCCGAGCGCCCGACGCCGTGACGGACGGCGCGCACCACCGCACGCCCCGAAGACCACCGCACACCGAAGAACCAGCCCCGACAGAACAGGCAGGCTCCCTTCATGAAGCCCGGAATCCACCCCGCCTACGGCCCCGTCGTCTTCCGCGACAAGGCCGCCGGATTCGCCTTCCTCACCCGCTCCACCGCGACCTCCGACACCACCGTCGAGTGGGAGGACGGCCGCACCTACCCCGTCATCGACGTCGAGATCTCCTCGCGCAGCCACCCCTTCTACACCGGGCAGACGCGCGTCCTCGACACCGCCGGACGCGTCGAACGCTTCGAGCGCCGCTACGGCCGACGGGACGAGCGGCGGGACGACCGATGAGCGGCGCCGATCACCGCCTTCCCGTCGCCCTCGTCGGCGGGCTGCACGCCGACGCCCGGCAGGAGGTGGTCCGGCGGCTCCTGACCGCGGTGCCGGACGCCGTCGCCCTCCATCACGATCTCGGTGCCGCGGCCGACGGCACCGTGCTGCGCACCCTCCGCGACGCCGTCGGCGAACTGTCGTGCGGCGAAACGCCGCTGGTCAACGACTGTGCCTGCTGTGCGCTGCGGGAGGATCTGGTCCCCGAACTCCGGCGGCTGGCCGACAGCGGGCTGCACCGGCTGGCCCTCGTGGAGCTGTGGGACTCCGTGGAACCGCGCGCGATGGCCGAGGTCATCGCGGCCCACGGCGGGGACGGACTGCGCCTGACCACCGTCGTCACCGCCGTCGATCCGGCGCTCGTCCTGCCCGTCCTGTCCAACGGCGACGACCTCGCCGAGGCCGGGCTCGCCGCGGCCGCCACCGATCAGCGCACGGTCGGCGACACCTGGGCGCGGCAGCTGGAGTACGCGCCGGTCCTCGCCGTCGTCGACAGCCCGGACGCCGACGACGCGGACCGCGCGCTGCTGGCCCAGCTGCATCCGACGGCCCGGCATCTCCCGGCGGCGTCCGGGCTGCTGGTGCGGGCCGTGCTCGGCGCGGACGGGCCGTTCGACGTGGCCGCCGCGGCGGCGGCCCAGGATCCGGCGTGCGCGCTGCTGCCGCAGGAGGCCGACGAGTCCGGCGTCACGACCCTGGTGTGGCGCCGCCACCGCCCCTTCCACCCGGAGCGGCTCCACGACGCGCTGGAGGACCTGGCGTGCGCCGCGGCCCGCAGCCGCGGTCGGTTCTGGCTCGCCGACCGGCCCGACGCCCTGCTGTCCTGGGACGCCGCCGGGGGCGCGCTGTGCGTGGAGAGCGCCGGCCCCTGGCTTGCCTCACTGCCGGACGCCGCCTGGGAACTGGTGCCACCACTCCGCCGCGCGGCCGCCGCCCTGGACTGGCACCCCGAGCACGGCGACCGCTGCCAGCACCTGGTCTTCACCGCCCCCGGCCTCGACCGCGACGGCTTGACGCACCTGCTCGACTCCTGCCTGCTGACGGACGCGGAGTGCGCCTGGGGCCGCGCGGCGTGGAAGCGACGCCCGGGGGCGTTCGACGGGTTGTTGGAGCGCGCGTCGTGATGGGGGTGGGATGGATGCCTTGGGCCCTTGCCTGAGGTTGCCCGTCCGGGTGCCCGTCCGGGTGCCCGTCCGGGTCTTCCGGATCTTCTTTCGGGGTGTCCCTGGCGCTTCTCTCCTCCATCTCCTCTATCTCCTCTATCTCCTCTCGGGGATGTCCCGGGCTCTTCGCCGGGGGATGCTCCTGGTCTCTCCTCTCGTCTCCGGGGATGCTCTCGGTCTCTCCTCTCGGGAATGTCCTCGGCGCTTCTCCGGAGGGTGCTCCCGGCTCGTCGCCTGGGGGTGTTCCGGGTCTCTTCCACCCTGAAGCTGCTCCGGCCCTTTCTCTGAGCGCCTGTGTTTGCCCTGGGTCCCGCTGCTTCCTCCGAGCCCCGCTGCTTCCCTGGCGCCCCGGTCCTTCCCCCGAACTTGTTGTCTCCCTGCTACCACCGACTTCGTCGAAAGGTTCTGCCATGGCTCGCCGTCCCGCTCCCTGCGAGGGTTCCCGGCCCCGGCCCAACCCCCTTGACCGGGCGGGCATCACGTACATCGACTACAAGGACACCGACTTGCTCCGGACCTTCCTCTCGGACCGCGGCAAGATCCGCAGTCGCCGGATCACCCGTGTCACCGCACAGCAGCAGCGGCAGCTGACTCGCGCGATCAAGAACGCCCGGGAGATGGCACTGCTGCCTTATGCGTTGCGGTAGGGAGAGCGGGGGGCTTGGGCTGGGCTGTTCTTGGAGGGGCCGGGTTCTTGGGTTCTCGGGTTCCCGACTTCTCCTTTCCCTCTCCCCCTCCCCCAGCCCACCCGCCCCGCCTCCTCCTCGCCCGGGATACCGGGCGTCGCTTCGGGGCGTCGCTAGGGGTCGTCCCGCTCGGGGCTGGTCGTGGTGGTTGCGGTAGGGGTTGGGCCGGGGGCCGCGGAGGCCGTGGGGGCGGCCTCCGCGGGGTGGGGGCGGGCGCCGCGGTGGGAGGCCAGTGCGGAGAGCACCGCCAAGGCGGCGGAGGCGGCCAGTACGGTCTGGAGGCCGTGGGCCGAGGCGGCGGCGGAGGCCGAACCGCCGTCGGTGAGGTGGAGGTAGCCGCCGCCCAGTGTCGCGACGCCGAGCGCACCGCACAGCTGCGCGTTGGTGCTGATGACGCCGGACAGGTCGGCGGCGTAGCGGTCCGGCAGCACGAACGTCATCCGGGCGATCAGGGAGTTGGAGCTGATGCCCAGGCCGAGGCCGCCGATGCCCAGCAGCAGGAAGAGCGCGGGGCCGGTGCGATGACCCGTCACGAGGTAGAGCCACACCGCGGTGTAGCCGCCGGCCAGGACCGCGCAGCCCACCGCGGGCATCGCGGCGGCGTACCGGGACGGCACCCGGGCCAGCAGCGGACCGGCCAGACCGAAGGCGGCGACCCAGGAGATCATCGCCATGCCCGCATAGGCGGGGCCGCGGCCCAGGCCCTCCTGGAGGTACACGGCGAGGACGAAGAGGAGGGCGAAGTACGTCATGGTGGTGGCGCCGTGTGCGGCCAGGGACCAGCGGATCGCCGGTTCGCGGATCACCTCCTCGGCGATCAGCGGCCGCCCGCCCTGCGCGGCGCGGCGGCGTTGGCTGCGCCGGAACGCCGCACCCATCGGCACCGCGGCCGCCAGACAGACCCACATCCACCAGGGCCATCCCGCGTCGGTGCCCAGCAGCAGCGGCACGATGAGCAGCAGCACCGTGGTGGCCAGCAGCGCCATGCCGCGGACGTCGACGTCGTCCGGTACGGGTGCTGCCGTGACGGCTCCGGGTCCGGAGCCGACGTCAGGGCCGGGGGCGGAGGCGGGGCCGGGGCTAGGTGCCGGTGAGTGCCCGTCAGGATCAGCGGTCTTCTGCGTGCCGGCGGGCCCGGGGTGGGAGCTCTCCGTGCCGGGGTCGGCCGGCATCACCCGCAGCGCCGCCCACAGGAGCAGCAGCCCGGCCGGGACGTTGATGAGGAAGATCGGGCGCCAGCCGGTGCCGAGGATGTCGGCGGCGATCAGCACGCCGCCGAGGGCCTGGCCCGCCACGGCGCCGCCCGAGAGGGCGATGGCGTAGTACCCCAGGGCCTTGATCCGCTGCCGGCCGGTGAAATGGAGCTGAATGCCGCTCAGGACCTGCGGCACCATCAGCGCCGCGCCCGCGCCCTGGGCGATCCGGGAGGCGATCAGCACCGCCGGATCGAACGCCAGGGCGCAGGCGAGGGACGCCGCGGTGAAGAGCACCATGCCCGCGAGGAAGATCCGGCGGTGGCCGCGGCTGCCGCCGAGCCGGGCGCCCGCCACGAGCAGGACGGCGTAGGCCACGACATAGCCGGAGACCACCAGGCCCGCCTCACCGCCCGAGGCGCCGAGATCGCGCTGGACGGCGGGTGCGGCGATGTTGGCGATGGCGGTGTCGATGTTGGCCATGAACTGGGCGGCCAGAAGCACGGCGAGCAGCCGCCACCGGTGGACGTCCGGACGGGGGGACCCGCCCGCGGCCCCGGGCCGCGCCGTGGTGAGGTGTTCCGGGGCGGCGCTCCCCGGGTCGGGCGGCTGGGGCCGCATGGTGGGATCCCTCCGTCCGGTGGTCAGGCCGCGCTCAGGGAGAGCGGCGGCCAGGTGATGTCGCTGAGGTCGGGGACGACGAGGTCGGCGGCGTGCAGCGCCTCGGCGTCATGAGTGGTGGTCAGGGCCACACAGGACAGCCCGGCGGCCTTGGCCGCGGCGATGCCCGCGGGGGCGTCCTCGAACGCCACCGCACGGCCGGGGGTGACGCCCAGGGCCTCACAGCCGGCGAGGAACCCTTCGGGGTGGGGCTTGCCGCGGGTCACGTCCTCGGCGGTGATCATCGTGGTGAAGAGCCCGGCGCCGCCGATGTGGTCCAGCATCGCCCCGGCGTGCTCGCGGAGTCCGGAGGTGACGACCGCCATCGGGACGCCCGCCTCGTGCAGGCTCCGCACCAGTGCGGCGGCGCCCGGAACGGGGTGGGGCGGGGGGATGTCCGGGCCGTTGAGGTAGCCGACGGCCTCGTCGAAGAGGTCGGCGACGGTGCTGCCGGGGAAGCGGTGGACGTGATCGGCCAGCGCCTCCTGGCCGCGCCGTCCGACGAAGGTCGCCAGCAGTGCGTCGTCGACCTCCAGTCCGTGGACGTGGAAGAGGCGGGTCCAGGCGGCACGGCTGCGGTGTTCGGTGGCGATCAGGGTGCCGTCGAGGTCGAAGAGGGCGGCGTGGAGTGGTGCCGGGGAGGAGGAGAGGTCGGTCATCTCAGGGGAGTCCTTGTTCGGTGTGCGAGGTGCGGTGGGGCAGGAGCTGTCGGGGGTGCCGGGGGCACCGGGGGCGGTCATCAGGCGGTGAGGGCCGGGTCCAGGTCCTCGTAGAGGTGTTTCCAGGGCAGGTGTTCCTGGCAGGCGGCCGCGCCACGCACGACGGCCGCGTCGTGATGGCGGCGGGCGGCGAACTGCAGGCCGATGGGCACGCCGTTGGCCGCGCGGCCCACCGGCACGGTGGCGGCGGGGCTGCCGATGAGGTTGAAGGGGCTCGTCATCGACCAGCCGACGAACGGATCGACGGGCTGCCCGGCGACCTCGCTGGGGCCGACGGTGGTGCGGGTGGTGTCGTTGGCGATGCCGGCGATGCAGTTGACGGGGCTGACGAGGAGGTCGTAGGCGTCGAAGAGGTCCTCGAAGGTGTCCAGGACGCGGGTGCGGACGAGGTCGCCGAGGCGGAACTGCACGGCGTCGAGGGCGGCGCCGGTGCGGACGCTCTGGAGGTAGGCCGGATCGACCTCCCGGCCCTGCTCGCCCAGCAGGTCGATGCCCTGCTCCTTGCTGACCTCGGCGGATTCGGCGTGGCAGAGGGAGAGATAGCGGCGCCAGCGGGCGGTCAGCTCGGCGTGCGGGAGCGGCAGGCGGAAGTCGTCGACCTCGGTCACCTCCGCGCCCGCCTCCTTCAGCGCCGGCAGTGCGGCCCGTACGGCGGCCTCCACCTCGGGCTCGACCGGATAGCCGCCGAGGTCGGGGAGGTAGGCGATGCGCATGCCGGCCAGCGACGGGGAGAGGGCGTCGGCGAGCGGCTCGGTCACCGGGAAGGAGTAGGGGTCGCGGGGGTGCGGGCCCGACATGAGGTCCAGGCCGAGGACGGCGTCCTCGACGGTGCGGGCCAGTGGGGCGTAGCAGACCATCGGGTTGAGGCGGCGGAAGGCGTTGGGACGGGCGGGGACGGCGACCCGGCCGAAGGTGGTCATCATCGTGAAGACGCCGCAGAACGCGCCGGGCACCCGCAGGGAGCCGCCGGCGTCCGAGCCCTGGGCGAGCGGGACCATGCCGGTGGCGACGGCGGCGGCGCTGCCGCCGGAGGAACCGCCGGCGTTCATCGCGAGGTTGAAGGGGGTGGACGCGGGGCCCAGCAGGGCGCTGTCGGTGGTGGCCTTGAAGCCGAATTCCGGGGTGTTGGTCTTGCCGACGACGATGGCCCCGGCGCGTTCCAGCCGGTCGACGCAGAGGATGGTGTCGGCCGGGACGTCCTCGGCGAAGACGTGGGAGCCGCGGGTGGTGCGGACGCCGGCTACGGGGTCGAGGTCCTTCACCCCGATGGGGACGCCGTGCAGCGGGCCCAGCTGCGCTCCCGCCGCCACCGCGCGCTCGGCCTCCCGGGCGCGGGCGAGCGCCTCGTCGGCGCAGACGGTGACGAATGCGTTGACCGAGGGGTTGAGCCGCTCGATCCGCTCCAGGCTCGCGCGGACCGCCTCGACGGGTGAGACGCTCCCCTCGCGGATGCGGGCGGCGAGCTCCGTCGCCGTTAAGGCCGCGAACTCTTCCATGGCTGCCTCTCCTCACCTCACACCGTGTGTGTGGTGTGTTCGCTGTGCACCCCGCCGGTGGTCACCGGCGGTGCGGAAGACGCCGCCGCGCTCCCCCGTCCGGATGCCGGGCGGCGTTGTCTTCGTTCGGGAAACACCGCGGGGCGCGGGTTGGTTGCACCGGTCCGGATGCCGGTCGCGGAACGCGGGCCGCGGGCCGTGCGGGGCGCCGCGTCCGCCGCTGCCCCGGGCCGCTGTCCACGGCGAACGCCGGACAACGGGCCGCTGAAGGTGAGGTCACGATCGGCTACCGCCCTGGGAACCGGAACGTTTTTCTGATCTCATGGCGTACGGCGCCGAAACCACCCGCCGCCGCGGCGAGTTGCCCGCCCGTGGTGTGCCCGCGTGGTTCCGCGCCGCCCCCACTCGGCGTGCCGCCTGCGAGGTCACGGCCTTTCTCCCGGTGTTCCCCCGTACCGCCCGGTGCGCCGTTGCTCCGAAGGGAATGGTGTGCACAAGCGCAAAACCAAGCGTTGGCTTCCCGCCGCGGTCCTCGGCGGGACACTGGCGGCAGGCGCCTTCGCCTTCCTGCCCACCCTGGCGCAGGCACAGAACGACGCCCCGTCACCCTCCTTGCAGGCCGAATTCACCGCGGCCGCCAAGGAGTTCCGCGTACCGCTGCCGGTGCTGCTGGGCGTGGCCCGGCAGGAGTCCGGCTGGCAGCAGCACTCCGGCTACAGCCAGAGCGGCGGCTGGGGTCTGATGAACCTCACCGATGTGACGCCGGAGATGGTCGCCCGGGGCGCCGCCGGTGCCGCCGGCCGCTCCGACCTCACGTCGTTCGCCGGCCATCCGGAGCTGCACACGCTGCGGGCCGCCGCCCGGCTGACCGGGACACCGGCCGAGCTGCTGCGCAGCAGCTCCGCGGAGAACATCCGGGGCGGCGCCGCGCTGCTCGCCTCGTACCAGAAGCAGTTGACGGGCGAGGTGTCCGGCGATCCGTCGCAGTGGACCGCGGCGGTGGCCCGGTACAGCCGGCTGACGGACAAGAAGGCGGCGACCTCCTACGTCACCTCCGTGTTCGCCGCGATCAACTCCGGTGCGCAGCGGCAGTCGGCGCGCGGCGGGGCCGTCTCCCTCCGGGCGGTGCCGTCCGCCAAGCCGGCCGTCAAGCAGTTCGGCAAGCTGCGGTTGACCGACACCCCGGCGCCGCAGACCGAGTGCCCCCCGACGCTGACCTGCACGTTCGTCCCGGCTGCGGCCGCCAACGGGCAGGTCTCCGACCGCCCGGCCAACGGCGTCAAGATCACGCAGATCGTCCTCCACACCACGGAGGGCTCGTACGACAACGCCGTCGAGACGTTCCAGAAGGCGGGCGGCGCCTCGGCGCAGTACGTCATGCGCGCCTCCGACGGCGCGGTCACGCAGATGGTGGCGGACAAGGACGTCGCGTTCGGGGACGGCAACTACGACAGCAACCTCCACGCCGTCCAGATCGAGCACGAGGGCTTCTCGGCGCACGGTGCGGACTGGTACACGCCGGTCGTGTACGAGAAGACCGCGGAGCTGGTGAAGTGGCTGGCGGCCAAGTACGGCATCCCGCTGGACCGCCGTCACATCATCGGGCACGACAACGTCCCCGGCCCCTCGGACGACACCCTCGCGGGAATGCACTGGGATCCGGGCAACGGCTGGGACTGGACGCGCTTCATGCGGCTGCTCGGCGCGCCCTTCGACGAGGGCGCGCGGGGTGTCGGTCCGGTCGGCTCCGCGGTGACGATCACGCCGGGCTTCGACGGGAACCGCCAGACGTACACCGCCTGTCCGGCGGACGACCCGTCCGGCGAGGTCACCGGGTGCGGGCCGCGGAGCGGGCCGTCCAGCGCCCTGTTCGTGCGCAGCGCGCCCGCCGAGGACGCGCCGCTGCTGCTCGACCCGGTCGTCCACACGGGCGAGGACGACGAGGCCGGCACCGACGGCATCGCGGACTGGAGCACCACCGTCCAGGCCGGGCAGCAGTTCGTGGTGGCGGACCGGCGGGGTGACTGGACGGCCATCTGGTTCGGCGGCCGGAAGGGCTGGATCCACAACCCCGGCGGGCGGAACACCACTCCGGCCACGGGTGTGCGGATCGTGCGGCCCGCCGGGACGGGCGCGGCGCACGTGTACGGCACGGCGTACCCGGAGCAGTCCGAGTACCCGGCGGAGGTGAAGCCGTCGCAGCAGACGCCGCTGACCGCCAAGAACTATGACATCCGTGCAGGTCAGGCGTATGTCACCAGCGGGGAGCCGGAGGCGGCGGCGGACTTCTCGCCGGCCGGCGGCACGGTGGTGCACGGCGCGAAGCGGTACTACACCGTGCAGTTCAACCACCGGTACGTCCTGGTGGACGCCGCGGAGGTCACCGCCGCCCCCGCGGGGCGCTGACACCGCCGGCACACACGGGCGCCCGGGACCGTCGCGGTCCCGGGCGCCGTCGTGTGCGGTGCGCCGGATCAGGTGCCGGGCTTGCGTCCGTAGACGAAGACGTCGTCACCGGTGGACAGGAGCTTCCAGTACGCCTTGGCGTCGGCGGTGCGCATGTTGACGCAGCCGTGCGAGCCGGGGGCGGACCAGACGCTGCCGCTGATCGCGTGGAACGCCTCGCCGCCGTCGAAGAACTGCGAGTACGGCATCGAGACGTGGTACAGCGACGACACGTGGTTCTTGTGCTTCCAGAAGATCCGGTGCAGACCGGTGCGGGTCTCGTTGCCGTTGCGGCCGGTGCGGACGGGCACCGGGCGCTTCACGAGGTGCCGGCCGTCCTGGATCCAGCTGATCTGCCGGGTCAGGTCCACGCAGGCGATGCGGCCCCGGTTGGTGGGGCAGCGGCCGGCGCGGTTGGGGTTGTTGCGGGCGTCCCGCTGCGGCTTGACGACCTTCATCATCTTCCACGTCACGGGGCCCGCGTAGCCGTACTGCGGGTGGATGGCGTGGCTGACCTGGAACGCGCGGATCGCCCGGCAGTCGCCCTGGGACTGCTTGCCGTCGGCCTTGCGGCCCAGGAACTTCTCGGCCTGCTTCTGGTACGGCCCCCGGGCGCCGCCGCACCAGGAGCCGGACGCGGCCTGGGCGGGCGCGGCCCCGAGACCGGCCAGCAGGGGGGCGAGCACCGTGCCCGCCATCGTGTACGCGACGGTCCGGCCGCGACGGTTCATGCTGAATCTCGCCATATGTCCGATCCCCACCTCAACTCGGCTCCGCTGTCGCCTCTTTCGGCGCTGTGTGCGGTCGCGGGGCGGACGCGCCGCCCCCTCCTCCGCCTAAAGTCAGATTAAATGCTGGACCGGGGCGCGGTGGAGGAACGGGCGACTTGTCGGCCATGCGCCGGGTAGGACGGGGAGATGACTCTCCCGCGCGAGGAACCGGTCGTGGCGGCGGCAGCGGTGGCCCGCCATCTCCTGCCCCGGGCACGGCTGGTGGTGGTCGGCGGCAGCGTGCTGACCGCCCTTGGCACCCCGATGTCCGACCTCGACATGGTGGCGGTGCTCCCCCGGGTGACGGCGCCCCGCCACCGCGCGCTGCGCCGGCGGGGCTGGCCCGTCGAGCTGCTCGTCCACGACGAACGGACGCTCGCCGCCCACTGCGCGGACGGCTTCCGCCGACGCTGGCCGGGCATCCCCCGGCTGCTGGCCCAGGGCGAAATCCTGGTGGACGAGGACGGGCTCGGGGCCCGGCTCCGGACGGAGATGCGGCAGCGGCTGGCCGACGGCCCGGCCCCGGCGACCGCCGCCGAGACCGACGCGCTCCGCTACGAACTCACCGACCTCCTCGACGACCTCGCGGGCACCGACGACGCGGGCGAGGCCGCCTTCGTCGCCGCCCGGGTCCTGACGAAGACGGCCCAACTGGCGCTGCTGACCGCCCGGCACTGGCAGGGCAACGGCAAGTGGCTGCTGCGCGAGCTGCGCACCGCACGGCCGGATCTGGCCGCCCGCCTCACCGCCGCCGCGGGCGACCCGGCCGCACTCGCGCAGGCCGCGCGCGCCACGCTGCGGGAGGTCGGCGGGGAGCTGCGGGAGTACGACGTCGCACAGCCGCGGCAGCCCTGATGAGGGCGGCCGCCCGCTACTTCCCCTGCCCCGCGACGGAGGTCGTGACGGCGTCCTTCGGCTCCCCCGGGAAGGGCCGCTCGCCGGTCAGATACGGCATCCGGTCCGTGCGGCCCTGGAGGAACCGCTGGAAGAAGGCGGTCACCCGGTCGCCGGTGATGCGCCGCTGCTGCTCCTCCGAGAGCGCCGCGTCGTCCCGCTGCGGGGTGTCGCGGTCGAGGAACTGCGTGCGGCAGGTGCCGGGCCGCCCGCCCGGTGCGGCGTCGTCGCGGGCCGCCACCTGACCGCTGGAGGGCGACCACTGGCGGTTGAAGAAGTCGTGGTTGCCGCCGGTCAGCGTGTACTTGAAGAGCGGCACCCGGGTCGCGGCGCGGTTCCGCTCGAAGAACTCACCGGTGTTGACGGCGTCGCAGGTGCCCCACATGACGGCGAACGGCGTTTTGGTGACCGGCTCGCCGTCCCAGGTGGCGGTGGGCGCGAGGGCGAAGGCGGCCTTGATGCCGATGCCGGCGGGCAGGTCGGCGCGGTGCGGGTCGGCGATCTCCTGCATCACCCCGCCCCCGCCCATGGAGTGGCCGAGGAGCCCGACCCGCCCCAGGTCGAGCCGGTCGCGGAAGTCGGCGCGTACGGGAGAGCCGTCGCGTGCGTCGGTGAGCGCGGTGCGCAGCGGACCGCCGCCCGAGGCGGACAGCTGCTGCCAGAGCCGCAGATGGTGCTCGATGAGGGCGGCGCGTGCCCGGTAGACGGTGTCGGCCTGGCCGCTGTCGGTCGCGTTGATGCCGTTGGTGCCGACGGAGACGACCACGAAGCCGCGGGCGGCCAGGGCGCGGCCGAGGTAGTCGTAGCCCGTGCTGCTGGGGATCGGTGCGGTCCCCCGGGCGCAGGGCCAGGCCCAGAGCGCCGCGGCGGCCTTCTCCATCAGGGCCTCCTGCCGGGCGGCCTCGGCCTTGTCGCCGCGCTCCAGCGCCCGGTCGCGGGCCTTCTGCGCGGCGGCGTGGCGGTCCTGCGCGCCCGCGTCCGCGCAGGTCTCCCAGTGGCCGTGCTGCATCAGGACCACCGGGTGCCGCCCGGTGCCGAGCCGCGCCGGGTAGTACACGGTGCCGGCGAGTTCGCTGCGCCCTTTGTAGCCGAGGGCGGCCGGGGGCGTGAACGCCTGGTCACCGAGGTCGTACCGGGCCTGGCGCACGGTGCTCGCGGCCGGTGCGACGGACAGCGCGGGGGTGGCCTGCACCGGCGCGGCGATCGCGGCGGTGCCCAGGGCGCAGCCCAGCGCCGCCAGGAGGAGACCGCGGCGGACGGTGGTTTTCTTCATGGAACCTGTCTCCTTGTGCTCTACGGGGGTGGCCGGGGCGCCGCACGGCCGGGCCCGGAAGAGCGCGCTGCCCGGTGGCGGGTGGTGCGGCGGCCGGCGGCGCGAGGGGCGGCGCCCGGTGGCGGGGCGGGCGCCGCCCCTTCGGCGGCGGGTCAGTTCAGCTGCTCGGCCCTGTCGTGGAGCGGCTTTGTCAGCGCGGTGGTGAACTGCGGCCCGACCAGGTGCCGTACGCATCCGGACCCGGCCGACTCCTGGCACACCTTGCCGGCGGCGTCCATGAAGGCGGACTGGGTGTTCACGCCGACGACCTCGCCCCGCCCGGTGGCGGCGGAGAAGCCGCCGAGGCGGGGGCCGCCGCTCGCGCCGCCACCCATCACGCACGCCGCGCCCCACATGCCGGCGGGCTCGGTGTGATCCGGGGTGCCCGGGTACTGCCAGGGCGTGCCCTGGCAGTAGGCCAACTCCCGCCCGGTGTACTCGGGCAGCCCCTCGCGGGCCGGATCGGAGGCGGCCCGGGGGTAGCCGAACTGGACGGCCGCACGGTCACCGGGCGCGTCGTAGGCGATTGCCTGGGCGGCGCCGGTGGCCTGCTGGAGGGTCTGCCCGCGCTCGTTGCGGCCGACGACGGCGAAGGCCTGGTCATGGGCGTCGAACCGGGCGTGGATCTGATCGTTCTCCAGCCAGACGGAGTTGACCACCGACCAGCGCACGACGAACGTCCCCAGGGGCGCCTTGCCGTCGTGGTACCCGGGGACGTACAGGACGTGGGTCTGCCACTGGTTGTTCTCACCGATGAGGTCGGTGGCGTTGAGGCAGTGGCCGGCGGTCACGACGGTGCTGCCGTTCGCACTCTTCACCGCCGTCGCCGTGCAACTGGCGTCCTCCCCGTGGTCGGTGAAGAACAGCCGCCCCACGGTGGTGGCGGTGGCCCCCTCCCAGGGCGCACCGTCCTTCCCGGAGCGCGGCGGGACGTCCTTGACCTGCGTGTTCAGTGCGGCGATGCGCTCGGGCGTCCAGTAGGCGCGCACCTGCTGCTCGTCCTTCGCGGTGGCCGCCGCCGCATGGGTCAGCACTTTGCCCTCGGCCGGGGCGCCGCCGGGCGCCGGGGCGGCCACCACTCCCGGCGCGAACGCCGCGGTGAGCGCGCACGCAACGGCCGACGCCACCGCCGCCCGGCGCACGACGGCCCGACGCCGCGGCGCGGAGGTGCGTACGGGGGCGTGCGTCACGCTGGGTGCGCCGGTACGGGCATGGGTGTCGCGCATGGGTCCTACTTCCGTGAGGGGTGCGGGATTCCGCGGGAAAGGCGCCGGAATCCGGGGGGGGGGGAGGGAGGTATGGGAGTACGGGACTCCGGGGCGGTGTGCCGGAGTCCGTGGTGCGGGTGTGCTCGCGCCGAGCGGGGCCGGCCGTAACGGCCCCGGATCACGCCCCACACCGGGCCGTGCCGCCACCGCGCACGGCAGGGCGGTGCGGCCCGCAGCCGGCCGGTCAGCCCCGGGGAGCCACCGGCGCCGGGACGCCGTCCCCGCTCCTACCCGAGGCCGCGGCGGGCGCCGGGGCGGGCCGGGCGGCCTCGCCGCCGGCGGCCGGGTACGGGGCCGGAGCGGCGGCGTCGTGGTGCGCCGGACGGCCCTTCCCGGCCGGAACGGGCTGCGCCGCCCGGTGCGCGGGGCGGCTCTCCTCCGCCGGAGCGGGGCGCGCGACGGAGCCACGGGCCGGAACGGGCTGCGCCACGGAGCCGCGGGCCGGGGCGGGGCGCGGGGCCTCGCCCTTCCCGGCCGGAACGGGCTGCGCCGCCCGGTGCGCGGGGCGGCCCTCGGTGGCCGGGACCGGCCGGGCCACCTCGGCGTCGCGGGCGGGCGCCGGGCCGGACCGCGCCGAGGCGGCGGCCGGGGCGGGGACGGGGCGCGGCACCTGGGCGCCGTCGGCGGCGTGGGCGGTCACGGCCGCGCCGCCGCCCAGGACTGCGCCGAGGACGGACGCGCCCACCAGGATGCGCAGCCGCCGGGGACGGCGCGCGGACGTCGAGGCAGGGCGTGCGGACGTCGGGGCAGGGCGTGCGGACATGTGCACCTTCGCTCTCTCACGATGAACGGAGGGCCGGTGTCCGCGCCGGATTCCCGCGCGGACACCGGGCTCCCGAATGGGGCCTCCACAGCGTGAGACGTGCGGCGGGCACCCCGGTTGCCGCACGTTTCCCGAAGATCCGCACGGGCCGGAGCGATCCGGGTCACGGCGAGATCGAGGGGCACCGAGGGCGGCCGCGCCCCGGGATCACGTACCGGAGAACGATTCCGGCCATTCGTGAACTCCCGGCACCGCGACGGTGCTTGGCGCCCCGGCGGCGACGGGCGTTCCGTCAGGC
Organism: Streptomyces sp. NPDC000404; assembly: GCF_040300365.1. NCBI lineage: Bacteria > Bacillati > Actinomycetota > Actinomycetes > Kitasatosporales > Streptomycetaceae > Streptomyces > Streptomyces sp. NPDC000404. The sequence goes on along the minus strand of NZ_JBEPDN010000014.1, from coordinate 97,318 downwards.
GTCGCCGCGCCGCCCCCAGCAGGTGATCAGGGGCGCCGGGGTGACCGCGGCGTCCGTCTCGGCCAGCCAGGTCAGGTGCGCGTCGATCTCCGCGTCCGTCGCGGCCCCCGACCCGGTCAGCTCGCCGCGCAGCTGCCGCACCGTCGCCGCCTCCAGTTCCCGGCAGGCGGGCGAGGTGACCGGGAAGTACGCCTCGGCCTGCACGTCCGCGAGGCCCGCGCCGCGCAGCAGCCCCGGCAGCGAACGGCCGAACGCCAGATCCGCGCCCCGCCGGGCGAGCAACGCGCGAAATCCACGGCGGATGCGCTCGGCCCGCTCCCCCTCCGGCCCCTCCTCGGCCGGGCAGGCGAGGGGCTGGAGCGCCGGATCGGCGTCCTCCACCATCAGCCAGCCGCCGGGCCGCAGCGCCGAGGCCAGCCGCTGAAGGACCGCCGCCCGGTCGGGCAGATGCACCAGGACGAGCCGGGCGTGGACCAGGTCGAGGCCGGTGGCGGGCGGCGCGTCCCGGACCACGTCGTGCTGCAGCACCTCCGTCGTGGCGGTGCCGGAGCCGGTCAGCCACGAGGTGTCGAGGTCCGTCGCCCAGACCCGGCCGGCCGGCCCGACACGCCCGGCGAGCCCGGCGGGCACCGAGGGCCCGCCCGCGCCGACCTCCCAGCAGCGCCACCCCGCGCCGAGCCCCAGCCGGTCGAGGTGGGTGAACGTCCACGGGTCGAAGAGCTCCGCGAACGCGTCGAAGCGGCGCCCCGCCTCGCGGCGGCGGTTGTCGAGCAGATATCCGTCCTCAGATCCCATCTCGTCATCCTCGCACCGGCCGTCGCCCCGCCCCCGGGCGGAGGGCACGGAGAGCCTCTGGCGACATCGGGAGGTGGTGCGCGGCGTATGCCCTAGGTTGCCCTGGGGTCCCTGGACCGCGCCCCGCCCCCAGGCCCCCTGCGGAACATCCCGCACCCGAAGAACGCCCCGTGCACAACCGGAAGTACAGGTGATCCCCATGCCGACCGGCCCCGCGACACCCACCGCCCCCGTGGACGCGCTCCGCGCCGTCCGGGCCCTGCTGCACCGGGAGTTCCCGGGGACCGAGGTGACCGCCGTCCGCCACCTCGACAAGGGCTACACCAGCAAGCAGTGGGTGGCCGACACCGGCGAGGGCCGTCTGCTGGTCAAGGCGCCGCAGCGGGAACCGTCCGTCGCGCAGCTGCGGCGGCTCACGTCCGCCGCGCGGATCGCCGCCGCACACGGCATCCCCGTGGTCCGCTACCGGCGGCTGCTGCCCCACGAGCCCTCCCTGGGCGGCCCGTTGCTCATCCAGGAGTACGAGGAGGGCGACGCCGCGGACGAGGTGTGGGAAGGCCTCGACCGAGGCCGGCGGCTGACGCTGCTCCACGACCTCGGCGACCTCGTCGGACGGCTGCACGCGGTCAAGGGCCCGCACTACGGGGACGTGGCCGGCGGCCCCACGGCGCCCTCGCTGCCGGAAGCGGTCGACGCCGAGGTCGCGGCGCTGCTCCCGCAGGCCGACCTCACCCTGATCGGCGATGCCGAGGCCCTGCGGTCGGCGGTCCGTGCCACCGTGGCCGGGCTGGACGGCACGGCGAACGTCCCCGTCCTCACCCACGGCGACCTGTGGCTGCCGAACATCCTCGTCCGGGACGGCCGGATCAGCTGCGTCCTCGACTTCGAACACGCCGCCTGGGCCGACCGCTTCCGCGACTTCGGCAAGCTCGACGAGCACCTCTTCGACGCGTTCCCGGAGGGCCGCGGCACCTTCCTGGCCGCCTATGCCGCGGCCTGCCCGCTGCCCGGCGACTGGGAGCGGCGCCACGCCCTCGGCCAACTGCTGCACGCGCTCGCCATGCACGTCTACTTCCGGCGGTGGAGCCCGCAGTGGGCACCGCAGTACGCCCGGCAGGCCGGCGAGTGGCTGCTGCGGAACGGGTGAGCGGAGGACGACCGGGGCGTCTCCCCAGGTCGGCGCGGTCTCTCCGGCAGCGGCTCCCGGATGCCGGCGCCGAGGCGCACCCGCCGGAGGCCGAGCGGCCGGCCCCGCCCGAAGACGCTCAGCGGCTCCCGGCGCGGCGCGGCGACGAGGCCCGCGGGGAAGCCGTCTGCGGTGCGGGCGCGGAGGCCGCCGCGGGGCGCAGCCGGGACGCGAGGAGCAGGGTGAGGAGGGCGACCGCGGCCATGGCCAGGAAGACGTCGGAGTACGCGGCGCCGTGGTGGCCGGAGAAGAGCGGGTTGAGCGCCGCCGCGCCGCTCTGCCGGCGCGCGGCGACCAGCACCCCGAACACGGCGGGCCCGGCCCCGGCGCCGAGGAACTGCGCCCCCTGGAGGATGCCGATACCGGCCCCCGTCCGCTCGGCGGGCAGATGGCTCGCGACGGCGCCAATGACGGTGGTGATCACGAGGATGAAGCCGAGGCCGATCCCGAGGATCCCGGCCCCGGCGGGGAGCGCCGAGGCGCCGCCGGTGAAGGCCGACAGGGCCAGTGCGGACGTCCCCATCAGCGCGATCCCGGTGAGCACCGGGCCGCGGGCGCCGACGCGGCCGGACAGGCGGCCGATCAGCGGCGATACCAGGGCGACGGCGACCCCGGCCGGAATCATGACGAAGGCGCCCTCGCCCGGGGTGAGGCCGTTGACCTCGACGAGGACCAGCGGGACGAAGACCAGGCCGCCCAGGTTGACGGCCATGGCGAGGACGACGACGAGGACGGCGGTCCGGTAGGTCCGGTCGCGAAGCAGCGCGGGCGGGACGAAGGGCTGCTCGACGCGGCCGGTCCGCCACCCGAAGAACGCCAGCGTGACGCCCCCGGCCAGCAGGGCGCCCCAGGCCGTGGGCGCGCCGAAGCCGGCGACCTGCGCCCGGGTCATGCCGAACAGCGCGAGCCCGGTGCCGGCGCCGAGGAGGAGGCCGCCGGGCAGATCGAGCCGCCCCTCGCCCACGGGCCGCTCGTCGGGCAGGACCCGCCAGGCCGCGGGGAGCAGCACCAGCGCGGCCACGCACAGCAGCCGGAACAGCGAGGGCCAGCCGAGCCACTGGCCGAGCCAGCCGCCGAGGGCCGGGCCGACGGCGGCGCCGATGCCCGCCCCCGCGGAGGCGACCCCGATCCCGGCGCCGCGCCGCTCCGCGGGGAGGAGCCTGGTGACGGCGATGACCGAGAGCACCGGAACACCGGCCCCGCCGGCCCCCGTCACGATCCGCCCGGCCACCAGCACCGGCAGGCTCGGCGCGATGGCGCAGATCAGGTTTCCGGCGGCGTAGGCCAGCAGCGCGAAGGCGAAGAGGCGCCGCAGAGCCACCCGGTCCGAGAGGCGGCCGTAGAGCGGGATGCCGACCGAGAACACCAGCAGGAATCCGGTGACGACCCAGGCCAGTTCGGCCTCGGAGGCGCCGAAGTCGGCCTGGATCCGCGGCAGCATCAGATTGACCATGTCGCTGGCGGCGACGGTGACGAGCACCGCCGGCATCACCACCGCGAGTAAGGCCGTTCCGGGACCGGTACGCCCGGTCGTCGTCGAGGGGGAACTCATATGACACGTCCTCAGGGCGGCTTACTGCCACCATAGTGGTTACATTTTGGGGGACGAAAAGGCGGAGGGGGCACCTCCGCCGCAGGTCAGCTCAACTCCGGTGCGCGCCGGTCGCGTTCTCGCTCACAGGCCAGCACCTGCCCGACCAGAAAGGCGATCGTCGTCCGGCCGAGCCGCTCCTCCATGGCCCGCTCCGCCTCCCGGAACTCCACGTCCAGCAGGCGCTGCATATGGCGCCCGACCTCGCAGCCGTTGCTCGGCGGGTGCGGATACCGGGAGAGGACGGGGCCCGCCTCGACGGCCGCGTAGGCGTCGTACAGCGTGATCTCGCGGGCGGGGCGGGCGAGCGTCCAGCCGCCGTTGCGCCCCTCGCTGGACGAGACGAGGCCGGCGTCCCGCAGGCTGCCGAGGATCCGCCGCACCAGCACCGGGTTGCTCGCCAGGCTCTCCGCCATCTCCGCGGAGGTCAGTGAGCGATTCCAGCGCCCCAGCATGGTGAGCGCATGAATCGCGACCGCGCTCCGGCTGCTGACACTCACGGCACCCCTCCCCGCCGACGCGGCACCGCGCCCGCCGACCGAACTGCAACGACGCTAGTAGCAGTTCGACGGACGTGTCAACGCATGGCCGTACGGGGACCGTCCGCCCCGCGCTCCCCCGCGGCCGGCCTCACAGGTACAGCGCCCTGTTGACCGGGACGCCCCGCTCCCGGCAGCCGCGTTCGTAGTGGTCGATGAGCCGGAAGACGTCCATCACCTCGGCCACCCGGTCGTGCTCGTCGAGGAACTCCACCGGCCCGTTCAGCCAGAAGACGGTCTTCATCCCCTCGTCGGAGAAGAGGGTGTGGGTGCGGCCCGGACTCTCCCGGATGAAGTCACCGGGCCGGCCGACCCAGTCGTACTCCAGATAGCGCCAGCTGCCCTCCAGCACATAGCCGGAGACGGGACCGCGGTGGCGGTGCCGGCCCAGCGAGGCGCCGGCCCGCACCCACAGCACGTTGGCGGCGGAGTTGCCGCGGATGTCGAACGTCAGATGCTTGATCATCACCTGCGGCACGAAGGGGAGCCACGGCGAGTCCGCCGCCGCGATGTGCCCTTCGGGCAGCGCGTACCGGTCCCGGACCTGGTCGATCCTCGCTTCGCTCGCGGCCGGACCGTCCGGCTCCGGGGGCGGGTTGCTCGTCATGGCTGAGGCCTTCCTGCTGACGCCGGTGCGGACTCGCAGTCATACCCGTGTCCGGCTCTCCCGACGCGGCGGCGCCACTCCCACCGCCCCGCCGGTGCGCCGCCCTCGCCGAGACCGTGTCCCGGGAGCATCTACCCAGCTCAGTGCGCCCGTCCCCGCGGTTTCAGCGGTGTCGCGGGCAGTTCGGGGGCGGGCAGTGGGGCGCCGTCGTAGCCGTGGACGGTGCCGAAGCGGTCGCCCATCACCCAATCGGCGCGGGCCTGTGCGATGTCCTCCTGGGTGCGCCCGACGAAGTTCCACCACATCACGAGCTTCTCCTCGAAGGGTTCGCCGCCGAGGAGGAGCAGGGCGCAGTCGGTGGGGGCGCGGAGTGGGAGTTCGGTGCGGCCGCAGCCGAGGTAGAGGAGGGAGCCTGGGGCGAGGCGGACGCCCGCGACCTCGCTCTCGCCGGAGATGGTCAGGGCCGCGTACTCGAAGTCCGGGTCGATCGGCAGCCGGGTGTCGGTGCCGGCGGTGAGGGCGAGGTCGGCGCCGACGAGCGGGGAGTACGTGGTGCCGGGGGAGGCGGCTCCGGCCAGTTCGCCGAGGATGACGGTGGCGGTCAGGCCGCCGGCACCGGTGACGACGGGCAGGTCGTCGTGGTGCTCGAACGACGGGTCGGTGTGGCGGTGTTCGCCGGGCAGGGCGACCCACAGCTGCGCGCCGTGCAGCAGCCGGGGATGATCGCGCGGCGATTCCTCGGAGTGCGAGATGGCCCGGCCCGAGGTCATCAGGCCCAGCTCGCGCGGGCGGACGGTCTGCAGGCTGCCCAGGCTGTCGCGGTGCAGCACCTCGCCGTCGTGCAGCCAGCTGACGGTCTGCAGACCCATGTGCGGATGCGGCGGCACCTGCATACCGGGCTCGCCGGCGATGTCGTCGGGGCCGTAGTGGTCGACGAAGCACCAGGCGCCGACCATCCGGCGGCCGAGGTTGGGGAGCAGCCGGCGGACGAGGGTGCTCTCGCCGAGCGGCACCTGCCTGCCGGGCTGGACGTCGCGGACCGGGCCGGTGCGGCCGTTGCCCCCGCAGCTCTTGGCCAGGGGGCGGATGTCGAGGTTGCTCATGCCGTCACGATAGGCCGGGCGCGGCGCCCGATTCGGGCAGCCGTGCGGGTGGGCATGTCCCGCCCGGCGGGGCCGACGGCCGGTCAGCCGCCGGTGCCGTACGTGGCGCGGAGCGCGTCGCGGACGGCGGCGAGGGCGGCGTCGTGGTCCAGGCCGAGGCGGTGGGCGCGGCGGGCGTAGTCGGCGGCGGCGGTGGCGGCCTCCTTGTCGGCGGCCTCACCTGCCGCGGCGACGAAGCTGCCGTTGCGGCCGCGGGTCTCGATCACCCCGTCGGCCTCCAGGGCGCGGTAGGCCTTGGCGACGGTGTTGGCGGCGATGCCCAGTTCGCCGGCGAGAGCGCGGACGGTGGGCAGCCGGAATCCCACCGGCAGGGCCCCGGACCGGGCCTGGTCGGCGATCCGGGCGCGGACCTGCTCGAACGGGGCGTCGGCGGACCGGGGGTCGAGGGTGATCCGGAGGTGCTGCGGCGAGGACACGGCGGGCGCTCCTGGGGTGCGGGCGGGTACCGGCCCGCGGACGGGCCGTGACGCGTGGGTTCGCGCCCCATTGTGCGTCAGATACGTCCGCGGCTCGCCCCGGGGAGCGGGGGCGCGCTCCCCGGGGCGGTCCGGTTCACAGGTCCAGGCTGGTGCCCGTGGTGCGGAGCCAGGCGTTGAGGCCGAGCATCAGCTCGGCGCCGGGGCGGATGTCGCCGCTCGCGCCGTCGGCGGTGGCCTCCGCGGCGGCGGCGGAGTCCAGCAGCGGCTGGACCGGGGCGTTCCGGTCGGCGGCGACCTCGCGCAGCTCGCCGCGGAGCGCCTCGTTGTACCCCGGGTCCTGGGTGCTGGGGTACGGGCTCTTGACCCGGTCGGCGACGGAGGCGGGCAGCACGTCGCGGACGGCGGCGCGCAGCAGCGACTTCTCGCGGCCGTCGAACGTCTTCATCGCCCAGGGGGTGTTGAAGACGTACTCGACGAGGCGGTGGTCGCAGAAGGGGACGCGGACCTCCAGGCCGACGGCCATCGAGGCGCGGTCCTTGCGGTCGAGGAGGATCTGTACGAAGCGGGTCAGATGCAGATAGCTGACCTCGCGCATCCGGCGCTGGAGCCCGGCGTCGCTGTCCAGGTAGGGGACCTCGGCCAGCGCCTCGCGGTAGCGGCGGTCCTCGTAGCCCTTGAGGTCGAGGCGTTTGAGGAGCCCGCGGTCGAGGAGCGCCTCGCGGACGGCGTTGCCGCCGGAGAAGCGGCCCGAGACGCCGGCGGCTATCCAGGGGAAGGTGTCGGCGTGCACGGCCTCGGGGTCGTGGAACCAGAGGTAGCCGCCGAAGATCTCGTCGGCCGACTCGCCGGACAGCGCGACCGTGGACTGTTCGCGTACCGCCTTGAAGAGGAGGTAGAGGGAGGTGTCGCCGTCGCCGAAGCCGTTGGGCAGGTCGCGGGCGGCGAGGACGGCGGCGCGGTGCGCCGGGTCCATCAGCGCGGCGGTGTCCAGCACGATGTCGTGGTGGTCGGAGGCGACGTGCTCGGCGAGGGCGTGGGCGTACGGGCCGTCGGGGGTGCCGCGCAGGTCGTCGGGGGTGAAGTTCTCGGTGTACCCGGTGAAGTCGACGGCGAAGGAGCGGACCGGGCCGCTGCCCTGCGCGGCCAGCGCGCCGGCGGAGAGCGCGGTGATCGCGGACGAGTCGAGGCCGCCGGAGAGCAGGGTGCACAGCGGGACGTCGGCGATGAGCTGGCGGGCGACGATGTCGTCGAGCAGTCCGCGGATGTGGCCGACGGTGGTGTCGAGGTCGTCGGTGTGCTCGCGCGCCTGGAGCGCCCAGTAGCAGCGGGTGGTCAGCCCGTCGCGGGTGACGCGGACGGTGTGGCCGGGGCGGACCTCGTGCATGCCCTTGAAGACGCCGTGGCCGGGGGTCTTGGTGAAGGTGATCAGCTCGGCCAGGCCCTCGGCGTCGACGGCGGGCCGTACCTCGGGGTGGGCGTTGATCGCCTTGGGCTCGGAGCCGAAGAGCACACCGTGCGCGGTGGGCTGGTAGTAGAGCGGCTTGATGCCCATCCGGTCGCGGACCAGGAGGAGTTCCTCGGTCCGCGGGTCCCAGAGCGCGAAGGCGTACATGCCGTTGAGGCGCTCGGTGAAGGCCTCGCCCCACTCCAGGTAGGCGTGGAGCACGACCTCGGTGTCGCTCTGCGTGCGGAAGGTGTGGCCCAGGGCCGTCAGCTCGGCCTTCAGCTCGCGGTAGTTGTAGACCTCGCCGCTGTAGGTGGTGACGAGCAGGGTGCGGCCGTCGCGCTCGACGGCCATGGGCTGCTTGCCGCCGTCGAGGTCGATGACGGCGAGGCGGCGGTGGCCGAACGCGGCGTGGGTGTCGAGCCAGATCCCGGCGGCGTCCGGACCACGGCAGGCCATGGTCTCGGTCATCGCCTCAAGGGTGGGACGCTCGGTGGTGAGGTTACGGTCGTAGGAGATCCATCCGGTGATTCCACACATCTCGGCTCCTTCGTCGGCGGCGGACCGCCGCATCCCGGCAGCGGCCCACGTTGATCACGGTACGCCGGGATAGCTGTACCTACCACCTATGCAGGTTCCGGACTGTCCGGAATGAGCCAGGGCGGATCCGGTGACCGGTGCGGACCGCGGGCGGACCGTGTGCGCTCCGGGCGGTAAGGGGCTCGGGGCAACCGTGGCCACCGGCGGCCCCGACTCGGTGCCGGCCCCCTCCCGACGGTCGCGCAATCGGCCCCGCGCCGCACCTCGGCACCGGTCAGGCGTCCCCGGGCAACCCGGCGATCAGGGCGTACCGCTCGTCGGACACCTCCCTCCCCCACAGCTGCGGATCGCCGGACAGGTCCTCCACACGGACGCGGAAACCGCGGGCCGACTCCCGTATCCCTGCGCGGAGTTCGCAGGCGCCGATGCCCACCGGCCAGGACTCGCCCCAGCGGCCCTCGACCAGGACCAGCCGGCCGCCGGGAGCCAGCAACCCCGACCAGTGCTCCAGTGCGGCCCGCGGATCGGGCAGCGCCCACAGGACATGGCGCACCAGGACGGTGTCGAACCGCTCCTCCCCCACCGGCGGGCGCGCCGCGTCGCCGGGCAGGAAGCGGGCATCGTGCCCGGCGAGCTTGGTGCGGGCGCGCGCGATCATGGCGGGCGCGTGGTCGACACCCAGCACGCGGTGGCCCGCCTCGGCCGCGAGCAGGGACAGGCTGCCGGTGCCGCAGCCGAGGTCGAGAAGGGCGGCGGGTGGCGTGGGCAGCCAACCGCGCAGCCGGGCGGCCCAGGCGGCACGGACCGCGGGGTCCCGCAGACCGTGGTCGGGGGCGTCGTCGAAGGTGGCCGCCGCGGCTTCCCAGTACGCGGCGGAGCGGCCGTCGGCGGGCGGACCGGGCGGTGCTGCTGCGTCGGTGGTCATGTACCCATGGTGACGGCGACCACTGACAACGGCGCCACGGCGGGCACCGCCCGGGCCCCGCCACGGCGCGGCCGGTCGGGCCTCCCGGTGGCGGCGTCACCGGGACGGGTGAGGGGAGGCGGAACGGCCGGGCCCGGCAGGGCTGTTCGGGAGGGCGCGGGGGCGTTCCGGGTCGGCGGGCGGCCCGGGAAAACCGGAGGCGGCCGGCGCCGGCCGTGGCGTACCGTCCGCGGCCATGAGTCCTACCGTGCGCGATTTCCGCCCCTCGGACGCCCAGGCCGTCGCCGACCTGCGGCGCGCCGCTCTCCCCGCCGTCGTCTCCACCCCGCAGGGCCTCGTTCGGCAGCTCGCCACCGCCGCTCCCGAGCAGCGGCTGCGGTGCCTCGTCGCGGAGCGCGAGGGCCGGGTGATCGGCGCCGTCACCGCCCATCTGGTGCACGACAGCAGCGTCCCGGGGCAGGGCTCCGCGACGCCCCATGTGCACCCCGATCACCGGTGGTACGGGGCGGGCGCCGCGCTGCTGAGCGCCGCCGAGGACCATCTCGCGGCGGCCGGCGCGGCACGGATCTTCGCCTGGGTGGACGACGCACCGGGTCCGCTCGCCTTCGCGGAACGGCGCGGCTACCGCCCCACCCGCCCGGCCCACTTCCTCCGGCTCGCGCTGGCGGACGCGGCGCCGCCGCCCGGAGCGCTGCCGCCGGGTGTGGCGCTGCACACCGGCGCCGACTTCGCCGCGGACCCGGCGCCGGTGTTCGCCGCGGACGCCGAGACGGCGGCGGACGAGCCGGGCGATGTGCCGTGCGACGCGATGACGTATCCGCACTGGCTGCGGCAGATCTGGGAGCACCCCGACCACGATCCGCGGCTGTCGACGGTGGTGACCGCCGGCGGCGAGGTCGCGGCCTTCACCCTGGCCGCCACCGACGGCCTGGGCCGCTACTCCTCCTCCATGACCGGCACCCGGCGGGCGTACCGCGGCCGCGGCCTGGCCCGTCTGGCCAAGGCGGCGTCGCTGCGGCGGGCCCGGGAGGCGGGCTGCACCGAGGCGTTCACCGGCAACGACGCCGCCAACGCCCCGATGATCGCGGTCAACCACGCCCTGGGGTACCGCCCGTACGGCTCCGAGTGGCGCTGCGTGCGGGAGCTGGACCAGGGGTGAGCGCCGGGCGCGGGGCCGGCGCCCCAACGCGCCCGCCCCGCCCGGCGGTGTGCCGGACGGGGCGGAACGGTGAGGCGTCGGGCACGCCCCGGGCCGTGGATCAGCTCAGGTCGGCCAGCGCCTGGTTGAAGGTGGCCGACGGGCGCATGACCGCGGCGGCCTTGGCGGCGGCGGGCTGGTAGTAGCCGCCGAGGTCGACCGGGGAGCCCTGGACCGCGACCAGCTCGTCGACGATCTTCTGCTCCTGGGCGGTCAGCGTCTCGGCGAGCGCCGCGAACGCCTCGGCGAGCTGCGCGTCGTCGGTCTGCTTGGCCAGCTCCTGGGCCCAGTACAGGGCCAGGTAGAAGTGGCTGCCGCGGTTGTCGATGCCGCCGAGCTTGCGGCTGGGCGACTTGTCCTCGTTGAGGAAGGTGCCGGTCGCGCGGTCGAGGGTGTCGGCCAGGACCTGGGCGCGGGCGTTGCCGGTGGTCGACGCCAGGTGCTCGAAGCTGGCGGCGAGGGCGAAGAACTCACCCAGGCTGTCCCAGCGCAGGTAGTTCTCCTTGACCAGCTGCTGGACGTGCTTGGGGGCCGAGCCGCCGGCGCCGGTCTCGAAGAGGCCACCGCCGCTCATCAGCGGGACGACGGAGAGCATCTTGGCGCTGGTGCCCAGCTCCAGGATGGGGAAGAGGTCCGTCAGGTAGTCGCGCAGGACGTTGCCGGTGACGGAGATGGTGTCCTCGCCGCGGCGGATGCGCTCCAGGGAGAAGGCGGTGGCCGCCTCCGGCGACATGATCTCGATCTGCAGACCGTCGGTGTCGTGGTCGGCGAGGTAGGTCTTGACCTTGGCGATCAGCTGCGCGTCGTGGGCGCGGTCCTCGTCGAGCCAGAAGACCGCCGGGGCGCCGGTGGCGCGGGCGCGGGTGACGGCCAGCTTGACCCAGTCCTGGATCGGCAGGTCCTTGGCCTGGCACATGCGGAAGATGTCGCCGGCGCCGACGGCCTGCTCCAGGACGACGTCGCCGTTGCCGTCGAGGACGCGCACCGTGCCGGTGGCGGGGATCTCGAAGGTCTTGTCGTGGCTGCCGTACTCCTCGGCCTTCTGCGCCATCAGGCCGACGTTGGGCACCGAGCCCATGGTGGCCGGGTCGAAGGCGCCGTTGGCGCGGCAGTCGTCGATGACGACCTGGTAGACGCCGGCGTAGCTGCTGTCGGGGAGGACGGCGAGGGTGTCGTGCTCCTGGCCGTCGGGGCCCCACATGTGGCCGGAGGTGCGGATCATGGCCGGCATGGACGCGTCGACGATGACGTCGGACGGCACGTGCAGGTTGGTGATGCCGCGGTCGGAGTCGACCATCGCCATCTCGGGGCCCTCGGCCAGCTCCGCCTCGAAGGACGCCTTGATGGCCGCGCCCTCGGGCAGCGCCTCGGCGCCCTTGAGGATGCCGCCGAGACCGTCGTTCGGGGTCAGGCCCGCGGCGGCCAGGACGTCGCCGTACTCGGCGAAGGTCTTCGGGAAGAAGGCGCGCACGGCGTGACCGAAGATGATCGGGTCGGAGACCTTCATCATCGTGGCCTTGAGGTGCAGCGAGAAGAGGACGCCCTCGGCCTTGGCGCGGGCGATCTGCGCGGTGAAGAACTCGCGCAGCGCGGCGACGCGCATCACGGAGGCGTCGACGACCTCGCCCTTGAGCACCGGCACCGACTCGCGCAGCACGGTGGTGGAGCCGTCGTCGCCGGTCAGCTCGATGCGCAGCGCACCGTCCTCGGCGATGACCGCGGACTTCTCGGTGGAGCGGAAGTCGTCCACGCCCATGGTGGCGACGTTGGTCTTCGAGTCGGCGGTCCACTTGCCCATGCGGTGCGGGTGGGCCTTGGCGTAGTTCTTGACCGACGCGGGGGCGCGGCGGTCGGAGTTGCCCTCGCGCAGGACCGGGTTGACGGCGCTGCCCTTGACCTTGTCGTAGCGGGCGCGGACGTCCTTGTCCTCGTCGGTCTTCGGGTCGTCCGGGTAGTCCGGCAGCGCGTAGCCCTGCTCCTGCAGCTCGGCGATGGCGGCCTTGAGCTGCGGGATGGACGCCGAGATGTTCGGCAGCTTGATGATGTTGGCGCCCGGCGTCTTCGCGAGCTTGCCCAGCTCGGCGAGGGCGTCGTCGATGCGCTGGTCCTCCCGCAGGCGCTCGGGGAAGCTCGCGATGATCCGGCCCGCGAGGGAGATGTCACGGGTCTCCACGGCGACGCCCGCGGTCGAGGCGTACGCCTCCACGACCGGCAGGAACGAGTAGGTCGCCAGTGCCGGCGCCTCGTCGGTGTGGGTGTAGATGATGGTCGAGTCAGTCACCGGTGCTCCGCTCCACGTCTGCAACATTGCTTGACATCAAGATATCTCGTGGCGGGCCCCTTCTCGACAGCGCCCTGGAACAGGTTTTCCCCGAGCCGTCATCCACCCTGTGAGACGCCGGGCCCCGGCGGCCCGCGGAACCTGAGCCGGCGCTTAGCCGGACCTTAAGAGAGCCTTATGGATCGCGCCGGGAGCCGCTTCGGCGCCTGATCGGCGGCGCGAGTTGGCTAGCGTCGTCGATGACGAGGCGGGTGCGCGGGTCGGCGGCCGGCATGCCGGGGAGGGTATTGCCGTTCACCACCCGGTCCCCCACCGCACCCGCCTCGCCACCGGCGCGACAAGGAGGCTTCATGCCCGTACTCCGCACGGCCTCCCGCACGCCGGTGCGCTCCGTCCGGCCGGTCCCGCTCGCGCTCGCCGCACTGGCCGCGCTCACCGGGACCCTCGCCTGCACCACGCCCGCCGCCGCACACGCCCCGGAGCCGCGCCCCGCCGTCGTGCGGGACGCCCCGGGCCCGCGCCCCGCCGTACGGGATGCCGCTCTCCCGCACGGCGCGGCACACGAGGCGGCGCACGGGCGGGATGCCGGGCACGGGACGGAAGGCAAGGGGGAGGCGGGGCCGCCGGCCCTCGGCGGTATGGCGCTGCTGGCCACCGGCGCCGCCTTCCTCTTCGCCCGCCAGCACCACAAGGCGGTACGCGGCCGGGCCTGAGCAGCGGCCGCGTACCGCGGGAGCTCCCGGACGCGAGCCAGGAGGGGAGCCACTCAGGGAGCCATGCGGGGAGCCACTCGGGGAGCCGTCCGGGGAACTCACTCCCCCGCCGCCAGACGCTCCGCGAGCCGGTCGAGGAAGGCGCGCTGGGCCGCCACCAGACGGGTGCGGGCCTCGTCGGGGGTGCACCAGGCGACGCGGTCGATCTCCGGGAAGGCGCGCACGGTGCCGGAGCGGGGCGGCCAGATCATCTCGAAGGTGCCCGGCCGGATCGCGTCCGGGTCGAGGTCCGCCTCGACCGCCCAGACCGTCACGGTCTTGCCGCCGGCCTGCCGGACCTCGCCCAGCGGGAGGCGGCTCCCCCGCGGCGGCGGCAGTCCCAGCTCCTCGGCGAACTCCCGCTCGGCCGCGTCCCGGGCCTCCTCCGGCGGTGCGTACTCGCCCTTGGGCACCGACCAGGCGCCGGCCTCGCGGCGCGCCCACAGCGGCCCGCCCAGGTGCGCCAGCAGCACCTCGACGGCACTGCCGCCGGCGCGGCGGAAGAGCAGCAGTCCGGCGCTGCGTTTCGCGGCCACGGTGTCAGTCTGCGCGCCCGCCGCGGCTCAGGCCCGCGCGGCTGCCGGGCGGTCCGCGTCCGCGCCGGGCGGGCGCGCCGGGCCGCCGCGGAAGGTGCGGCGGTAGGCGAGCGGGGAGACGCCGACCGCCGTCTGGAGGTGCTGGCGCAGGGACGCCGCGGTGGCGAAGCCGACCTCGCCGGCGATCCGGTCGACGGAGAGGTCGCTGGATTCCAGCAGCCGGCGGGCGCGGTCCACCCGCTGCTGGATCAGCCAGCGGCCGGGGCTCATCCCCAGCTCCTGCTGGAAGCGGCGGGCGAAGGTCCGTCCGCTCATCCGCGCCCGGCCGGCCAGATCGGCGAGGGTGAGCGGCAGATGGAGGTGGTCGAGGGCCCAGGCGCGGGCCGCCGCGGTGCTCTCGGCGGCGGGCGAGGGCACCGGGCGCTCGATGTACTGGGCCTGACCGCCGTCACGCCAGGCGGGGACGACGCAGGCGCGGGCCACTCGGTTGGCGATCTCGCTGCCGTGGTCCCGGCGGACGAGGTGCAGGCAGAGGTCCACCCCGGAGGCGGCGCCCGCCGAGGTGAGCACGTCGCCGTCGTCGACGAAGAGCACATCGGGGTCGACCCGGATGCGGGGGTGGCGGCGGGCGAACTCCGCCGCCTCGAACCAGTGCGTGGTGGCCGGGCGGCCGTCGAGGATTCCGGCGGCGGCCAGGATGTGGGCGCCGGTGCAGATGGAGACGAGGCGGGTGCCGGGGCGGACCCGAGCCAGCGCGTCCGGTGCCTCGGTGACCGCGGACGGCGGGATCACCACCGTGTCGGCGGATTCCAGGACCTCGGGTCCGTGGTCCGCGGTGATCGTGAAGTCGGCCCGGGTGCGGACCGGGCGGCCGTCCGCGCTGCAGGTGAGAACGGTGTACCGGTCGGGCAGGCAGCCGAAGATCCGGGCGGGGATGCCGAGTTCGAAGGGATAGACGCCGTCGAGCGCGAGGACGACGACGCGGTGCGGGGCGGCGGCCGGGGCGGGCTCGGAGACGGACATGGCACGATCCTAGCGGAGGATGGCAATCCTGCCATTTTCTTGATCGGTCCCAGCGGGCACCGTGGAGCCATGACGAACACGATGCGAGTGATCAGCCAGGACACCTTCGGCGGCCCCGAGGTGCTGACGGAGACCGAACGGGAGCGGCCGGTGCCGGGCATCGGCCAGGTGCTGGTGCGGGTGCGCGCCGCCGGGCTGAACCCGACCGACTGGAAGAACCGGCAGCACCGGACCACCGTCTCCCGGCCGCTGCCGCTGGTGCTCGGCTGGGACGTGTCCGGCGTGGTCGAGCAGGTCGGCTGGGGCGTGACGCTGCACGAGGTGGGCGACGAGGTGTTCGGGATGCTGCCCTACCCGGACGGCGTCGGCGCCTTCGCCGAGTACGTGCTGGCCCCCGCGCGGGCACTGGTCGCCAAGCCGGCGGGGATCGACCACGTCCAGGCCGGCGCCCTGCCGCTGGCGGCGCTCACCGCCTGGCAGGCGCTGGTGGACACCGCCGGGCTCGGCGCGGGGCAGCGGGTGCTGATCCATGCGGCGGCGGGCGGCGTCGGGCATCTGGCGGTGCAGATCGCCAAGGCGCGCGGCGCGTATGTGATCGGCACCGCGAGCGCGCCGAAGCACGCCTTCGTCCGCGGTCTGGGCGCCGACGAGATGATCGACTACCACGCGGTGGACTTCGCCGAGGCGGTGCGCGACGTGGACGTCGTCCTGGACCCCATCGCCGGGGAGTACGGCCCGCGGTCGCTGCGCACGCTGCGTCCCGGCGGGGCGTACGTGAGCATCCTGGGCGCCGACGACGCGGTGCGCGCCGAGGCCGCGCGGCTCGGCGTGCGGGCGGCGGGCATGGTCGTCGAGCACGACCAGCAGGGCATGCGGGCGATCGCGGAGCTAGCGGCGGCCGGGCGGCTGCGCGCGGAGATCGCCGCGACGTTCCCGCTGGCGGAGGCGGCCCGGGCCCATGAGCTGGGCGAGACCGGGCGCACCGCCGGGAAGATCGTCCTGACCGTGTGAGACACCGCCCCGCGGGCCCGGGCGCACCGCCCGGGCCCGCGGCGGGTCAGGACGCGGCGGGCGGCAGCGGCTCGACGACGCCGTTGGTGACGTGCTGGTAGATCACCGAGCTGCGGCAGTCGACGACCTCGCGGCGCTTGAAGACCTGGTCCATGAGGAGGGCGTGCAGCCGGTCGACGTCCGGTACGGCGACATGCACCAGGAAGTCGTCGCCGCCCGCGACCACATAGACGCTCAAGACCTCGGGCAGCCCGGTCAAGAACGCCTTGAACCGCTCGATGACCTCGCGGTTCATCGGCCGGATACGGACCGTCAGCAGCGCCTGGACGGGACGGTTCAGGGCGCGCAGATCGACGGTGGCGCGATAGCCGGTGATCACGCCGCGGGCGCGGAGCGCGCGGACCCGCTCCAGGCAGGTGGAGGGGGCGATGCGCAGGGTGCGGGCGAGGTCGCGGTTGGTCTGCCGCGCATCGCGCTGCAGTTCCCGGACAATCGCCGAATCAATGTCGTCCATGACGCCCCATGATGGACCCTGTACCGAATTTCGTTCGGCTGACCCTTCTTTGGATCATTCAGCCGGATAACTTCCCCCTCCGTGACCGTACAACAGACATCGCTTTCCGCCGTCCGGCCGCCGCATGTACGGCGGCTGGGCGTCGGTGGCGGCACCGCGCTGTGCGCCGGTGCCGTGCTCGGGCCGGGGGTGCTGACCCTGCCGTCGCTGGCCGCGGCGGCCGCCGGCCCCGCCTCGCTCCTCGCCTGGCTCCTGCTCCTCGCCCTCTGCGTGCCGGTGGCCGCGTCGTTCGCGGTGCTCGGCGCCCGCCATCCGGACGGCGGCGGGGTCGCCACCTTCGTGCACCGCGCGATGGGCCCGCGCGCCGCGGCCACCGTGGGCTGGTGGTTCTACGGGGCGGTGCCGATCGGGGTGGTGTCGGCCGCCTGGATCGGCGGCAAGTACGTGGCGGACGCGGCCGGCTGGGGCGAGGCGGGCGCCGCCGTCGTCGGCGGTCTGGTCATCGCCGGGGCGCTGGCGTCCAACGCGGTCGGGCTGCGGATGTCGGGCCGGGTGCAGCTGCTGCTCGGCGCGGGTCTTGCCGCGGTGCTGCTGTGCACGGTGCTGCTCTCGGCGCCGCGGGTGAGCGCCGCGCACTTCACCCCGTTCCTGCCGGGCGGCTGGTCGTCGGTGGGTTCGGCGGCGTCGGTGCTGTTCTTCGCGTTCGCCGGGTGGGAGGCGGCGAGCCATCTGTCCGGGGAGTTCGCCGACCCGGCCCGCGACCTGCCGAAGGTCACCCGCAACACCCTGCTGACCATCACGGTGCTCTACCTCGGCCTCGCGGTCGTCACCCTCGGCGTGCTGGGCCCGGCGGCCGCGGACACCGACACCCCGCTGACGGCGCTGCTCACCCGGAGCGTGGGCACCGCGGCGCGGCCGGTCGCCGCGGTGGCCGCGCTCTTCCTCACCTTCGGCGCGGTCAACTCGTATCTGGCGGGCGCCTCCCGGCTCGGTGCGGCGCTCGGCCGGGACGGGGCCGCGCCGCGGGCGCTGGCCAAGGGGTGCGGTCCCGGCGAGGTGCCGCGCCGGTCGCTGGCGGTGCTGGGCTGCGCCTGCGCGCTGCTGGGCGTGGCCGCCGGGTTCGGCGGCGCCGACCTGGACCTGCTGATGCGGGCGACCGCCACCTGCCTGGCGGCGGTGACGCTGGCCGGTCTCGGTGCGGCGCTGGTGCTGCTGGAGCGGCGCACCTGGCTGTGGTGGGGCGTCCTCGGCTCCGCCGCCCTGACCCTGGGCGTGCTGGCCTTCTCGGGCGCGCTGCTGCTCCTGCCGCTGGCCCTGGCGCTGGCGTCGTTCCTCTTCCTGACGGTGCGACGGTTGCGGGCCTGAATGGCGGCGCGGGCCCGGCCGGGTGTGGGCCGGGCCCCACGCGGTCAGGTCACAGCGGCTTCTCCAGGCCGTGGTCGGCGGCGATGCGGGCGATGTCGGCCGGGGTTCCGGCCATCAGGGTGTGGGCGTGGTCGGCGACGAGATCGTCGGGCCAGTCCCACCACGCGGCGCGCTGCAGCTGCGCCACCTCGGCGTCGGTGAACCGCTGCCGGATCGGCCGGGCCGGGTTGCCGCCGACGATCGTGTACGGCGGGACGTCGGCGGTGACGACGGCACCGGTCGCGATGATCGCGCCGTCGCCGATGCGGACGCCGGGCATGACGGTCACCTCACGGCCGAACCAGACGTCGTTGCCGACGACCGTGTCGCCGCGGCTGGGCATGGCGGTGACGATCTCCAGGGTCCGCTCGGCCCAGCGGCCGCCGAACATCGTGAACGGGAACGTGGACACCCCCGCCGTCGGATGTTCCGCCCCCGCCATGAGGAACCTGGTCCCCGTGGCGATCGCGCAGTACCTGCCGATGATCAGCCGTTCGGGCCCGTAGGCGTACAGGACGTTGCGCTCCTCGAACGCGGTCGCCCCGTCCGGGTCGTCGTAGTAGGTGTACGCGCCGACGACGATCTTCGGCGAGGTGATCAGCGGTTGGAGGAACACCACCCGCTCGTGCTCGGGCAGCGGGTGAACGGCCTGGGGGTCAGGTGACAACGTACGGTCCTTCGCGGTCTCGGGCGTGTGGTGTGCGGGCGGTGCGCGGGGCTTCGTGCGGAGCGGTCAGGCGGCGTCCCCGTCGGTGGCCCATTCGACGAACTCGACGATCACGCCGTTGGGGTCGGTGACCTGGAAGAGGCGTTCGCCCCAGGGCTCCTCGCGCAGCGGCATGGTGATCTCGACGCCCTCGGCGGCCAGCCGCTGTTCCTCGCGTGCGATCCCGGTGGTGGTGAAGGCGATGATCACGCCGGAGGCGCACCGGTCGCGCTGCTCGGCCGGCAGCACCTCGTGGCCGCGGGCGAGCAGGACGATGTTCATCGCGGCGTCCTCGCGCGAGAGCGAGACGAATCCCTCGGCGGCGAGCTGCTCGGCGTAGCCGAGGTGGGTGGTGAAGAACCGCTGGGAGGCGGCGACGTCCTCGACGGTGAGCACGACGGTGGACGCGGTGATCTGCACGACGGTTCTCCTCATGGCCGGCCGCGGCGTGATTCCGCCGCACAAATTTACGACGGGCGTAAAATTAGCCCGCGGGATTCATGGGTGTCAACGTAAAAATGCTACGAGGGTAAGGTTTTCTCCATGGCTACCGACAGCAGTTCGTCCGCGCGCCCCGCCGGCCTGCGCGCGTCCAAGAAACAGGAGACCCGGCAGCTCATCTCCGACCACGCCACCCGGCTCTTCCTCGACCGGGGCTTCGAGCGGACCACCATCGCCGAGATCGCCGACGCGGCGCGGGTCGCCAAGAAGACGGTGACCAACTACTTCGCGCGCAAGGAGGATCTGGCCCTGGACCACCAGGAGGAGTTCGCCGCCTCCCTGGCGCGCGCGGTGGCCGAACGGCGGCCCGGCGAATCCGCCCTGGCGGCGCTGCACCGCGCCTTCACCGAAGCCGCCGCGGCCGCGGATCCGGTCGCCGGCTTCTCCGGCCCCGGCTTCGCCCGCATGGTCGCCGGCAGCCCCACCCTGACGGCCTGCCTGCGCGCCCTGCACGACCGGCGCGAACACGCCCTGGCCCGGGCGCTCGCGGACGCCGTCGGCGCGGCGCCGGACGACATCACCGTCACGACCGCCGCCGGGCTGCTCGCCGCCGTCCACCGCATCCTGTTCGACCGCATCCAGACCCTCACCCTGGCCGGACGCCCCGACGACGAGATCGCCGCCACCGTCACCGCGGAGGCGGCCGCCGCCTTCGGCCTGCTGGAGCCGGCCCTCGCCCACTACGCCATCGCCTGACCCGTCCGCTGCCGCCGCCCCGCCTCCGTCATTCGGCCCCGTCCGCTCTGCGCGATGGCTGCGCCGATTGGAGGATGTGGGAGCACCGCCGGGTACGGGCACCGGCGCGACACGGCGAGGAGCGGCCCATGGCCACGACCGACGACTCCACCCGGACGACCTTCCGCCAGGAGGTGCGCAGCGCGGTCAGCGCCCGCGCCGCGCTGCTGGTCACCGGCGTCCTGGGCCTGATGGTCGCGTTCATCACCTCCTACGCCGGCGCCTTCCACGCACCGAAGCCGACCGATGTCGCGCTCGGCGTGGTCGCGCCCGCACAGGCCCGCGGCGAGCTGGTGACCAAGCTCGGCCGGCTGCCCGGCTCCCCCCTGGACCCGCGCGCGCTGCCGTCGCGGGAGGCGGCGCTCGGGCAGCTGCGGGACCGGAAGATCGACGCGGCGCTGGTGGTCGACCCGCGCTCGACCACCGACCGGTTGCTGGTCGCGAGCGGCGGCGGGGCGGCGCTGTCGCAGGCGACGGAGGCGGTCGTCGGGGCGGCGCTGAAGGCCGAGGGGCGCACCGTGCGCACCGAGGACGTACGGCCCGCGGCGAGCGGCGACTCGCGCAGCCTGTCGTCGTTCTACCTGGTCGTGGGGTGGTGCGTGGGCGGGTATCTGTGCGCCGCGATCCTGGCGATCAGCGCGGGCGCCCGCCCGGCGAACACCCACCGCGCGGTGATCCGGCTGGGCGCCCTCGCGGTCTACTCGATCGTCGCGGGGCTCGCCGGGGCGGTGGTGATCGGCCCGGTGCTGAACGCGCTGCCCGGCAGCCTGTTCGGGCTGTGGGGGCTGGGCGCGCTGATCGTCTTCGCGGTGGGGGCGACCACCCTGGCGTTCCAGACGCTGCTGGGGGTCATCGGCATCGGGCTGGCGATCTTGGTGATCGTGGTGTTCGGCAACCCGAGCGCGGGCGGCGCGTATCCGTATCCGCTGCTGCCGCCCTTCTGGCGGGCGATCGGCCCCGCGTTGCCGCCGGGCGCGGGCACCTGGGCGTCGCGCTCGATCGCCTACTTCGGCGGCAACGGCCTGACCTCGGCGCTGCTGATCCTCGGCGCCTGGGCGGTGGGCGGCGTGCTGCTCAGCATCGTCCTCGCGGCGCTCCGCGACCGCGACCGCCGCAACAACACCCTGGCACCGGTGACCCCGCGTGTCTGAGCGGGCGGAGCGGCCGCCGCCGGGGCCCCGGAAGCATCGCGTCCGGGCCGCCTCACCTCCCCGTACGCACCGCCTTCGGGCCATTCGGGGAGCGCCGGGCGAAGGTCATCACCGGGGGCCGCGGCCGGATTGCCCCGCCCGCCGCGGGGCCCGTTCCGACGGGCTCCGGCCGCGCACCCCGCGCCAGCAGCGAAGGCACCGGTCCGCCGCTAGATCTCCACATCTCCACCACAACCTTCGCGCCACTACCCACGGCTTTCATCCATCGACTCGAAGTGAGCGACGAAGATGCGGACGCCCGGCGGCTGGGCCAGACTCCCGTCCGGTATCTGCACCTACGGGCAAAGGAGTGTTCGCAATGCGGTACATCGTTGGGGTCGTCGCGCTCGGCACGGCAGTGGTCACCGGTGCGCTCGCCACCACCGCGCAGGCCACCACCCCGCCGGTCACCACCGCCTCCCCGGTCGCGGTCGTCACCCCGGCCGCCGACCACGCCCCGGCCCGGTCCGCCGGGCTCTACGCCCCGACCGCCCTCGTCCTGACGGTCGGCCAGGGGGAGCACCGCGCGGACGCCGCGGTGCAGCGCGCCGTGACGCTGAGCTGTGCGCCGACGGCGTCCGGCACCCACCCGCTGCCCGGGACGGCCTGCAACCGGCTGCGCGCGGTGGGCGGCGAGTTCGACCGGGTGACGCGCACCGACGGCACCACCGTGTGCACCCGCGAGTGGGACCCGGTCGTGGTGACGGCCGACGGCGTCTGGCAGGGCAGGCGCGTCGCGTACGCCCACACCTTCGCCAACTCCTGCGAGCTGCGCTCCGCCGCGAACACCGTCTTCGCCTTCTGACCGGGCCCGGACGCGCCCCGGCCCCCGGACGCCGTACACGTCCGGGGGCCGGGGTCACCGTCGCACCGCGCCGGAGGTCCGGCGGGCGTACGGCCCGATGAGGCGTCAGCCGATCTCGGCGCCGAACTTCTGCAGGGCCGCGGGGACCGGCTGGAAGTAGGTCTCGCCGCCCTGCGAGCAGTCGCCGCTGCCGCCGGAGGTGAGGCCGAGCGCGGACTCACCGTCGAAGAGGGCGCCGCCGCTGTCGCCGGGCTCGGCGCAGACGTCGGTCTGGATCAGCCCTTCGACCGAACCCTCCTGGTAGTTGACGGTGGCGTTGAGCGCCTTGACCGTGCCGTCGTGCACCTGGGTGGTGCTGCCGCTGCGCTGCACCTTCTCACCGACGGTCGCCTCCGCGGCCTTGGTGATCTTCTGCGGGCTGCCGCTGTAGAGGTCGACCTCGCTGGGGTGCTCGGTGTCGCCCGTGTACTTGGCGATCGCGAAGTCGTTGCCCGGGAAGGTGGAGTCCTCGGTGGTGGCGATCTCCTGGCCGCCCTGCTGGTCGGACCAGCTCTGGACCGCGTTGCCGCAGTGGCCGGCGGTCAGGAAGTACGGCTGGCCGTCCTTGACGACGTTGAAGCCGAGCGAGCAGCGGGCGCCGCTGCCCCAGATCGCGTCGCCGCCGGCGATCAGCGGCTTCAGCTCACCCTGGGTCCGGCGGAACGTCACCTTGTCGCCAAGGCCCTTGGTGACCTTGGTGATCTTGGCGAGCGCGTCGCCCTTGACCGTGCGGTCGGCGGTCACCACGACCTTGTTGGTCCGCGGGTCGACGCCCCAGGAGGTGCCGGGGATGGTGGCGTCGGCCTTCAGCGTGCTCCGCGCGGAGTCCAGCTGGGCCATCGAGTACTTGACCATTCTGGCCTCGGCGCCCTTGGCCCGGACGGACTTGGCCGCCGCGTCGTTCACGACGTTGACCACGAGCTTCTTGGCCTGGGCGTCGTAGTACGAACCGGCGGTGCCCGCCGAGTTGACCTGCGAGGCGAGGGTGGTCGCCGCCGCCGGGGAGAGCTTCGCGGGCTGCGGGACGGTTGCTGCGTTGGCGCTGTTCAGAGTGAGCGTGGCGGTGGCGGCGAGAGCCAGGGCTCCCGCGCCGGCCAGGACCGCGCGGCGCTGGGGTATGCGACGGTGCTTCAACTCGGTACCTCCCGTGGGGGGAAGGGCCCGCGAGGGGGGACACGGACCCGAGAGTGTGGGGGAACAGGTCACGGACGGACGGCTCCCCGTACGACACCGGGAAGTCGCGTCCATGCCAACGTGCGCCGCCGAGTATTCCCACCCGTCTCACCCGTGCACAAGACCGAGTTCCGGTCTCGCCGCCGGGAGTTCACCGCTTCCCCGCCTGTCGGTCACACCGATATCCGCGCACGTCCGTCCCGAGTACGGACACTTCCGCCCGCCCCCTGCCCCCGGCGCGTCGCCGCCCGGAGCGCGCCACCCTCTGGCCGAAACGCTTCGCTCCACACCTCGGGAAACCCGCCGGAACCGCCCGCGGACCGGGCATACGAGGGCCCCGCGGCGCGTGTGCCGCGGGGCCCGTGCGGGGGGGTTTCCCCTCAGCCGGACGGTGAACCACCCGTCCCTGTCGGCCTGTTGTGGCGTCTCACGACGGAATCTCGCCGCCGTCGCCCGGAGGCCCGCCCCGGGGTGGCGCGGCTCCGGTGCCGGGCGTCAGATGCCCGTGCCCCGGCTGCCGCCGTCGCCGCTCCCCGTCCCGCCGTCCTCGGTCCGTCCGATGTCCTCGACGGCCGCGTCGACGTCCTCGATGCGGCCCACGTCCTCGACGGGCGCGACCGGCCCCAACTCCTCGGCGCCCGGCTCGTCCGGCTCGTCGAGGTAGTGGCCGGGGCGGTGTGCCGGGTCCGGGCCGAGGCCGGGGTGGGAGCCGTCGGCGCCCGCGCCGGACGACGCGGGCGGGACCCGGCCGAAGGCGCCGGTCTCGGCCTCGGTGCGGGCCGTTTCGGCCTGGGCCTGGAGACCCGAGCGCTCCAGGAAGCGCAGCAGCTCCACGGGGAAGGGCAGCACCAGCGTGGAGTTCTTCTCGGCGGCGACGGCCACCACGGTCTGCAGCAGCCGCAGTTGGAGGGCGGCCGGCTGGTCGGACATCGCCTGGGCGGCCTCGGCCAGCTTCTTCGACGCCTGGAGTTCGGCGTCGGCGTTGATGACCCGGGCGCGCCGGTCCCGGGTGGCCTCCGCCTGGCGGGCCATCGACCGCTTCATGGTCTCCGGCAGCGACACGTCCTTGATCTCCACCCGGTCGATCTGGACGCCCCAGCCCAGCGCGGGGCTGTCGATCATCACGGCGAGGCCCTGGTTGAGCTTCTCGCGGTTGGAGAGCAGATCGTCGAGATCGCTCTTGCCGATGATGGAGCGGAGGGAGGTCTGGGCGACCTGGGAGACCGCGAAGCGGTAGTCCTCGACGGCGATGACGGCGTCGGCGGCGTCCACGACCTTGAAGTAGACGACGGCGTCGACGCGGACGGTGACGTTGTCGCGGGTGATGCCCTCCTGCGCGGGCACCGGCATCGTCACGATCTGCATGTTGACCTTACGCATCCGGTCCACACCCGGGACGATCATGGTGAAGCCGGGGCCGCGGACGGCGGACTTCAGCCGGCCCAGCCGCAGGACCACTCCGCGTTCGTACTGCTTGACCACGCGCGCCGCCGCGAGGAGATAGACGACGCCCGCCGAGGCGAGGGCGACCCCGCTGGTCACCAGCTCTTCCGCCAGCATCACGGCCCCCTGACTGGCCTCTGCCGCTCTAACCGGTTTGCGCTCTTATGCCATGGTATGCCCGAGCGGCGGGCCGGGCCCCGGCGTGCGGGGCCGGGGAAGGCGGGAGGCCGGGACCCTGCCCGCCGGCGGGCAGGGTCCCGGCCCGGACCGGACCGTCGTCCGGCCTTGCGCCGATATCAGCGGATCAGGGGCGGTGAGCAAGGCCGCCCCGGGGAGATCAGTAGACGCTCACGCCGTAGGCGCTGAGCGCCTCGGTGACGGGCTGGAAGAACGTCGTGCCGCCCGAGGTGCAGTCGCCGCTCCCGCCCGAGGTCAGGCCGAGGGCCGTGGTCCCGGAGTAGAGCGGGCCACCGCTGTCGCCGGGCTCGGCGCAGACGGTGGTCTGGATGAGGCCGGAGACGATGTCGCCGCCGCCGTAGTTCACCGTCGCGTTCAAGGCGGTGACCTTGCCGCTGTGGGTGCCGGTGGTGGAGCCGCGGCGGGTGACGGTCTGGCCGACCGACGGGGTGCCGGCGCTGGTGATGTCCTGGCTGCCGACGGTGCCCTCGTGGCTGACCGACCCGGTGTACTTCACGATGCCGTAGTCGTTGCCGGGGAAGCTGGACCCGGCGGTCGGCCCGATGCTCGTGGTGCCCGAGGAGTTGGTGTACCAGGGCGGGTTGCCGTCGGTGCAGTGACCGGCCGTCAGGAAGTAGTACGTGGTGCCGCTGCGGACGTTGAAGCCGAGCGAGCAGCGCCAGCTCGGCGCGTAGATGGCGTCGCCGCCGGAGATCAGCTTGCGCAGGGTGCCGGACGTCCGCTCGACGCGGACCGCACCGGCGTTGCTGCCCGCCGCGCGCTCGACCTTGGCGAGGTCGGCCCGGGAGACGGTGCTGTCGGCGGTGACGACCACCTCGTTGGTGGCCGGGTCGATCGCCCAGGCGGTGCCGGCGACATCCGCGGAGCGGATGGCGGAGCTGGCCGCGGAGAGCTGGGCGGCGCTGTACTTCGGGGCGGCTGCGGAGTTCTGCGCGGAGGCGGTGGGCACTGCGATGGCCCCCACGGCCAGCAGTCCGGTCGCCACGGCGAGCAGTCGGGTGCGTCTCGCGACGCCGCTGCGGGGATTGGTGCGCTCGTTCCTCACGTGATTCCTCCGAGGGGATCGGTGGGCCGCCTGTGGCGGCCCGTGAGGCGCAGTCGAGGGGCACGCCGCGGATTTCCGCATACGGAATCCGCGCCTTCCGCACGATCGTTTTTGCGTGCCCCTGACAAGCGCTGACGGGAGTGTCGGATGGATCGGGCCGCCGCGCAAGGGGGCCGTGAGGCGGGAGTGGGTGACAGACCGCCGTCAACCGCCTCCGGGCAGCGCGGAGTTCGCCGCCCCGGCAGGCCCTCTCGGGTGCGCCGGGACGGCGGTTGACCCCCTCGGTCGGGGGTGTGACGGATCAGGTGCCGGAACGGTTCCGCTCCCCCGCCCGCAGGGCGATGGGCAGGGTGTTGCCGGGCGGCGGGAACGGGCAGATGAAGTGGTCGGCGAAGGCGCACGGCGGCAGCAGCGTGCGGTTGAGGTCGACGGTGACGGTGCCGTCCGCGGCGGGCGCCGGGGTCCGCAGGAAGCGGAAGCGATAGCTCTCGGTGCCGCTGGTGGCGTCCGCGAGGACCGCCCACAGCGAGCCGTCGCCCTCGACCGCGACCTGGAGCGCGTGCTCGGCGCCGTCCACGGTGAACGTCAGCTCCCCGGCGAGCCCCAACTCCCGCCGTACGCCGTCGGCGTTGGGCACCCGCACCGCGCGGCTCTCGCCGTACGGGCGAAAGCGGCCCGGGACCGTCCGGCGCGGGTCGTGGTCGTAGGCGTCGATGCCGGTGAAGTCGCGGCGGGCGGGGGCGGCGGGGTCGAAGTCGCGGACCGCCCACAGGCCCTCGCGGCGCAGCACCGGCAGCCGCCGCGCGCCGTGGGCGATCCGGGCGGACTCCGCTCCGGCGTCCGGCTGGAGGCGGATCTCGCCGCCGAGCGGGGCGCCGTCGGCGGTGAGGCCGTCGGCGGGGGTGGCGTGCAGGACGACCGCGTCGCCGTCGTCCGTCCAGCGGCCCGGCAGCCCGGGGATCCGGCCGTCGGCGTGGTCGGCGAGCCAGAAGGTGCCGGTCAGGGCCAGTGGCCCGTAGGGGCGGGAGATGTCGGCGGTGCGGCGCTCACGCCAGGTCAGCCATGCCGCGTAGGCGTCCGTACCGGTGCTCATGACGCCTCACCCTGCCATACCGGAGTAACTGCTTCCGGAAGACCGAGGTGGGAGCGGAGGGTGCCGCCGGCGTACTCGGTGCGGAAGACGCCGCGCTCCTGGAGCAGCGGGACGACCCGGTCGACGAACGGGTCGAGCCCGTCGGGCGTCAGATGCGGGACGAGGATGAAGCCGTCGGCCGCCCGGGCGCGGACGAACTCGGTCATCTCGGCGGCGACCGTCCGCGGGGTGCCGACGAACGACTGCCGGCCGGTGGTCTCGATCACCGTCTCGCGCAGCGACAACCCCTTGGCCTGCGACAACGCCCGCCACTTGGCGACCACCGCCGCCGGGTCGGCGATCTTCACGCGGCCCTGGGCCAGCTCCGAGTGCGGGTCCGGGTCGATGTCCGGCAGCGGCCCGTCCGGGTCGTACGCGGAGAGGTCGACGCCCCAGAGCTGCTCGGCGGCGAGCAGGGCGTTCTGCGGGGAGATCTGGCGGCGGCGGATCTCGGCGGCGTGCTCCTGGGCCTCGGCGGCGGTGTCGCCGAGGACGAAGGTCACCCCCGGCATGATCTTGAGGTCGTCCGGGCGCCGCCCGTGGGCCGCGAGCCGCCCCTTGACGTCGGCGTAGAACGCCCGGCCCGCGTCGAGTCCGCTGTGCCGGGTGAAGATCACGTCGGCGGTGGCGGCGGCGAAGTCGCGGCCCTCGGGCGAGTCCCCGGCCTGGATGATGACCGGGTGGCCCTGCGGGGAGCGCGGCAGGGTGAACGGTCCGGCGAGGTCGAAGTGGGCGCCGCGGTGGCGGACCGGTTCGGGCGCCGGACCGCGCCAGGAGTCCCACAGCCGCCGGGCGGCGGCGACGAACTCGGCGGCGCGGGTGTACCGGTCGGCGCGGTCGAGGTAGCCGCCGCGGCGGAAGTTCTCGCCGGTGAAGGCGTCGGAGGTGGTGACGACGTTCCAGGCGGCCCGGCCGTCGCTGAGGTGGTCGAGCGAGGAGAGCCGGCGGGCCAGTTCGTACGGTTCGTTGAAGGTCGCGTTGACGGTGGCGGCCAGGCCCAGCCGGTCGGTGACGGCGGCGAGCGCGGTCAGCACGGTCAGCGACTCGGGGCGGCCGACGACGTCGAGGTCGTGGATGCGGCCCTTGTGTTCGCGCAGCCGCAGCCCCTCGGCGAGGAAGAAGAAGTCGAAGAGCCCGCGCTCGGCGGTCCGGGCGAGGTGGACGAAGGAGTCGAAGCGGATCTGGCTGCCGAGCGAGGGATGGCGGCCCGCGCCCCGGCCCGTGGCGGGCGGGGCGTCGTCCCAGACGGTGGTGTTGTTGACACCGGGGAAGTGCGCGGCCAGATGGAGCTGCCGGGGCGCGGACGGGTCAGACGGGTGCGGGGCGGTGGTCATCGCGAGACCTCTCGGGCGCGGGCGTGGCGGTTGGCGGGGCGGGGCAGGCCCAGGTGCTCGCGGAGCGTGGCGCCCGGGTAGAAGCGGCGGAGCAGGCAGCGGTGCTGGAGGACCGGGACGGTGCCGTCGACGAGAAGGCCCAGGTCACGGGCCGGATCGGCGGGCCGCAGATGGAAGCCGTCGGCCGCGCCGTCCGCGTACCAGTCGCCGATCCGGTCGGCGAGCGCGACGGCGTCCCCGGAGGCGTACAGCTCGATCGCGAGCGAGGCGAGGACCAGCAGCCGGTCCGGGTCGCGGCCCAGCGCGCGGGCGCGGGCGCGCAGATCGTCGCGGGCGGCGAAGGCGGTGGCCGGGTCCTCGGCGCGGACCAGCGCGACATCGGCGTGCGCGGCGGCCACCTGCCGTACGGTCGCACCGCCCGGACCGGTGCCGGTGGCGTCGAGGACGACGGGTGGGCGGCCCTGCGGGGGCCGGGGCACGATGGACGGGCCGCGGACCGAGAAGAACTCGCCGGCGTAGTCGGTGTAATGGAGCCTGTCGCGGTCGATGAAGCGGCCACTCGCCCGGTCGCGGATCTCGGCGTCGTCCTCCCAGCTGTCCCAGAGCAGGGCGGCGACCTCCGCGACCTCGCCCGCCTCCCGCCACGCCGCGTCGGGCGCGGGCGCCGGGCGGCGGCCGAAGAGCGCCGCCTCGGCCGCGGTGAGCGAGACGTCGGGCCGCCAGCCCGCCCGGCCGGAGCTGACCCAGTCGAGGGTGGCGATCGAGGTGGCGACGTGGAAGGGCTCGGTGTGGGTGGTGGTGACGGTGGGGACCAGGCCGATGCGTGAGGTGGCCGGGGCGACGCGGGAGAGCACGGCGAGCGCGTCGGGGCCCGGCCGGCCGAAGGCGTCGCCGAGGGTGACGAAGTCGAGGGTGCCGCGCTCGGCGAGGCGGACCAGCCGGAGGTAGCCGGCCGCGTCGAAGCGTTCCGGTGCGGCCGGGCGGCCGCCGTCCGGGGGGCCGTCGAGGGCGACGGCGAGCGGGATCGGGCGCCGCTGCGGTGCGGGTGAGGCCATGGGGGTTGCCTTCCGAAAGGGGTGCGGGTCAGTGCGTCCGGGGCAAGCCGGGCGGGTTGATCTGCGAGGTGGTGAGGGCTTCGGCGCCCAGTCCCCAGCGGTCGAGGACCGTGCGGTAGCTGCCGTCGGCGATGACGGCGCGCAGCGCGGCGGCGTAGGCGCCGACCAGTCCGCTGCCCTTCTTCGTGGTGGCGGCGATCTTCCCCTGGACGGCGTCGCCGCCCCCGGAGAACCGCCCGATGCTCTGCGTCCGCCCCGCCGTGTTCACGTGGTACACGACGGACGGGTTGGGGCCGAAGTAGGCGTCGATACGGCCCGATTGGAGGGCCAGGTAGGTGTCGGAGGTCTTGGGGTAGTAGCGGATGTCGACGGGCCTGCGGCCGGCCTTGACGTTCTCCGCGCTCCATTCCAGGAGGATCTTCTCCTGGTTGGTGGCGGTGCCGACGGCGATGGTCCTCCCCGCGACGTCCGCGGCCCCGCGGACCCGCCAGGCGGTGCCCTTGCGCGCCTCCACCGCCAGTTCGTCGCGGCGGTAGGTGGCGAAGTCGTACTTCTCCTTGCGCTCCTCGGTCACCGTGACGTTGGAGAAGACGGCGTCGAGTTTGCCGCTGTCCAGGCCGACGAAGAGGTTCTCCCAGGACAGCGGTTCCAGGCGCAGCCGCAGGCCGAGGGCGTCGGCGACCAGGGTGGCGAGGTCGGTCTCGACGCCGATGAGGGTGCGGTCGTCGGTGGCGTAGAAGGTCAGCGGCGGGGAGCTCTCGGCGGCGACGCCGACCCGCAGTTCGCCGGTGGCGCGGACGCGGGCCGGGAGAAGCGCCGCCGCCTTCGCGTTCTTCGCGGCGCGGACGCGGTGCTGGTCCGGGCCGATGTTGATCTTCGGCCCGTCCGCCGCGCCGACCGGCGCGGTGTCCTCGACGGCGGCGCCGGAACCGCAGGCGGCGAGCAGCGCCGGCCCGGCGGCGAGGGCGAGGACGGCGGTCAGGGCGCGGCGGCGGTTCACGGCGGGGCTCCTCGGGGCGGATTCTCGGGGTCCGGGCATGTCACAGGACCTTGGAGAGGAAGGCCCGGGTGCGGGCCTCGCGCGGCGCGTCGAGCACCTGGGCGGGCGGGCCCTGTTCGACGATCCGGCCGTCGTCCATGAAGACGACGGTGTCGGCGACCTCCCGGGCGAAGCCGATCTCGTGGGTGACGATGATCATCGTGGTGCCCCGGGCCGCCAGATCCTTGATGACGTCCAGGACCTCGCCGACCAGCTCCGGGTCGAGGGCGGAGGTCGGCTCGTCGAAGAGGAGGAGCTTGGGTTCCAGGGCGAGGGCGCGGGCGATGGCGACGCGCTGCTGCTGGCCGCCGGAGAGCTGACGCGGATAGGCGTCGGCCTTGCCGGCCAGCCCGACCCGTTCGAGGAGGGCCAGCGCGGTGGCGGTGGCGTCCTTGCGGGAGCGGCCGAGCGCCGCCACGGGCGCCTCGGTGACGTTCTCCACCACCGTCAGGTGCGGGAAGAGGTGGAAGTCCTGGAAGACGAAGCCGATGTGGGTGCGCTGCCGCAGGATCTCCCGTTCGCGCAGCTCGTACAGCTTGTCGCCGGAGCGGCGGTAGCCGATGAGGGTGCCGTCGACGGCGACGGTGCCGCTGTCGACCTTCTCCAGGTGGTTGAGGGTGCGCAGCAGCGTGGACTTGCCGGAGCCGGACGGGCCGATGACGACGGTGACCTCACCGGCGGCGACCCGCAGATCCACCCCCTTGAGCACGTCGAGCGGGCCGAAGCTCTTGCGGACGGCGCGGACCTCGACCATCGCGGGCTGTGGACTCATCGGGTGGCTCCCTTGGCGAAGTGGCGTTCGACGTGGTGCTGGAGGACGGAGAGCGCGCCGGTCAGCAGCAGGTACCAGACGGTGGCGACCATCAGCAGCGGGACGACGCGGCCGGTGCGGCCGTAGATGACCTGGACCTGGTAGAAGAGTTCGCCGATCGCCATGACGGAGACGATCGAGGTGCCCTTGAAGAGCGAGATGACCTCGTTGGCGGCGTTGGGCGCGAGGGCGCGCATGGCCTGCGGCAGCACGATCCGGCGCAGCCGGCGCAGGCGCGGGATGCCGAGGGCGGCGGCCGCCTCCTGCTGCCCGGCGTCGACGGCGAGGATGCCGCCGCGGACGATCTCGGCGGCGTACGCGGCCTGGTGCAGGGCGAGGCCGAGGACCGCCGCGCCCATCGCGCCGACCAGGTCCATCGTGGCGAACGAGAAGAAGCCGGGGCCGAAGGGGACGCCGAGGTCGATGCGGCGGTAGAGGTAGGCGAAGTTGAACCAGAACAGCAGCTGGACGATGAGCGGGACGGAGCGGAACACCCAGACGTAGCCGTGGGCGACGGCGCGCAGGAACGGGCTGGCGGACAGCCGCAGCAGGGCCAGCACGATGCCGAGGGCGAAGCCCAGCACGGTGCCGTAGGCGGTGAGCTGAAGGGTGGTGCCGACGGCGTGCAGCACCGCGGGCGCGGTGACGTACTGCGCGAACACCCCCCATTCCCAGGCCGGGTTGGTGGCCAGACCGTGGACGAACTGGGCGAGGAGCACCGCGGTCACGGCGACGGCGGCCCAGCGCCAGGGGTGGCGCACCGGCACCACCCGCAGCGTTTCCGGGCCGCCCGCGTCGGGCGGTGCCGCGGTGGCGGCGGGGGGTTCAGCGGTCAGCGGCATGGCGGTCCTCGCGGGTGGCGGTGCGGGCGGTGCGGGGCCGCGCGGCGGGCGGCGCCGCGCGCTCCGTCAGGAAGGTGAGCAGCGCCCGCGCGCTCGCGTCGTTCTGCCGGAAGGCGGGGGCGTTGGTACGGGGGCGGGTGAAGGCGCCGCCGGAGCGGGCGTCGGTGTGCGGGCCGAGGGCGAAACGGCGCGGGTGCGGGCGGCCCGCGCGGTCGAGGACGCGGCCGTCGGCGGGGTCCACGGCGAGCAGTCCGGCGGGCGTCTCGGCGGCGCCGTCGGCGTGCAGGGCGCGCAGCAGCGCATCGGCGGAGCGGGCCACGGTCGGCTCCGGCAGCCGCGCCTCGACCAGTGTGCGGGCCCGCGTCTCGGCGCCCGGTACGGTCGCCGACCGGGCCGTGAACAGGCCGGTGACCGGATCGGCGGTGACGGTGGTGCCGGCGCCGAGGAAGCGGACCAGCCCGGCGCGGGAGAGGGCGAGCAGCTGGCGCAGCCGGGGGCCGGGCGGCCCGGAGGCGAGGTAGCTGAAGAAGCCGTGCCACCAGGGGCCGCGGTCGCCGATCCGGATCAGCTGGCCGTAGACGGAGAGCAGCGCGAGGAAGACGGCCTGGTCGGGGCTGTACGCGGGGTCGTGGCGGCGGGTCAGGTCGGCCTCGATGTGGGCGCGCAGGGCGTCCTGGAGCGCCTCGCCGTCGGGGAGGCGCAGCCCGGCCAGCGGGTGGTCGAGGGCGGTGAGGTCGAGGCGGTCGGCCGGATCGGGCACCGCCTCCTTCGCCAGCGCCCGGCGGGCCGCCGCGTCCCCGGCGGCGTACCGGCGCTCGAAGGCCGGCCAGGGCAGCCGGGTGCGTTCGGGGTGGGCGGTGAAGAGGCGGTGGTAGTGGGCGAAGCCCAGCTCCTTGTCGATCAGCGGGCGGACGTCGGCGTCGAAGGAGAAGCCGCCGGGCCGGGCGAGCAGCGCGTCGACCTCGGCGGGGCCGAGGAAGCGCGGCAGCGGCGGGCGGGCCGCGTCCGGTTCGTAGCCGATCTTGGAGCGGTAGGGGACGCCGCGTCGCGAGCCGACGTGCAGCACCGGCTCGCGGCCCGAGGGGTGGTACGTCAGCCGTCCGTCGGCCTCCTCGGTGTACCGGCCGCCGCGCCCCTCGGTGACCAGCACCATCAGGTCGATGAAGGCGAGGCCGAACCCGCGGACCAGCGCCGGCTCGCCGGGCCGCAGCCCGCCCAGATCGGCGTCGGCGGTGAAGCCCGGCGGCAGGTACGTCAGCCGGTGGCGCTCGGCGAAGCGGGCCAGCTCCCGCTGCCCCGCGTCCGGTTCGGCGTCCAGGTGCCCGAGGGCGAGCACCACGGCGTCGGCGGTGAGCGGCGCCGGGCAGCCCTCCAGCCAGACCTGCTGGCGGCCGTCGGCGGGCCCGGCGAGGCGGACCGCGCGGCGGCGGTGCTCATGGACCGCGACCCGCGGCGGCAGCGCGGCCACCGCACGCTCGTACGCCCAGGTCAGATAGGCGCTCTGGAGCCGGCGGCCGGGGAAGTCGAGCGGGCCGAGGGCGGCGACGGCCGCGGCGATGTCCGGGGTGGTGCGGATGCCGCCGGAGCGGACCGCGGCGCACCACTGGGCGAGCGACGGCCCCCGGCGCACCGGACCGGCCATCTCCACGGTGTCGTCGGTGAAGAGGGTGGAGTCCTCGGGCAGCGAGTTCATCCACAGCAGCGGCGACTGGTCACGGCGCCAGATCCGGCCGCCGCCCGGCGGGTACGGGTCGACGAGGTGCAGGTCGAGCGGGGCGTCGCCGTACAGCTCGGGGGCGTTGGCGGCGATCCGCTCGATCAGGCCGGTGGCGCGGGGCCCGGCGCCGACGATCACCACGGCGGGGCGCCCGGTCCGGCGCGGCGCGGCGTTCACCGGGCACCGGCCGTTCCGCGGGCGTAGCGCCGCTCGACGTAGTGCTGGCCGACCGAGAGCAGCGAGGTGATGATCACGTACCAGACGGTGGCGACCATCAGCATCGGGATGACCTGGTAGGTGCGGTGGTAGATGAGCTGCACGGAGTAGAGCAGGTCGTTGACGGCGATCATGGAGACGACCGAGGTGCCCTTGAGCGTGCCGATCAGCATGTTCCCGGCGGGCGGCACGATCGACCGCATGGCCTGCGGCAGCACGATCCGCCGCAGCCGCCGCCACCGCCCGAGCCCCAGCGACTGCGCCGCCTCCGTCTGGCCCCGGTCCACGGAGAGGATCCCGGCCCGCACCACCTCGGCGGCGTACGCGGCCTCGTGGAGGGTCAGTCCGAGGACGGCGATGGCGGGCGGCGCCAGCAGATGCACCGTCTTGACCCCGAGGATCGTCGGGTAGAGCGCGCCGATGTTGAACCAGAACAGCAGCTGGACCAGGATCGGCATCGACCGGAAGAGCCAGACGTAGCCCGAACCGACGCCGCGCAGCACGGGGTTGGCGGACAGCCGCATGGTCGCGAGCAGGGTGCCCAGCGCGAAGCCGAGGACCATCACGGCGGCGGTCAGCCCGAGCGTGAGCAGCAGGCCGTTCAGGACCGGGGTGGTGAGGAAGTAGGCGGCGACGAGGTCCCACCGGAAGGCGTCGTTCCCGGCGACGGAGCGGAGGACGAGCGCCAGCAGGACGAGGACGGCTGCGGCGGCCGCCCACTGGCCGAGCGGGCGGCGGGCGACGATGCGCGGCGGCGCGGCGCTCGCGGGGCGGCCGCCTGCGGGCGGCGGGGCGGACGGGGGGACGGCGGAGGTATGGAGAGTGCCGGAGGGCATGCGAAGGCTCCGTGGATGCGGTGATCGAACACGGGAGATGCGCCTTCACAGGCAAGGCGGTCGCGCCCCTCAGCACGGCCGTGGTGTGAGGCTATGGGGTCAACACGCCGTTCTGTCAAGGCTGTCCACACTGTGAGCGGTGCGTCACGGAGCGGTTGACGCACAACCGGATGCCTGTTCCACTTAGCCGCATGAACGCATGGCAGCGGCTGGTCACCCGCGACCACATCGACTTCGGTCGCGTGTGGTCGTCGTCCTGTTGAGCTGACGCCCTGCCCTGAGGCCCGCCGCCTTCGCCCGGCGGGCCGATCCGCGGTTCCGGCTTCCCGCCACCGCGCCTTCACACCGTGCCGCCCGCCGGCACACCTTCCCCTCGCGCTTCCCGGACCCCGGGCGCCCGCCGCCCCGGCTCCACCGCACCACCCGTCAGCCGCGCCCTCCCGTGCCCGCCGTCCGCCGGCGCGCCCGGACGTGCGCGGACCCCCGCTTTGACCTCCGCGTTCCTTCGGCACGCTCGAAGAAGGGCCGATATGCGCTTCGGCGTCATGACTCTCATCGACCACGTCCCGGACGCCCGCTCCGGGCGCCTCGTCTCCCCCACCGAACGCTTCCGCGAAGTCGTCGAACTCGCCGTCCTCGCCGAGGAGTCGGGCTTCGACGCCTTCGGGGTCGGCGAGCGGCACGGCCCGCCGTTCCTCTCCAGCTCCCCGCCCGCGGTGCTCGGCGCGATCGCCGCCCGCACCCACCGGATCCGGCTGTTCACCACCGTCACCGTGCTCTCCACGCTCGACCCGGTCCGCGTCGCCGAGGACTACGCCACCGTCGACCAGCTCTCCGGCGGCCGGCTGGAACTCACCATCGGCAAGGGCAACGCCCCCGAACCCTGGGCGCTCTTCGGCCGCGACAGCTCGGCGCAGTACGCCCTCCAGGAGGAGAACTACGAACTGCTGCGGCGGCTGTGGAGCGAGGAGAAGGTCACCTGGTCCGGCTCCTTCCGCCCGCCGCTCACCGATGCGACCACCCTGCCCCGCCCCCACCAGCAGCCGCCCACCGTCTGGCACGGCAGCGCCACCAGCGAACGCTCCGTGGAGCTGGCCGCCCTGTGGGGCGACCCGCTCTTCGCCGCCAACGCGATCCAGCCGGTGGCCAACTACGCCGCCCTCATCGACCGCTACCGCACCCGCTGGGAGGCGTACGGCCACGATCCGGCCGCCGCCCTCGTCGGCTCCGGCGGCACGCTGTACGCCGCGGCCGACGACCGCACCGCGCGCCGGCAGTTCGCGCCGTACTACGAGACGGCCGTCGCCGCCCGCGACGTCCCCGGCAACAACACCCCCTTCCGGACCGTCGACGAAGCCGCCGACCTGGGGCCGGCGTTCATCGGCTCCCCCGCCCGGATCGCCGACAAGATCGCCGAACAGCACCGGGCCTACGGGCACGCCCTGCAGTTCTTCTCCGT
Organism: Streptomyces sp. NPDC000404; assembly: GCF_040300365.1. Classification (NCBI taxonomy): domain Bacteria; kingdom Bacillati; phylum Actinomycetota; class Actinomycetes; order Kitasatosporales; family Streptomycetaceae; genus Streptomyces; species Streptomyces sp. NPDC000404. The sequence continues at coordinate 61,114 of NZ_JBEPDN010000014.1, read as the reverse complement.
CGACACCGCCGGGCTGCCCTTCGCCCGGCGGGCCGAGGTGCTGCGGCTGACCGCCGCCGAGGTGCTGCCGCAGCTCCGCCACGCCCTGCCCGACCCGCTGGACTGGCCGGACCCGACGGAGACCGGCGCCGCCGCGGCGCCCGCCGCGGAGCCGGTGCGGTGAGCGCCGTCCGCCGCGCCGACGGCCCCACCGTGCTGCACACCACCGTCACCGACCCGCTCGCCCGGCCGCTGCTCGACGAACTCACCCACGAGTACACCGCCCGCTACGGCGGACCCGTCGACCTCGGCAAGGAGTACCCGGCGGCGGAGTTCGCCCCGCCGCACGGCGCGTTCCTGCTGCTCCTGGAGGGCGGCGAGCCGGTCGCCGGGGGCGCCTACCGCCGCCGCGACGCCCGCACCGCCGAGCTGAAACGCATCTGGACGCACTCCGCGCACCGCCGCCGCGGGCTGGCCCGCCGGGTGCTGCGGGCCCTGGAGCAGGAGGCCGCCGCCCACGGCTACACCCGCCTCTGGCTGACCACCGGCCCCCGCCAGCCGGAGGCCCGGGGCCTGTACCTCGCGGCGGGCTACCGCCCGCTCTTCGACCTGACCGCACCACCGGAGTCGATCGGCCCGCTGCCGTTCGAGAAACACCTGGAGACCCGCCGCCCATGACCGGACCCAGCTCCCCCGCCCGGACCGGGAAGCGCACCGCCGTGCCGCGCACCGCCGCCTTCCTCGCCGCCGCCGCGCTGACCCTCGCCGGGTGCGCCGAACCGGCGGCCACCGGCAAGGACGCCCCGGGCGCCGCCGCCTCCGCCGTCCCCACCGCCGATGTCGTCTCCGGCATCGCGAAGGACCCGGCCGCCGCCGCGCTGCTGCCCGACGCCGTCCGCGCCCGCGGCACGCTCGCCCTCGCCTCCAGCATCAGCTCGCTGCCCGGCGCCGTCTATCTGCCGGACGGCAAGACCGTCGCCGGGGAGGACATCGACCTCGCGGACGCCGTCGGCAAGACCCTGGGCCTGCGGCTGAAGCGGGAGCCGGCGAGCTTCGAGGCGATCCTGCCCGCCCTCGGCAGCGGCCGCTACGACGTCGGCACCGGCAACTTCGGCGTCACCGACGCCCGCCGCAAGACCCTCGACTTCGTCACCTACATCAACGACGGCCAGGGCTTCGCCGTCCGCGAGGACAGCGCGCTGAAGAAGGTCACCGCGCTGACGCAGCTGTGCGGACTGACCGTCGCCACCGGCGCCGGGACCACCTTCGAGGCGACGCTGCAGAAGGAGCGCCGGCAGTGCACCGCCGCCGGGAAGAAGCCGTACGACGTCAAGACGTACGCCGAGGTGTCCGCGCTGTACGCCTCGCTCCAGCAGGGCCGTACCGATGTGGTGATGAGCACCGTCAACGGACTGCGGTACGCCGTCAGCCGCCAGCCCGGACTGCGGTTCCTGGGCGCCTACAAGCGGCTGGACGTCGGCTTCGCCCTCAAAAAGGGCAGCCCGCTCGCACCGGCCTTCCGCGCCGCCGTCAACCACCTGATCGAGACCGGTGATTACCGCAAGATCCTCAAGAAGTGGGGCACCGCGGACTCGGCGCTGGCCACCTCGCGGATCAGCCCTCCGGAGATCCGCTGACACGCGCGGGGCACGGGCCGCCCTGCGGAGATCCGCTGACACACGCGGGGCACGGGCCGCCCTACCGGACCGCCCGTGCCCCGCACCGCCGGATGCGCCGCCTACCGCGCGGCCGCACCCGCCTTCGCCGGCCCCCCGGTGACGTGCTGGTGCACGACCCGGTCCATCAGCGCGGCCAGCACATCGCGGACCGCGGACCGCTCGCGCGCGTCGCAGGTGAGGACCGGCACCTCCGGGCCGATGCCGAGCGCCTCGCGGACCTCGTCCAGCGCGAAGAGCTGCGCCCCGTCGAAGCGGTTGACCGCCAGGACGAACGGCGTCCCGCGCTCCTCGAAGTAGTCGAGCGCGGGGAAGGAGTCCTCGATCCGCCGGGTGTCCACCAGCACGATCGAGCCCAGCGCGCCCTCCACCAGGTCGTCCCAGAGGAACGAGAACCGGTCCTGGCCCGGCGTGCCGAACAGATAGAGCACGATCGACGGATCGAGCGTGATCCGGCCGAAGTCCAGCGCGACCGTCGTGGTGGTCTTGTTCTCCACCCCGACCAGCGAGTCCACCCCGACCGAGACCTGGGTGATCGCGGCTTCGGTGTCCAGCGGTTCGATCTCCGAGACCGCGCCGATGAACGTCGTCTTGCCCACCCCCAGACCGCCGCTGATCACGATCTTCACGGCGAGCGGTGCGGCTTTGTCAGAGCGCCCGGACATGGTCCCTGATCCTCTCCAGGACATGGAGCGGCAGCTCCGTGGGTTGTTGACAGACCAGCAGGCCACCGACGACGAGATCGGAGATGAGCACCTTGGCCACCCCCAGCGGCACGCCGATCTTCTCGGCCACCTCGGCGACCATCGTCGGCTGCGCGCAGAGCGCCACGATCCGGCGCCGCTCGAACTCCAGCGAGCCCAGCGGCGCCTCGGGCACGGCCACGACCAGCGTCTCCAGCCGCAGATCGGCGTGGGTCGGCTCGACGCGCCCGCCGGTCATGATGAACGGCCGGACGAACAGCGCGTCCTCCAGCTCCTCGCTCATCGGGGCAGGACCTGCCGCAGATCGGCGATGAGCGCCGGGGTCAGCAGATCGCCGGCCCGCTCGGCGAGGACGGCCATCTCGTAGCCGACCAGGCCGAGTTCGCCGCTGCTGTCGGCCAGTACGCCCAGGCAGCTGCCGTCGCGGATCGCGGAGACCAGCAGGAAGCCGCGGCCCATCTCGATCATGATGAGCTTGACGCCGTCGAACTCGTAGCGCCGCGAGGCGCTCCGCGCCAGGCTGGACAGGCCGGAGACGACCGCCGCCAGATGGTCGGCGTCGGTGCGGCCCAGGCCGTCGGAGACGGCGATCAGCAGGCCGTCCGAGGAGACCGCGACGGCATCGCGGACGCCGTCGGTGCGGCGGACGAAATTGGCCAGCAGCCAATTGAACGTCTGGGAGTCGTTGTGCAGGTCGACGCTCACTTGTGGTCACCCTTCCCCTCGGCGGCCGTGTGCTCCGGCTCCTTCTGCTGCTGCGGCGCCTGCTCGGCCCGGCGCCCGGCCGGGGCCGCGTCCGGCCCGGGCCCGGCCGGGGCGGCGGCCCCCGGCTCCCGGCGCGCCGCCCGCTCGCGCGCCCGCTCCTCGTTCCGCTCCCGCTGCGCCTGCCGCTCCTTCTCCTTCTCGACGCTGATCGCCCCGCGCATATGGGCGCTGCGCAGCCCGGCGAGCATCCCGGAGACCTCGTCGGGCGAGCGCTCCGGCGTCGGCGCGGCCTGCTGCTGCCAGCGCGGCGCCCCCGTCTCGTCCACCGCGGACCGGATGGCGCTCCGCTTCGCCCGCTTGACCAGGCCGTTACGGGTACGGGCCGCGGAGGAGCCGCGCGGACCGGCCGGGGCCGCCGCGCCCTCCTCGGCGTCGCGGGCGGCGTCGCCCTGGGCGGCGCGCGGCCGGGGCAGCGCCTCGGTGCCGCCGTCGGGGCGGGGCGCCGCGTCGCGGTCCGCCCCGGCCGGGGCGGCGGCCGCCGGCCGGGCCGGCCGCCGGTCCTTCGCGTCCGCCGGGGGCCTCTGCTCGTCGGACACCTTCTCCTCCTCCTTCTTCCCGCGCACGGCCGGGACGTCGGGGACGGCCGGCGCGGCCGCGGAGTCGGTCAGCAAGGTCGCCGGGATGAGCACCCGGGCGACGGTTCCGGCGGCCGGTGCCTCGCCGAGGCGGACCTCGATCCCGCACTTGCGGGCCAGCGCGCCGACGACGAAGTGGCCGAGGAACCGGGTGGGTTCGGCCATGAAGCTGGCGGCCCCGGAGAGCCGGACGTTCGCCTCGGCCATCGCCGGGGCGGCCATGCCGGTGCCGTGGTCGACGATGGCGACGAGGTACCCGGCGCTGGTGCGGCGGCCCTCGACCTCGACGTCGGTGTCCGGCGGGGAGAAGCTGAGCGCGTTCTCGACCAGTTCGGCCAGCAGATGCGCGATCTCGGAGACGACGGTGCCGCTGACGAACGCGGCGTCCACCCGGCGCAGGCTGACCCGGCGGTACTCCTCCACCTCGGAGAGGGCCGCGCGGATGACGTCGGTCACCGACAGCGGGGTGGCCCAGGTCCGCGGGCTGGCCTCACCGGCGAGCACCAGCAGGCTCTCGGCGTTGCGGCGCATGCGGGTCGCGAGGTGGTCCAGCTCGAAGAGGTTGGCGAGGGTCGCGGGGTCGGCGTCCTCGTGCTCCAGCTTGTTGATGAAGCTGATCTGCCGGCGGACCAGGTTCTGGTTGCGGCGGCCGAGGTTGACCAGCGACTCGGTGGCGTTGCGGCGCAGCACGGCCTGCTCGGTGGCGAGGTCGTAGGCGACCTTCTGCATCTGGTCGAAGGCGTCGGCCATCTGCCGGATCTCGGTGCCGGAGCCGCTCGGTACGGACAGCGGGCCGAGCGGTTCGGGCGCGCCGGACTCCTTCTGGACCCGGGCGACGGCGGCGGGCAGCCGGTTGCCCGCCACGTCGCGCGCCTGCCGGGTCAGCGCGCCGAGCGGCCCGGAGACCGAGCGGGCGGCGCCGATCGCGAGGGCGGCGAGCGCGGCGATCGAGCCGAGGGCCAGCACGGCGAAGAAGACCAGCGTGCGGGTGGCGTCGGACTCCAGCTCACCGGCGCGGGCCGTGATGTCCTTGCCCAGCGAGAGCTGCACGGTGCGCAGGCCGTTGATGGTGGAGGTCGCCGACTCGTACCAGGCGGTGGCCGGGATCCGGGCGGGCAGTCGGCCGTGACCGGCGACGATCTGCTGGACGTAGCCGAGCAGCTGCTGCGCGGCGGGGGTCGCGAGCGCCTCCTTCAGCTCCTGCTGCTGGGGTCCGGTGGCCCACTCCGGGAAGGTGGCCGTGGCCGACAGGCGTCCGGCGCGGGCGGTCAGGAAGCGGGTGTAGTCGTCGCCGCGGAACGCCCCGCGGTGCAGCGAGCCCAGCACGACGGCGCGTTCCTGGCCCAGCAGCTCCTTCATCCGGCCCACCACCTGGAACGCCTGGTAGTCGGCGCGCAGCCGGGCGTCGCGGACGTGGACGAGACCGAGGTCGAGCCGGCCGAGGGCCTCGTCGGTGCCGGTGAAGTAGTCGTAGGTGCGGGCGACGACGCCGGTGCCGTTGTCGGCGGCGGCGCGGATGTCCTTGAGGGCGTCGGCGCGGTGGAGCGCGGTGCGGACGGAGCCGGCGGCGGGATCGGTGCGGCCGGCCAGCTCGTCGTCGACCTCGGCGCGCGCGGCGTCGGTGAGCTTGCGCTGCGCCAGCATGCCGGTGTGGAACTCCGCGATCCCGCCGACGTAGCCGGTGGTCAGTCCGCGTTCCTTCTGGTGTTCGTGGAGGAAGCCCTGGAGGGCGTCGGCGAGATGGGCGTCGGACGCGGTGGCGCTGGCGTTCTCGTAGTCGCCGATCTGGTGGGCGGCGGAGAAGCCGAGCAGCGCCAGGAGTATCGCGAGCGCGACGCAGAGGATGCGGATGAGCTTGGCGCGGATGGTGCGTGGCGCCACGACGGCTGCCGTGAACGCCCGCCGGAAGCGCGCGGATCCGGCTTCCGTGGTCTGTGTTTCCACTGGGAGTGACTTTCGAAGGTGTGTGGTTCGGACAGCAGACGGAATCTGCTGCCGTGTCAACGACCTTCCGATGTGTCGGTCACCCGATCATCTGCCCGGCTCCGGGGCGTTTTCCCGGGCCAGGGACATATGCCCTGGTCCCCCGCCGGAACCTACCGGGCGGTCGAAGAGGCTTCCCCCGGGCCACATGTCGACACCGTCCGCCGGCCGGGCCTATCGTGACTTCCGTCACCACGTCAGTTCCCGTCCCGCCCGCGGAAGCTGACAAGCCGCCACCCGCTCTGCACCAGATCTGTCACGAACCCCCCGTGCGGCGGCTATCCACTTGGCACACCCTCCGCCTCATGAAGGACCATAGGGGGGCGGACATACTGACACCGCGGGTGAGAGGAGGCGTCCATGGGATCGGTGCGCAAGGCGAGTGCCTGGCTTGGCCTCGTCGACGACAACGATGACGAGCGTTACTACGACGACGACTATGCCGAGGGGCCGGAGCACGGGACCCAGGGGACCGGCTCCTGGGTGACCGACCCGGGTCTGCGGGTGGCCGAGGCGCCCGCCGAGGACCACAGCACCCGCATCGCCACGGTCACCCCGGACGGCTTCGGCGACGCCCGCGGCATCGGTGAGCTGTTCCGCGGCGGCGTCCCGGTGATCGTCAACCTCACCGCGATGGAGTCGGGCGACGCCAAGCGTGTGGTGGACTTCGCCGCCGGTCTCGCCTTCGGGCTGCGCGGCTCGATCGAGCGGGTCGCCACCCGGGTCTTCCTCCTCACCCCGGCCGACTACCGCGTCGTCAGCGGGGAGACGCGGGACCGCAACGGCGGGTTCTTCAACCAGAGCTGACCGGGCGCGGGCCCGGTTCCGTCCGGCGGAGGGGAAGGCGGCAGGGACCGCCCCACCCTCCGCTTCTTGCTGTCCGGGCCGTGGACGGGCGCGGGGCGGGCACGGTGCGGACGGGGCGGACGCCAGGCCCGTGCCCGCGTCCGCCCCGCCCCGCCCCGCTCGGCCCGGCTCAGCGGAAGGCGTCCAGCCCGGTGAGCGCCTTGCCCAGCACCAGTTGGTGCATCTCGACGGTGCCCTCGTAGGTGAGCACCGACTCCAGGTTGGTGGCGTGCCGCATGACCGGGTACTCCAAGGAGATGCCGTTGGCGCCCAGGATGGTGCGGGCGGTGCGGCAGATCTCGATGGCCTCGCGGACGTTGTTGAGCTTGCCGAAGCTGACCTGCTCCGGGCGGAGCCGTCCGGCGTCCATCCGCTGCCCGAGGTGGTGGGCGAGGAGGATGCCCTTGTGCAGCTCGACGGCCATGTCGGCGAGCTTGGCCTGGGTGAGCTGGAAGCCGCCGATGGGCTTGCCGAACTGCTCGCGGGTGCGGCTGTACTCCAGCGCCGCCTCGAAGCTGGCGCGGGCGGCGCCCATGGAGCCCCAGACGATGCCGTAGCGGGCGTGGCTCAGGCAGCTGAGCGGGCCGCGCAGTCCGCGGACCTCGGGCAACGCCGCGTCGGCCGGGAGGCGGACGTCGTCCAGCACCAGTTCGCTGGTGACCGAGGCGCGCAGCGACCACTTGTGGTGGATCTCGGGGGCGGCGAAGCCGGGGGTGTCGGTGGGGACCACGAAGCCGCGGACGCCGTCGTCGGTGGCGGCCCAGACGACGGCGACGCCGGCGACCGAGCCGTTGGTGATCCACATCTTGCGGCCGTTCAGGATCCAGTCGGACCCGTCGCGGCGGGCGTGGGTGCGCATCCCGGCGGGGTCGGAGCCGTGGTCCGGTTCGGTGAGGCCGAAGCAGCCGATGACCTCGCCGGACGCCATCCGCGGCAGCCACTGCCGCTTCTGCTCCTCGGAGCCGAACCGGTGGATCGCGTACATGGCGAGCGAGCCCTGGACGGAGACGAGGGAGCGGATGCCGGAGTCGGCGGCCTCCAGCTCCAGGCAGGCCAGGCCGTACTGGACGGCGGAGGCGCCGGCGCAGCCGTAGCCGGTCAGGGACATGCCGAGGGCGCCGAGGGAGCCCAGTTCGCGGGCGAGGTCGCGGATGCCGGGGAGTTCGCCGCGCTCGTACCAGCCGGCGATGTGCGGCAGGACGCGGTCGGCGGCCCAGCGGCGGACGGTGTCGCGGACCGCGCGGTCCTCGTCGGTGAGCAGGTCGTCGAGGCCCAGCGGGTCACCCGCGTCGAAGGGCGGGAGCGGCGAGGAGGGCGTGGCGGACATGGCGGGGCCTCCGGCAGATCGGCGGAAAACTAGCAGTGGTAGTTACGGCGCGGTCCGACGGTACGGCGCACCCCGCCGCGCGGGCAAGAGCCACCGTGCGACGGGGTGTCGGGGAAGAGGGGAGGCGGGACGGGCCGTCAGCCGTGGCTGCGGGCGGCGGCGGGCTCGCTCTCCAGACCGGTGGCGCCCACGCCTTCGGCGCGCTCCGCGGAGTCCGCGGCGCGGCGCGGCAGCCGCAGGGCGATGGCCGCACCGGCCAGCAGCAGCACCGCGCTGGCGACGAGCGTGATGTGCAGTCCGCGCACGAAGGCGTCGCGCGCCACCACGCGCAGCGCCGCCCCGGCCGGACCGTCGAGCGCGGCCGCCACCTTGTACGCCTCACCGAGCGAGTGCGAGGCGGACGACGCCTCCCGCGCGGACACCCCGGCGACATGGCCGATGCCGGGGGCGTAGGCGGCGTTCATCACGCTGCCCAGCAGCGCGACGCCGATGCCCGCGCCGAGCTGGTAGGACGTCTCGCCGATGGCCGCCGCGCCGCCCGCCTGCTCCGGGGGCGCCTCGCTGAGCATCGACTCGTACGCGCCGAACAGCGTCGCCTGGAAGCCGAAGCCGAGGAGGACGAAGCAGGCGGAGAGCAGCCAGAAGCGGTCGTGGGAGCTCATCGCGGTCAGGCAGAGCACCGCACCGGCGGTGAGCACGAAACCGCAGGAGACCATCGTGCGCGGGCCGAGGACCTGGAGGATCCGGGAGCCGGTCAGGCCCGCCGCCATCGCCGCGAAGACCAGCGGGAGCATCCGCAGTCCGGTCTGCAGCGGCGAGAGTCCGAGGACGAGCTGGAGGTACTGCACGGCTATCAGCTGGAGGCCGACCAGCGCCAGCATCGCCAGCACGATGCAGCCGACGGAGGTGCCGAACGCCGACCGGGCGAAGAGCCGCATGTCGATCAGCGGATGCTCCCGGCGGTGTTGCCGCCGGACGAAGAGCACCAGCAGCAGCAGGCCCAGCACGATCGGGCCGAGGGTGGTCGCCCCGAGGACGGCGGTGCCGCCGCCGATCCGCTTGACGCCGAGGACGACACCGAGGACGCCGAGCGCCGCGATCACCGCGCCGACCACGTCCCAGGGGCCGTTGCGCTCGCCCCGGGACTCGGGCAGCAGCCAGCGGCCGATCAACAGCATGACCAGCATCATCGGGACGTTGATCAGGAAGACCGAGCCCCACCAGAAGTTCTCGACGAGGAAGCCGCCGAGGACCGGTCCGACCGCCGCGCCCACCGCGGCGACCGCGCTCCACACCCCGATGGCGACGGCCCGCTCCCGGCGGTCGGGGAAGACCTGCCGCAGGATCGACAGCGTGGCCGGCATGATCATGGCGCCGCCGATGCCGAGCAGCGCCCGCGCCGTCATCAGCACCTGCGGATTGGGCGCCAGCGCCGCGAGCGCCGATGCCGCGCCGAACAGGCCGTAGCCCAGCAGCAGGATCCGGCGCCGCCCGACCCGGTCGCCGAGCGTGCCGAAGAGGATCAGCAGCGACGCCGCGATCAGCGGATAGACGTCGACGATCCACAGCAGCTCCACCGGCCCGGGACGCAGGTCCTCGGTGACGGAGGGCACGGCCACGTACAGGATCGTGGTGTCCAGCGCGACGAACAGCAGGCTGACGCAGAGCACGATCAGCACGGTCCAGCGGTTCGCGCCCCCACCGGGGAGCCGGGGAACGCCGGCCGTCCGTCCCGTGCCGGACGGGCTCGTCCCGGTCATGCACGTACCTCCCTGTCAGGCACTCGCGGCCGCGGACCGGGGCACGAAAAAGCCCCGGGTCGAACCGGCGGCACGGGCGAGTTGAGACGTCAGACTACGCGAGTGGGCAGCGGTGCCGTGAGGCTCACCTCCTGATGAGACGCGTATCGCAGCGCCCGCAGTTGCCTCCCCGGGGGCGACGCGGCGCCCGCCGGGCACCTGGATAATCGTCCGGATGAACGATCTCGCCTCGGCCGCCGCCCCCGGTCGGACGCTGTGCCGCCCCGCCGTCCGGGCCGCGCTGCGCCGCGCGCTGCCGGGGCTCGCGGCCTTCGCGGCGATCCGGCTGCTGGGCTGGGCGGTCCTCGCCGTCTGGTCCGCCGCGCGGGGCACGAGCTGGCACACGCTGCTCACCGCCCGCTGGGACTCGCTCTGGTACACCCGCGTCGCGGAGCTGGGCTACGGCTACACCGTGGCGCTCCCCGACGGCGGCACCCACTCCAACCTCGCCTTCTTCCCGCTGCTGCCGTGGCTGGAGCGGCTGGGCTCGGCGCTCACCCCGCTCTCCCCCGCCGATGCCGGGATGGCCGTCGCCTGGCTCTCCTCCCTCGCCGCCGCGTGGGCGCTCTACGCGACGGGCGAGCGGCTGTACGGGCCGCGGGCCGGGGTCGCGCTGGCCGCGCTGTGGGGTGCGCTGCCGATCGGCATCGTGCAGTCGATGGCGTACTCCGAGTCGCTGTTCACCGCCCTCGCGGCATGGGGCGTCTACGCGGCGTGGACCGGGCGGTGGGTGTGGGCCGGGGCGCTGGCGTCGCTGGCCGGGCTGACCCGGCCGGTCGGCGTCGCCGTGGTCGCGGCCGTGTGGCTGACCGCCGGGGCGGCGCTGCTGGCAGACCGGGCGGGCGGCGCCACGCTGCGGTCGAGCCTGGCGCGGCGCCGCGGGCTGGTGACCGGCGTGCTGCTGGCGCCGCTCGGCTGGTGCGGCTACTTCCTGTGGGTCGGCGCGCAGCAGCACAGCCTCACCGGCTATCTCGACGTCCAGGGCGCCTGGGGCAACGGCTTCGACGGCGGCTACGCCTTCGGCCGCTTCCTGTGGGGTCTGCTGTCCGGCCCCGGCTGGGCCGGCGGCCTCGGGCTGACCGCCGGGGTCGCGCTCGTCCTCGTCCTCTACGCGGCGGGGGTGCGCCGGGGGCAGCCGCTGCCGCTGCTCACCTACTGCGGGGTGGTGGTGTTCCTGGCGCTGACCGCGAAGGGCTTCTTCGGCTCCAAGCCGCGGCTGATGCTCCCGGCGTACCCGCTGCTGCTGCCGCTCGCCGCGGGCCTCGCCCGGTGGCGTCCGCTGCGGGCCGGGCTGCTGATCGGCGCGGTGGCGGTGGGCTCGGCGCTCTACGGGGCGTTCTGGCTCAACGGCACCGGCCCCCCGTGAGCGGCCCGCGGGCGAGGAGCGCGAGCGAGGGACGCGGCCGCCCGCACCGGCCCTCCGTGACCGGACGGACCCGCTCCGTGACCGGTCCGGCGCCGGGAAACGGCGGGCGACGTCCGTGCCGCACGGAGATAAACAGCCGTGACGAAAAGCAGATAAAGCCCTGGACGGAGTGTGGCGAAGCGGATCGGACGGGAATCCGATTCTCCGTTAATTCGGTTCCGATTCCCCGCCGCCCGGCGACTTACCGCGCGCATTCCACATCACATCGTCATTACAAAGCGCACGGTCTGACCAGGTGCCTACATCACACGCGGTAACGTCGATTGAGTGCGTACCGATGACAAGCTGGACCAGAGGGAGGGGCACCCGCCCGATCGCGCCCGACCACGCATGACCCCGACCCGCCAATGGCTGTTCTGGGGCACGCTGGCGGTGTATCTCGTGATCGTGGCCGGGGTGCTGGCCTCCACATGGCTGGTCACCTTCGACTGGCAGGTCATGTTCTTCCGGCCCTACAAGCAGTGGCCGTCGATCCATGCCTTCCTCGACTACTTCGTCGTGCTGGGCCAGCGCGGCCCCACGGCGGTGGCCGTGGCGGCATGGCTGGGCTGGCGCTGCTGGCGCCAGCGCAACCTCCACCCGCTGCTGGTCCTCGGCGCCTCGCTGCTGCTGCTGAACATGACGGTGGGCGCCGCGAAGATCGGCATGGGCCGCCTGGGACCGCACTACGCGACGGCCGTCGGCTCCAACGAGATGTGGCTCGGCGGCGATATATTTCCGTCCGGGCACACCGCGAACGCCGTGGTCACCTGGGGGGTGCTGGCGTATCTGGCGACCACGTCGCTGCGCCGCCGGACCCTGTCGGTGATCGCCGCGCTGGGCGCGCTGGGCGTCGGCATGACGACCGTCTACCTCGGTACGCACTGGGTCAGCGACGTGCTGCTGGGCTGGGCCGCCGGGCTGCTGGTGCTGCTGGCGCTGCCCTGGATCGAGCCGGGGATCATCTGGGTGGAGGACCGCCTGATGGGGATCATCCTGCGGCTGTGGCTGCGGCTGCGCCCCGATTCGCTGCGCGGCCCGCTCCCGGCCCCCGCCGGGCTCTCGCCGCAGCGCGTCACCCCCGAGGGCGAGGCGGTACGGCACGATGCCGTCCCCGCCGGCCCGACGGCACGCAGCGGCGCCCCCCGCACGCCGGACGGACGCACGCACCACCCGGCGCGGCCGCACGCCTCCCGCGCGGAGCGGGCGCCGGTCACCCCGGCGGGCAGCCGCCGGCCGCCGCACGCCGACCGTCTGCCCCGCACCACGCCGCTGAGCCCGGTCACCGGGCGCGGCCCGGGCGGCTGAGCCGCCGCCCGTCCGCGGGGCCGGTACGCACATCCCGCAGCCCCGCACCGAAGGCCCCGGCCGCTCCCGTGAGCGGCCGGGGCCTTCGTCGTCCGCGGGCGGCTCCTCACCCCCGCCAGCTGCGCCGCACCCGGCCGTCCTCGACCTCGAAATTGAGCCGTCCGGCGCGGTACTCCATGGTGATCAGCGCGCCCGGCGGCAGCGAGCGGACGGTGCTCCAGCCGCGGCCGCCGGCGCGCTCCTCGGCCTCCTGCCGGGCGAGGCCGACGTAGGCCTCAGGGTCGTCGTCGGGTTCGTTCGAAAGCTGTGGTTCGGGTGCCATGGGGGTCACGGTAGGCGCCCGCGGCGGCACACGGAAGGGTGTTCGGTTCCGCGCTCCGGTCTCCTCACGGTCTTTCATTGGTCACACTTGTGTCACGGCCAAGGTCTCGGCGTTTGCGGTAACGTCCGTCACTCTTTCGCGCCGTACACCGGCGCATCCGGGTGGAAAACAAAGCATCCGCCATTGCGCCGGGCGCGAATTCCGGACACCCCGCGCACACCCTTTACCCGGAAGGGTGAAGCCGGTCGGAATTACCCCTGGTCCGCGCCGTGGATTCCCGGCAGCCGGACGAATTTCCCGGCCGCGCCCGGCCGGGAAATGAGACACATTCCACACACAGTTTTCGCACATCGGTCGCTCCGGCGGCCGGCGGACCGTCCGTCCCTCCCGTGCCGGCCCCGGCGGCGGCACGGGGAAGCGGGTGAATCGCCCGGAGCGGACCGGAGCGCCCCCTCGCTCCGCCCGGACCCCGCGCGCATCATGTGGCGGTCTCCCGGTCCGGCCGCCGTCCGGCTCCGGTCCGCCCCGACGAACGAGGTGCCGCGCATGGGAACCGACACCGCAGCCGCGCTCCCGCAGATCCCGGCGCGGCACCGCGGGCGGGTGCTGGCCGATTGGCTGTCGACGACGGACCACAAGAAGATCGGGCATCTCTACCTGATCACGTCGTTCGGGTTCTTCCTGGTAGGCGGGGTGCTGGCGCTGGTGATGCGCGCCGAGCTGGCCCGCCCGGGGCTCCAGCTGATCAGCGCCGAGCAGTACAACCAGGCGTTCACCATGCACGGCACGATCATGCTGCTGCTCTTCGCCACCCCGGCGTTCGCGGGCTTCGCCAACGAGATCATGCCGCTCCAGATCGGCGCGCCGGACGTCGCCTTCCCCCGGCTGAACGCGCTGGCGTACTGGTTCTACCTCTTCGGCGGGCTGATGGTGCTCGGCGCGTTCCTCACGCCGGACGGCGGCCCGGCCTTCGGCTGGACCGCGTACGCGCCGCTGAACTCCGCCTTCCACTCCCCCGGCGTCGGTCCCGACCTGTGGGTGATGGGGCTGGCGCTGGCCGGGTTCGGGACGATTTTGGGCTCGGTCAACTTCATCACCACGATCATCATGCTGCGGGCGCCGGGCATGACGATGTTCCGGATGCCGGTGTTCACCTGGAACATCCTCTTCACGTCGGTGCTGGCGCTGATGGCGTTCCCGGTGCTGGCGGCGGCGCTGCTGGTGCTGGAGGCGGACCGGCGCTTCGGGGCGGTCGTCTTCGAGCCGCAGTGGGGCGGGGCGCTGCTGTGGCAGCACCTCTTCTGGTTCTTCGGGCACCCGGAGGTCTACATCATCGCGCTGCCGTTCTTCGGCATCATCACCGAGATCATCCCGGTCTTCTCCCGCAAGCCGGTCTTCGGCTACGTCATGCTGATCGGCGCCACCATGGCGATCACCGCGCTGTCGGTGATGGTCTGGGCGCACCACATGTTCGCCACCGGCGCGGCGTTGCTGCCGTTCTTCTCGCTGATGTCGTTCCTGATCGCGGCGCCGACGGGGGTGAAGTTCTTCAACTGGATCGGCACCATGTGGCACGGCTCGCTGTCGTTCGAGACGCCGATGCTCTGGTCGGCCGGGTTCCTGGTGAGCTTCCTCTTCGGCGGGCTGACCGGCGTCATCCTCGCCTCGCCGCCGCTGGACTTCCACGTCACCGACACCTACTTCGTCGTCGCCCACTTCCACTACGTGGTCTTCGGGACGGTGGCGTTCGCGACGTTCGCCGGCTTCTACTTCTGGTGGCCGAAGTTCACCGGCAAGCTGCTGGACGAACGGCTCGGGAAGATCCACTTCTGGACGCTCTTCACCGGCTTCCACCTCACCTTCCTCGTCCAGCACTGGCTGGGCGCCGAGGGCATGCCGCGCCGCTACGCCGACTACCTCGCGGCCGACGGCTTCACCGCCCTCAACACGCTCTCCAGCATCGGCTCGTTCCTGCTCGGCGCCTCCACGCTGCCGTTTCTCTACAACGTCTGGCACACCGCCCGCTACGGCACCCGCACCGCGCTGGACGACCCGTGGGGCTTCGGGCGCTCCCTGGAGTGGGCGACGTCCTGCCCGCCGCCGCGGCACAACTTCACCACCCTGCCGCGCATCCGCTCGGAGTCGCCCGCCTTCGACCTGCACCACCCGGAGGTGGCCGCCGAAGCCGCCCGGCGGGACCCGGCCCGGCACGGCGGGACCGAGGCCTGACGCAGCGTCAGTCGGTGGTCTCCGGGCCCGCGACCCGCAGCGCCAGATCGTTGTCGAGCGTGTAGTACGGGCCGACGTGGACCTCCGTGCCGGCCACCGGGACCGGCTTCGCGGGGTAGGCGAAGATCTGCTTCTTGTCCGCGACGTCGTCCAGCAACCGGCCGATCCGCACCGGCGGCGCGCCCTCGGCGGGCACCAGCCACAGATCCCACGGCTCGGCGCCGCCGCGCCAGTGTCCGGCGGGGCCGGCGTAGTCCAGCGTGAAGGAGAAGCGGGCGCCGTCGGCGGTGAGCGGGACGGTGACGGTGGCGCCCGGGCCCGCGGTGCGGCGGGCCCGGGCCTCCACATGGGCGCCCGCACCGGGCAGCGCGCCGTAGAGCCGCCCCTCGACGGTCATGCCCGCGCGCTCCACCAGGATGTCCCCGGCCTCGGCGTGCGGCCCGCGCAGCCAGCTGCGCAGCGCCAGATTGCCGAGCTTGGTGGTGTACGGGATGCGGACGCCGAGGCGGCCGATGCCGGCGAGCGGGCGGCGGTCCACCAGGGAGCGCAGATCGTTCAGACCGGGCAGCAGGCGGCGCGGGGCGTGGCCGTCGCCGAGGTCGGCGTAGACCTGCCAGCGGCCCTCGGCGAGCGCGACGGTGCTGGGGAGGACGGCGCGCAGCCCGCCCGCGCCGTCCGGCCCGAGCGGCAGCCGCACCTCCTCGGCGTCCGCGCCGCGCAGCCGCAGCACCAGCGCCGCGCTCCAGGTGGTGCGGACGTCCGGCGGGGCGGCCAGATCGAAGGTCAGGCCGCCCGCGGAGTCGGCGATGCAGTCGGCGGTCAGCCCGGGCGGGGCGTCGTCGGTGCCGGAGGCCGCCGGCGGACGGCCGGAGCCCGCGGCGGGCGGTCGCGTCGAGGTGTTCATACCGTCCGCACCCCTCTCAGCGCGGCGCTCGCCGCGTCCTTGGTGGCGTAGGCGCCGCTCAGCAGGGCGCCGCGGGTCCGGTGCAGCGCGCAGCGCAGGCGGTTGCTCCGCTTCTCCTCCAGCAGCTGCCCGAAGAGGGTTTCGTAGCGCGCGGCGATCCGGGCGGGGTCGAAGCGGGCGGCGGCGGTGAGCGCGGCGCGGCCCATCCGGCGGCGCCCGGCGTCGTCGTTGATCAGGGAGAGCAGGGCCCCGGCCAGCGCGCCGGGGTCGCCCACCGGGACGAGTCTGCCGTCCACGCCGTCGTCGATGATCTCGCCGGGGCCGTGCGGGCAGTCGGTGGCGACGACGGGCAGACCGCAGCGCATCGCCTCGACGATCGTCATGCCGAAGGACTCCAGGCTGGAGGAGACCGCGGCGATCGAGCCCTTGGCCCACTCCGTCTCCAGGGGGTTGGCCGGGCCCATCAGGAAGACGTGGTTGTAGAGGCCCAGCTCGTCGATGAGCGCGCGCAGCGCGGCCTTCTCGGAGCCGCCGCCGTAGATCCGCAGCCGCCAGTCCGGGCGGGCGGCCGCGACCTCGGCGAACGCGCGGATCAGCACGTCGTACCGCTTGACGCGGGCCAGCCGCCCGGCCGCCACGACCCACTTGCCACTCGCGTCGGCCGGCGCGAGACCGGGCGCGGGCACGCTGTTGGGCACGGCCTCGACGCGGACGCCGGGCAGCCGCAGGCGGCGGTAGGCGGCGGCGTCCGCCTCGGTGACGGTGGTGAGCGCGTCCAGGCGCGGGTAGACGCCGCGCAGCGCGAGGCGCAGCGCCCGGCTGTGGGAGTCGAGCGTGAGGTGCTCCTGGCCGACGCGGACCACGCCGCGGCGGGTCTGCCGGGCGATGTGGACGTTGAGACCGGGGCGGGTGCCGACGACGAGGTCCGCCTCGATCCGGCGCAGATGCCGGGCGATCCGCCGGTCGGTCAGCTCGCTGTACTGGCCGAAGCGGCCCTCGGCGGCGGGGAAGACCTTGGCCGCCCGGGCGAAGGCCGGGTCCTTGCCGTCGTAGGCGGGGCTGTCCTCGCGGAGGTCCACGAGATGGCGCAGCCGGACGCCGGGGCCGAGGCCGAGGACGGGGGTGTCGCGGTGGCGCAGGACGGAGACGATCTCGACGTCATGGCGCGCGGAGAGGGCGTGGGCGAGGTTGAACGTCGTGCGGATCGTGCCGCCGATGCCGTACGCGTTGTGAATCAGGAATGAGATCTGCATCCGTCCCGTATCCCCTGGCTTCCCGGTCGCCCTTGTGCCTGATCGTGTCGTCGAGGGTCCCGCCCCACCGGGCGGGCGGCACCGCCACGGCGACGCTCCCGCCCGGGCACCGGGGCCCGCGCATCCTTCAGGAGGTCGTCGTGCATCCGACTCCTGAACGGTTGGACCGAGCGGAACGGTTCCGGGTTGAGGGCTTATGCCAACTTGTTCCGCGAAAGTTAGGCCATCGGTAGCGATATGACGGAACCTGCGGCGCGGATTCCGCATCTCCGGGGGTCGCGGTCCGGGATGGCCACGGGGACGCACCTCGGCTCCGGGGGCGCCCGCGGCAGGGCGGGCACGGCGCTCCCGTCCCGCCCCGGGGCACCTCAACAGGCCGGAGGGCTGGCGCCCGGCGACCGTTTTCGGTACTCCATTCCCGTGTGCGGTGATCGGTTCGATTCCGTGCCGGTCCGCGCGTGACTCCGGCCACCGCTCACCCGTTGTCCATGTCGGCGAGCCGGGACGACACCCGGCCCCGTACGAGCCGGGGTCCCCCGGCACCCACAGACAGATCGAGGAGCCACCCGTGCCGCGCATGCTCGACGTCAGCAACGACGTTCGCGCCGAGATCGGCGACGAAGAGGCCGACCGCCTGCTGGCCGGTGGAGACGCCCCCGGCAACTACGACTGCACCTCCTGCCGCACCCCGGGCGACAGCGAGCAGGAGCGCACCAGCACCGTCCTGTTCGTCGGCGAGGAGACCGCGGTGCTCGCCTTCGCCCACGCCACCTGCATCCCCTCGCAGGTCGTATCGGTCTCGGAGGAGCAGCTCAAGGGCGCCGTCCAGTCCATCAACGCCGCCCAGCAGTCCGGGACGGCGCCCACCCGCCCGGTCCCGGTGAGCGAGCGTCAGGCGACGCTCGGGATCACCTGCGGGCTGGTGCTGGTGGCCGGTGAGCTGCGGGCGGCGCTGGTCGTCGAGCCCGACGGCCCGATCGCCCGCCCCGGTTCGGTCAGCCTGGACGACGACTTCCTGCCGCTCCTGCTGGAGCAGGGCTTCCACCGGGTCACCGATGTGGACGTGCTGCCCGCGCCCAACCCGGGCTGGTCGGCGCTGCTGGCCATGGGCAAGCTGCACGCCGTGCTGCAGCCGGGCAACACCGGCAGCCAGGCCGCCTGGTGGCAGGCGCACCAGCCGCTGGCCGTGTCCGACGGCTGGCGCGCCGCCGCCGGCAAGTCGCAGTCGGTGCTGATGTACGCCGCGCCGTCCGGCGCCATCGGCCATCAGCCGCGGGAGGACCTGATGCGCCAGGCGATGGAGAAGGCCGCGGCCCAGGGCGTGCTGGTCGCCGGCGAGATGCCGCTGGCCGGCACCTGAGCCCCAAAACCCCGCGATCGCGGGGGTGTTCCCGCCGCACCGCACGGGAACGCCCCCGCGATCCGTCATTTCCGGACCCAAGCCGCATCCCCGGCGTTTCGGGTTCGTTGGTGCAGACGTGCACCCATATGACCCCTTCTCCCGCTCCCGCCCTCCGCAGCAGATCCCCGGTATGCGCCCGTCGCAGGATCCCGGGGCCGCCACGACCGGCCGTTCGGCCACCCCGATCTACGACGCGCTCTACGCCGAGTACCGGCGGGCGTTCCGGGCGTTGCCCGGCGACCGGACCGGTGAGGAGGAGGGCCCGGCTCCGGGGCACGGCAGCAGCAGCTGGAGCCGTGCCGCGGCCTCGCCCGGCCAGTGGGAGCGCGTCGCCCGCCAGCCCTACCGGCCGCGCGGCGCGCTGCCCGCGCTGCCGCCGGGAACGCGCGGCGCCCGGCCGCACGATCACTGATCCGTGCGACCGGGCGCCGGGCCCGGACCGGGGCCGGACCGCGGTGCGGCCCGGCCCCCGCCGTCACTTCTTCTTCTGGTTGCGCTTCTCGCGCACCCGGACGGAGATGTGGATCGGGGTGCCCTCGAACCCGAACTCCTCGCGCAGGCGGCGCTCGACGAAGCGGCGGTAGCCCGCCTCCAGGAAGCCGGAGGCGAAAAGCACGAACCGCGGCGGCTTCGTGCCCGCCTGCGTGCCGAAGAGGATGCGGGGCTGCTTGCCGCCGCGGATCGGGTGCGGGTGGGCGGCCACGATCTCGCCGAGGAAGGCGTTCAGCCG
This sequence comes from Streptomyces sp. NPDC000404, assembly GCF_040300365.1. NCBI lineage: Bacteria > Bacillati > Actinomycetota > Actinomycetes > Kitasatosporales > Streptomycetaceae > Streptomyces > Streptomyces sp. NPDC000404. The sequence goes on along the minus strand of NZ_JBEPDN010000014.1, from coordinate 41,907 downwards.
GCCGGTGGGGATGCGGGTCTCCCAGCCGGCCAGCGCCGTCTCGATCGCCGGGACCAGCTTCTCCATGTGGCGGCCGGTGCGCGCGGAGACGTTCACCCGCATCGCCCACGGCACCTGCACGAGATCCCGCTCGATCTCCCGCTCCAGGTAGAAACGGCGCTCCTCGTCGAGGGTGTCCCACTTGTTGTACGCGATGACCAGGGCGCGCCCGGCCTCCACGGCCATGGTGACGATGCGCTGGTCCTGCACGCTGATCGACTCGCTGGCGTCGATCAGGACGACGGCGACCTCGGCCTTCTCGACGGCGGCGGCGGTGCGCAGCGAGGCGTAGTAGTCGGCGCCCTCCTGGAGGTGGACCCGGCGGCGGATACCGGCGGTGTCGACGAACTTCCAGGTGGTGCCGCCCAGCTCGATCAGCTCGTCGACCGGGTCGCGGGTGGTGCCGGCGAGTTCGTTGACGACCACGCGCTCCTCCCCGGCGACCTTGTTGAGCAGCGAGGACTTGCCGACGTTCGGGCGGCCGATCAGGGCGATGCGGCGGGGGCCGCCCAGCGCGGTGCCGAAGGTCTGCGCGGGCGCCTCGGGCAGCGCGTCGAGGGCGGCGTCCAGCATGTCGCCGGTGCCGCGGCCGTGCAGCGCGGAGACGGGGTGCGGCTCGCCCAGGCCCAGCGACCAGAGCATCGCGGCGTCGGCCTCGCCGGAGGGGCCGTCGACCTTGTTGGCGACGAGCACGACGGGCTTGCCGGCGCGGCGCAGCAGCTTGACGACGGCCTCGTCGGTGTCGGTCGCGCCGACCTTGGAGTCGACGACGAAGATGACCGCGTCGGCCGCCTCGATGGCGAACTCGGCCTGCATCGCGACGGAGGCGTCGATGCCGAGGACGTCCTGCTCCCAGCCGCCGGTGTCGACGACCTTGAAGCGGCGGCCGTTCCAGTCGGCCTCGTAGGTGACGCGGTCGCGGGTGACGCCCGGCCGGTCCTCGACGACCGCCTCGCGGCGGCCGATGATGCGGTTCACCAGCGTCGACTTGCCGACGTTGGGGCGGCCGACGACGGCGAGGACGGGCAGCGGGCCGTGCCCGGCCGCCGCGATGTCCCCGCCGACCTCCTCGGGGTCGAAGCCCTCCTGCGCGGCGAGCTCCATGAACTCCGCGTACTCGGCGTCGCCAAGCGCACCGTGCTCGTCGCCGGTGTCGATCTGGTCGTTCATGAAGTCCGTTCCTCGTCCTGCTCACAGCGCGGCGTGGGCCGCATGGCTTCGTCATCGGCGGGCCGCATCGGTCCGCCGCTCAAGTGTCGGTCAGCGCCCGGTCAGGCGCCTGGCGTTTTCCAGGTGGGCGGTGAGCCGGCCCTGGATCCGCACGGTCGCCTCGTCCAGCGCCTTGCGGGTGCGCCGCCCCGAGCCGTCCCCCGCCTCGAAGGCGTCGCCGAAGACGACGTCGACGCGGGAGCGCAGCGGCGGCACCGCCGGGGCGAGGCGGCTGCGGCGGTCGGCGGAGCCGAGCACCGCCACCGGGACGACCGGCGCGCCGGAGCGCACCGCGAAGTATGCGAGACCGGCCCGCAGCGAGGCGAAGTCGCCCTCGCCCCGGGTGCCCTCCGGGAAGATCCCGAGCACGCCGCCGTGCTCCAGCACCGCGAGGGCGTCGGTGATCGCCCTGCGGTCGGTGGTGGCGCGGTCCACCTTCAGCTGGCCGATGCCGCGCAGGAACGGATCCAGCGGGCCGACGAATGCTTCCTTCTTGATCAGGAAGTGCACCGGCCGGGGCGCCGTGCCCATCAGCATCGGGCCGTCGAGGCCGTGCGCGTGGTTGACCGCGAGGATCACCGGGCCGGCCGACGGCACCCGCCAGGCGCCCAGCACCCGCGGCCGCCACAGGCCGTACATCAGGCCGATGCCGATCCGCCGGCCGACCGCGGCACCCGACTCGCTCGGGGCCGCGTCGCTGGTGGTCACCGGGCGTCCCGCCCCGCCTTCGCGGCGCCCGCGCCCTCGATGAGGGTGACGACGCACTCGATGACCTGCTCCAGCGTCAGCTCGGTGGTGTCCACCTCGACGGCGTCGTCGGCCTTGGCCAGCGGGGAGGTCTTACGGGAGGAGTCGGCGGCGTCGCGCTTGATCAGGGCCTCGCGGGTGGCCGCCAGGTCGCCGGCCTCCTTGCCCTTCAGCTCACCGCTGCGGCGGGCGGCGCGCGCCTCGGCGGAGGCGGTGAGGAAGACCTTGAGGTCGGCGTCGGGCAGCACCGTGATGCCGATGTCGCGGCCCTCCACGACGATGCCGTGCGGCGCCTCGGCGGCGATGGTGCGCTGCAGCTCGGTGATCCGGGAGCGCACCTCGGGCACGGCGCTGACGGCGCTGACCGCGGAGGTGACCTCCTGGGTGCGGATCGGGCCGGCCGCGTCGAGGCCGTCGACGGAGATGGTCGGGGCGGCCGGGTCGGTGCCGGAGACGATGGCGGGCTTGCCACTGGCCTCAGCGACGGCGGTGGCGTCGTTCACGTCGATGCCGTTGCTCAGCATCCACCAGGTGATCGCGCGGTACTGGGCGCCGGTGTCGAGGTAGCCGAGGCCGAGCTTGGCGGCGACCGCCTTGGACGTGCTGGACTTGCCCGTGCCAGCGGGGCCGTCGATGGCGACAATCACTGCAGCCGGGGCGGTCCGGGCGGCGGTTTCCACGGTGGTGAACACCTTTCTGGTTACACGGGGCGGGGGTCCACGGGCCGAGTGGCCTCCGTCAAGGTTACTGGCTCCCCCGCGGCCCGTGGTCCACGGTGTCAGCGGCGGATCGACCAGCCCCGTTCCTTCAGCTCCGCGGTGAGCTGCGGCACCGCGCCCGGCTCCACGGTGAGCTGGATGAAACCGGCCTGCTGGCCGGTGGCGTGCTCGATGCGGACGTCCTCGATGTTGACCCCGGCGCGGCCAGCGTCGGCGAAGATCCGGGCCAGCTCACCGGGCTGGTCACCGATGTGGACGGCGACGACCTCGTACGCGGCGGGGGCGGAGCCGTGCTTGCCGGGGACCCGCTCGCGTCCGGCGTTGCCGCGGCGCAGCACGTCCTCGACGCCCTCCGCGCCGTCGGCCCGCTGCTGCGCGTCCGCGGACTGGAGGACCCGCAGCGCCCGGACCGTGCCGTCCAGGTCGGCGGCGAGGTCGGCGAGGATGTCGGCGACCGGGCCGGGGTTGGCGGAGAGGATGTCGAGCCACATCGCCGGGTCGGAGGCGGCGATGCGGGTGACGTCCCGGATGCCCTGGCCGCACAGGCGCACCGCGGTCTCGTCGGCGTCCTTGAGGCGGGCGGCGACGAGGCTGGAGACCAGCTGCGGGGTGTGCGAGACGAGGGCGACCGCGCGGTCGTGCGCATCGGCGTCCATCACCACCGGGACGGCGCGGCAGAGCGCGACCAGCTCCAGCGCGAGGTTGAGGACCTCGGTGTCGCCGCCCGGGGACGGGGTCAGCACCCAGGGCCGCCCCTCGAAGAGGTCGGCGGTGGCCGCGAGCGGGCCGGAGCGCTCCCGGCCGGCCATCGGGTGCGTACCGAGGTAGGCGGTCAGATCGCAGCCCAGTTCCCGGAGCCGGCGGTGCGGGCCGCCCTTGACGCTGGCGACGTCTATGCAGGCGCGGGCGGCGCCGCGGCCGAGCACCCCGGCGAGGGTGTCCGCGACGTGCGCGGGCGGGACCGCGACGACGGCGAGGTCGACCGGGCCCGGCGGCTCCTCGGTGACGCCCGCGCCGAGCGCCGCGGCCGTGCGGGCCTGCGTCGGGTCGTGGTCTTCCAGGTACACCTGCACGCCGCGGGCCCGGAGGGCGAGCGCGACGGAGGTGCCGATCAGGCCCGTGCCGATGACGAGTGCGGATCTCACTGGGCGATGTCCTTTCGCGGCGCCGCGGCGGCGCCGTGGTGCACAGGCGCGGCGCCGGGGCCGGCACCGGCGGCCCCACCGGCCGCCCGTCCGCCCACTTCCTGCTGCCTGCCTCGGTGCGTACACCCCGTACGCACACGATCAAGGGTAGCCAGGACCACCGGCAGCCGTGTGCGGCGACCGCCCGGCGGACGGCCGCCGGCGGGTCAGGCGTCCCAGGCGGAGCCCAGGGCCAGCAGGACTGCGCGGTGCTCGATGCGGCCGGTCCACTCCTGCGGCCAGGCCCCGGCGCCGAGGCGGGCCCCGGCGAACGCGCCGGCGAGGCAGGCCAGGGAGTCGGAGTCGCCGGAGCTGACGGCGGCCCGGCGCACCGCGGTGACCGGCTCGTCGGGGAAGAGCAGGAAGCAGTACAGGGCGGTGGCGAGCGCCTCCTCGGCGATCCATCCGGCGCCGGTGGCCTCGCAGGGGTCGGCCTCGCGGTCCGGGGTGCGCAGCGCGGCGTCCAGCCGGTCCAGGGCGGCCAGGCAGTCGTCCCAGCCGCGGGCGAGGTACGCCTGCGGCCCGGCGTCCGCGGAGCGCCGCCACAGGTCGCCGAGCCAGTCCTCCCGGTAGACGGTGCGGGAGGCGTGGGCGTAGGCGCGCAGCAGGGCGGTCAGCTCGTGCGGACGCGCGCCATCGGCGAGGGCCCGCACGGCGTACGCGGTGAGGTCGGAGGCGGCGAGCGCGGTGGGGTGGCCGTGGGTGAGGGCGGCCTGGAACTGTGCGGCGCCGGAGCGCTGGTCCGGGGTGAGGCCCGGGACGAGGCCGACGGGCGCGACCCGCATGTTGGCGCCGCACCCCTTGGAGCGCATCGGCGCGGCCTCGCTCCAGTGCGTCCCCGGTTCGGCGAGCCGGGCGCAGGCGGTGAGGCAGGTGGTGCCGGGGGCGCGGTTGTTCTCCGGGGAGCGCCACCAGGCGATGTACTCGGCGCGGGCCGGGGGCTCCAGGGTCCGGACGGTGAGCGGCCCGGCCCGGCGCGCGCTCTCCAGGGCCTTCCCCAGGGCCAGCGTCATCTGGGTGTCGTCGGTGATGAGCGCGGGCTCCGGCAGCGGGAGACCGCGCCAGTCGCCGTGTGCGGCCACGATCTCCGGTACGCCCTGGAACTCGGTCGGATAGCCGAGCGCGTCCCCCAGTGCGAGCCCCATCAGTGCGCCGGTCGCTGCGGACCCCATGAAAACCACCCCTTAATCGTCATGATGACAATAAGGGGTGGTGATCACGACCGGCAAGCGGTGTCCGTTACAGGTCGACCTCGCGCATCAACATGCCGACCTCGGTGTTGGTCAGGCGGCGCAGCCAGCCGGACTTCTGGTCGCCCAGGGCGATCGGGCCGAACGCGGTGCGCACCAGCTTGTCGACGGGGAAGCCCGCCTCGGCCAGCATCCGCCGCACGATGTGCTTGCGGCCCTCGTGCAGGGTGACCTCGACCAGGTAGTTCTTGCCGGTCTGCTGCACGACGCGGAAGTGGTCCGCGCGGGCGTAGCCGTCCTCCAGCTGGATGCCGTCCTTGAGCATCCGGCCGATCTCGCGCGGCAGCGGACCCTGGATCGCGGCGAGGTAGGTCTTCTGGACGCCGTAGCGCGGGTGCGTGAGGCGGTGGGCCAGCTCGCCGTGATTGGTGAGCAGGATGATGCCCTCGGTCTCGGTGTCCAGCCGCCCGACGTGGAAGAGCCGCGTCTCACGGTTGGTGACGTAGTCGCCGAGGCACTGGCGGCCGTCCGGGTCCTCCATCGTGGAGACGACGCCGGCGGGCTTGTTCAGCGCGAAGAAGAGGTACGACTGGGTGGCGACGGTGAGGCCGTCGACCTTGATCTCGTCCTTCTCCGGGTCGACGCGGACGCCCTGTTCCAGGACGATCTCGCCGTTGACCTCGACCCGCGCCTGCTCGATCAGCTCCTCGCAGGCCCGCCGCGAGCCCATACCGGCGCGCGCCAGCACCTTCTGCAGCCGCTCGCCCTCCTGCTCGCCGAACGTCTTCGGGGTCTTGACCTGCGGCTTGTTGTGGCGGGCGCGGTTGCGCTCCTCGATCTTGGCGTCCAGCTCGCGGGGGCGCGAGGGCGCCTGGCCCCGGCCGCGCTGCGGGCCGCCCTTGGCACCGCCCTGCTTCGCGCCGGTGCGGGGGCCGCCCTTGGCGCCGCCCCGGGCCGCGGCGCCCCGGGCGCCACCGCTCCTGGGGCCGGACCCGCGTCCCTCGCCGGACTCGCCCACGTCGTAGCGGCGCTCCTCGGGACGGGGCCGGCCCGCGCGCTGCTGCTTCTCGTCGCGCTTGTTGCCGGCGCCCCGGTAGTTGCCCCTACCGCCGCCGCCGTTGCCCGTGCTGTTCCTGCCGCTGCTTCGCATCAATGATCCGTCTGAGAGTCGCCGCTGTCGTCCACTTCGAACGACGGGATACCTTCCGGGGAGTCGCGCTCGACCGCCTCCGCCTCCGGGAGGAACGGTGCGAGCTCCGGGAGCTCGTCCAGGCCACGCAGGCCCAACCGCTCCAGAAAGTACGTCGTCGTCCTGTACAGGATCGCACCTGTTTCGGGTTCCGTCCCCGCCTCCTCCACCAGCCCGCGCTGCAGGAGGGTGCGCATCACGCCGTCGCAGTTGACCCCACGTACGGCGGAGACCCGGGAACGGCTGACCGGCTGACGGTACGCGACCACGGCCAGAGTCTCCAACGCGGCCTGGGTCAGCCGGGCCGTCTGGCCGTCCAGGACGAAGCTCTCCACGGCGTCCGCGTAGGCGGCGCGGGCGTAGAACCGCCAGCCGCCGGCGACCAGCCGCAGATCGAAGCCGCGGCCCTGGCGGGTGTACTCGTCGGCCAGTTCGCGCAGCGCGAGCGCGACCGCGCGGCGGGGCCGCTGCACCACCCGGGCCAGGTGTTCCTCGGTCGCCGGGGCGTCGACGACCATGAGGACGGCCTCCAGCGCGGGCTTCAGCTCCAGCTCCGCCGCGCCGGGCGCCCCGGCCGGCTCCCCGGACCGCGCGGGCCCGCCCTGCTCCGTGACGTCGTACGCCCCGCCGGCCCCGCTCACGCGCGCTCTCCCTCGTCGTTCCCGTCGGCCTCGCCGGCCGCTTCCTCCAGCCCCTCGTCCGCCTTCCCGGCGGGCTCGGGATGTCCCTCGTAGCCGTCGGTGACCTGCGGCGTCGCGTCATCGGGGCCCGTCCAGCGGACCGTGAGGGCGCCCAGGGCCTCCGGCTGGTCCAGGGCCACCGCCCGCTCCCGGTACAGCTCCAGGAGCGCCAGGAAGCGCGCCACGACGGTGAGGGTGTCGGGGGCGTCGGCCACCAGCTCGGCGAAGGTGCGCGCGCCCGCCTCGCGCAGCAGCGCCGCCACCACCTCGGCCTGTTCGGCGACGCTGACCAGCGGTGCGTGGATGTGGTCGACGTAGACCTGCGGACGCGCCCGCGGCTGCATCGCCTTGACGGCCAGCCGCGCGAACCCCTCCGGGCCGATGCCCAGCACCACCTCCGGCAGCAGCTCGGCGTGCTCGGGCTCCAGGCCGACGGTGCGCGGGTGGCGGCGCGCCTCGTCCGCGAGCCGGTCGCCGAAGATGTCCGCGATCCGCTTGTACGCGCGGTACTGCAGCAGCCGGGCGAAGAGCAGGTCACGGGCCTCCAGCAGGGCCAGATCCGCCTCGTCCTCGACGGCGGCGACGGGCAGCAGCCGGGCGGCCTTGAGGTCCAGCAAGGTGGCCGCGACGACCAGGAACTCGGTGGTCTGGTCGAGGTCCCAGTCCGCGCCCATGGCCCGGATGTGCGCCATGAACTCGTCGGTGACCTGCGAGAGCGCGACCTCGGTGACGTCCATCTTGTGCTTGGAGATCAGCTGGAGGAGGAGGTCGAAGGGGCCCTCGAAGTTGTCCAGCCGGACGGTGAAGCGGCCGTCGCCGGGGGCGTCCGCGGACTCCTCGCTGGGCTCCGGGGCGCCGTCGGCGGGCCCGGGGGTCCGCTCGCCGCTGCCGGGCGCCGCGGGCTCCGGCGCCGCCTCGGGGGCTCCAGGCTCCGACGCTCCGGCCCCGGGTGCCGCCGCGGCTCCGCCCGGGTCCGCCGTGCCGTCCTCGGGCCCCCGGCCGAGGGAACGGCGCGGGGGCCGCGGGGAGGCGGTGTCGTGCTGGGTCGTCGGCATCGTGGTCCAGGGTGCTGCGGGCCCCGCGCGCGGGCGGGCTGGCGCGCGGACGGCGGGCCCGCGTAGGCGGCAGGCTATCGGGCGGCTATCTGCCGCGCAGCCGCCGTACCAGGATGCTGGCGTCGCCGCGGGACTCCAGGTCGGCGAGGACGACGGCGACCGCCTCGCGGACGATCCGGCCGCGGTCGACGGCGAGCCCGTGCTCGCCGCGCAGCACCAGCCGGGCGTGTTCCAGGTCCATCAGCTCCTCGGCGGAGACATAGACGGTGATCTTCTCGTCGTGGCGCTCGCGGCCGCTGGGGCGGCGGTTGGCGCCCCGGCCCCCGCGGCGCCGGGCCGCCTGGCCGGGCTGCCCGGCCACGGCGGCCGCCTCCGGCACCGCGCGGCTCTCCGGCCGGCGGTGCCCGCCCGCGGCCTCCTGGTCCGCGCCGCGCCCGCCGTGCTCGGCGGGGACGGCGCGCGCCGCGGTGGCGTCCGCCGTACCGGCAGGCGCCACCTCCGGCTCACCGCCCGGCGACGGCACCCGGGGCGCCTCGTCGCCGGATTCGCCCGTGCGACGGGGCGGTGAGGACTGCAGGCCCGTGCCCCCGGTGGTGCGGAACAACTCGTCGGCGCCCGGCAGACTCACTCGGCGTGACACCGGGCGAGCACCTCCCTGGCGAGCTGACGATAGGCGGCGGCCCCCACGGAGTTGGAGGCGTACGTGGTGATCGGCTCGCCCGCGACGGTCGTCTCGGGGAAGCGGACCGTACGGCCGATGACGGTGTGGTAGACGTGGTCGTCGAACGCCTCCACGACGCGCGCCAGCACCTCACGGCTGTGCACGGTGCGGGAGTCGTACATCGTCGCCAGGATGCCGTCCAGCTGCAGCTCGGGGTTGAGCCGCTCCTGGACCTTCTCGATCGTCTCGGTGAGCAGCGCGACACCGCGCAGCGCGAAGAACTCGCACTCCAGCGGCACGATGACCTTGTGCGCCGCGGTCAGCGCGTTGACGGTGAGCAGACCGAGCGAGGGCTGGCAGTCGATGACGATGTAGTCGTAGTCGTTCATCAGCGGCTTGAGCGCGCGCTGCAGCGTCGACTCGCGGGCCACCTCGCTGACCAGCTGCACCTCGGCGGCGGAGAGGTCGATGTTGCTGGGCAGCAGGTCCATGTTGGGGACCGCCGTCTTGAGCAGCACCTCGTCGGCCGACATGCCCCGCTCCATGAGCAGGTTGTAGACCGTCAGGTCGAGCTCCATCGGGTTGACGCCGAGGCCGACCGAGAGGGCGCCCTGCGGGTCGAAGTCGACGAGCAGCACCCGGCGCCCGTACTCGGCGAGCGCGGCGCCCAGATTGATGGTCGAGGTGGTCTTGCCGACCCCGCCCTTCTGGTTGCACATCGCGATGATCTTGGCGGGGCCGTGCTCCGACAACGGTCCAGGGATCGGGAAGTACGGCAGCGGACGGCCGGTCGGGCCGACGCGCTCGCGGCGCTGGCGGGCAGCGTCCGGCGCGAGCGTGGCCGCGTACTCGGGGTCCGGCTCGTACTCCGCGTCCGGATCGTAGAAGTGCCCCTGGGGCAGGTCTTCGTAGTCGGCGAGACGGGTGGGATCTCCACTGCCCCGGTCGCCGGCCGTGGCGTTCACGTAATGGCCGTCCATGCTCTGGTGGGCTGTCGAGGTCGTGCTCGGGTGGACTGCGGGGGTGTGGACCGCTGCGGAGCCGACAGCCTCGAACCCCGAGGGGGCCTGGCCCCGCGCAACTGCTCCTGGCTGAGCACCTCCGGGAGTAATTGTCGACTCATTCACAAGTCGTCGTACCTCCTTGGATGGAACCAGGAAACTTATCGATAGGTCAGCGTGACACCATGCCGACGGTTGGCGACTCTATGGCGTGTCGGGCGTCCGCAGCAACACAATCCACCCGACCCGGCGCGATGTGACGGATAAGAAACCCGCCCATGTCAAGGGTGCAAGCCGCGCGCACATGAGGCTTCGGGGGTACGCGAATCACCTCAAGGGTTACGTACGAGGCGCGTTGCGCGCCCCCGTGCCGGCGTCGCACCGACGGCGTGGTACCGGCGCGTCCCACACGCGACCGGCCGGGTCCCGCAGACGGGACCCGGCCGGTTGTTCCGCACGGACGCGCGGAGTTGACGCTCAGCCCAGCAGGTCGCTCAGCTCCACGGACTCCAGGCCGTGGGCCTCGGCGACCTCGCGGTAGACGACCTTGCCGTCGTGGGTGTTGAGGCCCTTGGCCAGCGCGGCGTCCCGGCGCAGCGCCTCGGCCCAGCCGTTGTTGGCGAGCGAGACGATGTACGGGAGGGTCGCGTTGGTCAGCGCGTAGGTGGAGGTGTTGGGCACCGCGCCGGGCATGTTGGCGACGCAGTAGAACACCGAGTTGTGGACCCGGAAGGTCGGGTCGGCGTGCGTGGTGGGGTGCGAGTCCTCGAAGCAGCCGCCCTGGTCGATCGCGATGTCGACAAGGACACTTCCGGGCTTCATCTTGGCGACCAGCTCGTTGGTGACGAGCTTGGGGGCCTTGGCGCCGGGGATCAGGACCGCGCCGACGACGAGGTCGGCCTCGACGACGGCCTTCTCCAGCTCGAAGGCGTTGGAGACGATCGTCTGCACCTTGGTGCCGAAGATCTTGTCGGCCTCGCGGAGCTTGTTGATGTCCTTGTCGAGCAGGGTGACGTGGAAGCCGAGGCCCACGGCGATCTGCACGGCGTTCCAGCCGGAGACGCCGCCACCGATGACGACCGCCTTGCCCGCCTGGACGCCGGGAACGCCGCCGGGCAGCACGCCGCGGCCGCCGGCCTGGCGCATCAGGTGGTACGCGCCGACCTGCGGGGCGATCCGGCCCGCGACCTCGGACATCGGGGCGAGCAGCGGCAGCGCGCGGTTCGCGGTCTCGACGGTCTCGTAGGCGATGGCGGTGGTGCCGGACTCCAGCAGCGCGTCGGTGCACTCGCGGGAGGCCGCGAGGTGCAGGTACGTGAAGAGGGTCTGGTCCTTGCGGAGGCGGTGGTACTCCTCCTCGATCGGCTCCTTGACCTTCAGGAGCAGGTCGGCGGTGGCCCAGACCTCGTCGGCGGTGTCGAGGATGCTCGCGCCGGCGGCCACGTACTCCGCGTCGGGGATGGAGGAGCCGACACCGGCGTCCTTCTCGATGACGACCTGGTGGCCGTTGCGGACCAGCTCGTTGACACCGGCGGGCGTGATCGCCACCCGGAACTCGTTGTTCTTGACCTCGCGGGGGATGCCGACCTTCACGTCGATCACGGTCCTTGAAAAGAGTGCTTACAGGAGAATTATCCCTCATGTGACACATGACGGAACTGACCGCGAGCGACGCGGCGAACCCAGTCTATTGAAGGATCCCCTCTTGTCTAGCCTTGCAAAGCATTAATTGTTTCGAAGACCACCACCGATTTCGTAGGTCACTTGCGGTGATCTTGGAGGAGTTGTTCCCCGGCGGCGCGGTGCAGCCTTGCCGCTGCCGGGTCGCCGAGCCCGTCGAGGAGGTCCGCAATCCGCAGCTGCAGCCCCGCCTCCAGCGCCGCGTCGCCCGCGCCGCGGGCGGTGTGCAGGGCCTCCAGGGCCGTCCGCAGCGCCTCCCCGGGCCGCCCCACGCGCTCCTGGACATGCGCCACCTCGGCCGTCGCACGCGCCTGACCTGCGAGATCACCGAGCCTGCGGGAGGTGCGGGCCGCCGCCCGCCACTCCTTGAGCGCCTCCGGCCACCGTCCGGCCCGGCCGTGCGCCCCGCCGATCCGGCCGTGCAGCCGCGCCGCGTCCGCGCTCTCGCCCCGGCTCAGCCGCAGCTCCAGCGCCCGGCCGTACCAGTCGGCGGCGCGCTGCCAGTCCCCCAGCTCGCTGTAGGTACCGCCGAGCGACTCCAGGGCGCGGCCGGTCGCCACCGCGTCACCCGCCGAACGGGCCGCCTCCAGCGCGCCGCGGTAGCGGCCGAGCGCCGCCTCGGTGCGTCCGGCGCCGCCGTCCAGATCGGCGAGGTTGAGCAGCGCCGCCGCCATCTCCCGCCCCAGGCCCCGGCGTTCGGCGACCTCCAGGACCATCTCGTGCAGGGCGTAGAGGTCACCGGCGGCCGCGTCCGGGCCCTCGTGTGCCATCAGCGCGCGGACCAGGGTGGCGATCAACCGCCGGTCCAGCGTGTCGAGTTCACCGTCACAGACCGCGAGGCGGGCGGCGTCCAGCAGCGCGGCGCGGCGGCGGCGCAGCCAGGCGGCGGCCGCCGCGCGCGAGGGGAAGCGCAGCGCGAACGGCAGCGCCTCGGCCCGCTCCCGCGCCGGCGACCCGGCCGGCTCGCCGCTCCCCCGGCAGGACTGGAGCAGCCGGACGGTGCGCTCCAGCATCCGCGCACGGGCCAACTTGACCTCGGCCGGGCGCTCGTGCGTCCGCAGCAGCTCCCCGGCCCGGGCGGCGAGGCAGCCGGGGAGCCGGTAGCGGGGGCCGGTGGCGGTGCCCGGGGAGGACGGTCCGTCGTCCGGCTCCGCCTCCTGGTGCAGCAGCCCCAGCGCGGCCAGATCGACGAGGGTCGTCTTCGCGGTCTCCATCGTGCAGCCGGCCAGCGCGGACGCGGTGTGCGCGTCGACGAGGCCGGGCGGCGCGAGGGAGAGCAGCCGCAGCATCCGGGCCGCGGACGGGGCCAGCCCGTCGTGCGCGAGGTGGAACGCGCGGTGCAACGGCCGTTCGCCGACGGGGATTTCGTGCGGGACCGGCACCTCGCGCAGCGCCGTGCGCAGATCCGAGACGGAGGCCTTGGGGCGGGCGGCGAGCCAGCCGCCCGCGAGCACCAGGGCCGCGGGCTGCCCGCCGCACTCCTCGATGACGGAGTCGGCCGACCGCGGGTCGACGGTGATCCGTACCGGACCGGCGAACCGGGCCAGCAGCGCGACCGCGGCGGCGCCGTCCAGCCCGCCCAGGGTGCACGGCCGGACGTCGGGGATGCCGGTGAGCGGGCCCTCGGAGACCACGACGACCAGGCAGTCCGGCGCGTCGGGCAGCAGCGGATCGACGTGGTCGGCGCCGGGTGCGTCGTCGAGGAGGAGGACCGCGCGGCGGGCCGCCAGCTCCGCGCGCAGCGCCGCGGCCGGTTCGTCGTCGTCCGAGCCCGCCGGGACGGCGGCGCCGAGCGCGGTGAGCAGCCCGCGGGCGACGTCGCCGGTGGGCACGGGCGTGCCGCCCGGACTGGACAGCCGGGCCCGCAGCACCCCGTCCGGGTAGGCGCCGGACAGGGTGCGCAGCAGCTCCTCGGCGAGCGCGGTGCGGCCGCAGCCGGGCCGCCCGGCGATCAGCAGCACCCGGCTGCGGGGGCTCTTCCGGCCGGAGAGGGTGTCGAGACCGGCCCGCTCGATGTCGGCGCGGAGCGCCTTCAGCTCCCGGGAACGACCGAGCAGGCCGCGGGACGGCAGAGTGTCGGCGGCGGGGCGGGGCGGGGCGACGGGACGGGGCACGGGGGCGGCGGCCGGTGGCGCGGCGGGCGCGGGCACCTCGGGTGACGGTGCGGTGGCCGAAGACCCAGCCGGTACGGGCGACACAGCCGGTACGGCCGGCGCGGCCACGGGCTGCGGGCCCGCCGCCGCGTCGCCACCGCCGCCTTCCGGCGCCCGCCCGCCCCCCGCCGGCGCGGCGCATCCCGCCGCCTCCGGTGGGAGGTGCCCTGTACCCACCGCCTGGTCCGCCACGGGCCACTCTCCCGTCCACCTGCGCATACGAGCCCGCCGCCGGTCGCGGACGGGAACGCTGCCGAGCGTAGTTCACGCCCCGTCATGCCCCGTGCTCCGCGCGGAGCTTGACGTCCGGGTCACTCCGCCGGATCAGCGGATGATCTGACCGGGACGGTGCGGCGGCGCGGCGGACCGGCGGCGGGCCGGCGGCGGACCGGCGGCGGATCAGGCGCCGAAGGGGCGCGCCGGCCAGGGCGCGTCGGCCGGGCGCAGCGACTCCAGGCCCGGCCCCTGCTGCGCCGCGACGAGCGACAGCACGCCGACGACCAGGCAGTTGTTGTGCAGCTCCCCGGCGAGCACCCCGCGCACCAGCTCATCGACCGGCACCCGCGCCAGCTCCAGGTCGATCTCCTCCTCGGAGACCTCGAACCGCTCGCCCTCCGCCTCGGCCAGCCCCCGCGCGAGGAAGACCCGGACCGCCTCGTCGCAGCCGCCCGGCGTGGTGTAGACGTCCGTCAGCACCCGCCAGTCGTCGGCCTTGACGTGCGCCTCCTCGTACAGCTCGCGCTGGGCGGCGTGCAGCGGGTTCTCGCCGGGGACGTCGAGCAGTCCGGCGGGGATCTCCCACAGCTTGTGGCGCACGGGGTGGCGGTACTGGCGCAGGACCAGGACCCGGCCGTCGTCGTCGAGGGCGAGGACGGCCACCGAGCCGGGGTGGACCTGGTAGTCGCGGCGGGCCGTGGAGCCGTCCGGCATGACGACGTCGTCGGTGCGCACGCTCGTCTTGTTCCCGGTGAACGGCGTCACGGTCGCGGTGACCGTCCACTCCTCGGGGGTGTCCTCGATCGCCATACGTCCTCCTGATCGTCCTGGTCAACGCAGAAACCGGGGCAGCGATCCCGTACGAGATCCCTGCCCCGGTCCACCGTAACGGCCGGGTGTCGCTTACTTACCGGCGGCCTTCTTCGGCTCCGCGGCCGCCTTCGCCGTCTGCTGCTGCGCAACGGCTGCCTTCACCAGACCCGCGAAGAGCGGGTGCGGGCGGGTCGGGCGGGAGCGCAGCTCCGGGTGGGCCTGGGTGGCGACGAGGTAGGGGTGCACCTCGCGCGGGTACTCGACGTACTCGACGAGCTTGTTGTCCGGGGAGGTGCCGGAGAAGAGCAGACCGGCCTTCTTCTCCAGCTCACCGCGGTAGGCGTTGTTGACCTCGTAGCGGTGGCGGTGGCGCTCCTCGACGTAGGGCTGGTCGTCGTAGGTCTCGCGGACGATCGAGCCCTCGGCGAGCTTGGCCGGGTACATGCCGAGCCGCATCGTGCCGCCCATGTCGCCCTCACCGGCGACGATGTCCATCTGCTCGGCCATCGTGGAGATGACCGGGTGGGCGGCGGCCGGGTCGAACTCGGTGGAGTTGGCGCCCTCGATGCCGGCGAGGTTGCGGGCCGCCTCGATGACCACGCACTGCAGGCCCAGGCAGAGGCCGAGCAGCGGCAGCTTGTGCTCGCGGGCGTAGGTGATCGCGCCGACCTTGCCGTCCACGCCGCGGTCGCCGAAGCCGCCGGGGATGCAGACCGCGTCGCAGTCGCCGAGCTGCTCGGCGGCGCCCGCCGGGGTGGTGCAGTCGTCGGAGGTGACCCACTTGATCTTCACGCGGGTCTTGTTGGCGAAGCCGCCCGCGCGCAGCGCCTCGGTGACCGAGAGGTAGGCGTCCGGCAGGTCGATGTACTTGCCGACCAGCGCGACCTTGACCTCGTGGTCGGGGTTGTGGACGCGCTCCAGCAGGTCCGCCCACTGGGTCCAGTCGACATCGCGGAACGGCAGGTCCAGCTTGCGGACGACGTAGGCGTCCAGGCCCTCGGCGTGCAGCACCTTGGGGATGTCGTAGATCGACGGGGCGTCGATCGCGGCGACCACGGCCTGGTCGTCCACGTCGCACATCAGCGAGATCTTGCGCTTGATGGCGGTGGGGACCTCACGGTCGGCGCGGAGCACGATCGCGTCGGGCTGGATGCCGATGTTGCGCAGGGCGGCGACGGAGTGCTGGGTCGGCTTGGTCTTCAGCTCACCGGAGGGGCCGATGTAGGGCAGCAGCGAGATGTGCACGACGAAGACGTTGTCCCGGCCGACCTCGTGGCGGACCTGGCGGACGGTCTCCAGGAACGGCAGCGACTCGATGTCGCCGACCGTGCCGCCGACCTCGGTGATGACGACGTCGACGTCGTCGGTCGCCATCCGGCGGATGCGGTGCTTGATCTCGTTGGTGATGTGCGGGATGACCTGCACGGTGTCGCCCAGGTACTCGCCGCGGCGCTCCTTGGCGATCACGGTGGAGTAGACCTGGCCGGTGGTGACGTTGGCGCTGCCGTCGAGGTCGACGTCGAGGAAGCGCTCGTAGTGGCCGATGTCCAGGTCGGTCTCGGCTCCGTCGTTGGTGACGAAGACCTCACCGTGCTGGAACGGGTTCATCGTGCCGGGGTCGACGTTCAGGTACGGGTCGAGCTTCTGCATGGTGACCCGCAGACCCCGCGCCTTGAGGAGCGCGCCGAGGCTGGAGGCCGTGAGGCCCTTGCCGAGCGAGGAGGCGACGCCCCCGGTGACGAAGATGTGCTTGGTCGTCGTGGCTGCGTTCTGTCGAGAAGCAGAGGGCGGCATGGCCAAGAGGGGGCTCCCGTGGTCGCGAGTGGAGAGGTGCGATGCGGCGCCGTCCCCGGGGTACGAGGGGTGCCTTCGCTGCGGCTCGGGGGTGCCGTGACATCTGCCGTGACATTTGTGGGGCCCACCGGTCCACGGGATACCAGGCTATCAGCGACCGGGGATGGTCGCGCCCGGCGGCGTCCGCCGCGGGCTCTCCGCCCCACGTCACTCGAACGAGTGACGCCCCTCTTCGTGGGCGTCGCGCAGCGCCCCGTGGGCCGTCGTATCCTGCACGGACACTCGTTACGAGCCGTCCGGTGAGGCACCACCCCCGCCCGATTTCCGGTCCCGCTGCTCGACAACGTTTCATGGGCAGGACGGACAGCTATCACGTCCCGAGGGGGCGTGACTCCAGTTCGACAGGAGATGCACGTGGCCGGGCGCATCGAGGACTACGCACTCATCGGCGATATGCAAACCGCCGCACTCGTGTGCAGGGACGGCATGGTGGACTGGCTCTGCCTGCCGCGTTTCGACTCCCCGGCGGTCTTCGCCGGGCTGCTGGGCACCGAGGAACACGGCTTCTGGCGGATGGGCCCCGCCCACTCCGAGGGCACCCGCCCGCTCCCCGCCGACCGGCGCCGCTACCGCGGCGACTCGCTGGTCCTGGAGTCGGAGTGGGACACCCCGCAGGGCACCGTCCGGGTGATCGACTTCATGCCGCCGCGCGACGGCGCGCCCCAGCTGATCCGCATCGTCGAGGGCGTCAGCGGCACCGTCCCGGTCCGCTCCGAGCTGCGGATGCGGTTCGCGTACGGCTGGGTGGTGCCGTGGGTGCACAAGGTCGACGGGCGGACGGTCGCGGTGGCCGGTCCCGACTCGGTGTGGCTGGACACGACGGCGCAGACGTACGGCGAGGAGCTGACCACCTACTCCGACTTCACCGTCGCGCCGGGCGAGCGGATCGCCTTCACGATCAGCTGGCAGCCCTCGCACCACCAGCCCCCGGCGGTGGCCGAGCCGGAGAACGCGCTCGTCGCCACCGAGGAGTTCTGGCACGAGTGGGTCGAGCACTGCACGTACCACGGGCCCTACCGGGACGCGGTGGTCCGGTCGCTGATCACGCTGAAGGCGCTGACGTACGCGCCGACCGGCGGGATCGTCGCCGCGCCGACCACCTCGCTGCCGGAGGACCTCGGCGGCTCCCGCAACTGGGACTACCGCTTCACCTGGCTGCGCGACGCCGCCATCACGCTCTCCTCGCTGCTGCGCACCGGCTACCGCGAGGAGGCCCGCGCCTGGCGCGAGTGGCTGCTGCGCGCGGTCGCCGGCGATCCGGAGAACCTCCAGATCATGTACGGCATCGCCGGCGAGCGGGAGCTGGGCGAGAACGAGCTGGACTGGCTGCCGGGGTATGAGAACTCCCGGCCGGTGCGGGTCGGCAACGGCGCCGCCGGCCAGGTCCAGCTGGACGTGTACGGCGAGGTCATCGAGGCGCTGCACCTGGCGCACATGACGGGGCTGGCCCGCAACGACTACGCCTCGCTGCTCCAGCTGAAGCTGATCGACTGGGTGGAGAAGCACTGGAGCGAGCCGGACGAGGGCATCTGGGAGGTCCGCGGGCCGCGCCGGCACTTCGTCCACTCCAAGGTCATGACGTGGGTCGCGGTGGACCGCACCATCAAGCTGATCGAGGCGGGCGACGTCGAGGGCCCGCTGGAGCGCTGGAAGGACCTGCGCGAGCGGATCCACCGGGACGTCTGCGAGAAGGGGTACGACAAGGAGCGCAACACCTTCACGCAGTCCTACGGCTCCCAGGAGCTGGACGCCTCGCTGCTGCTGATCCCGCAGATGGGCTTTCTGCCGCCGGACGACAAGCGCGTCATCGGCACGATCGAGGCGATCCAGCGGGAGCTGTCCACCGAGGACGGCTTCATCCTGCGCTACCCGACCTCCGGTGACGAGGCGGGCGTGGACGGTCTGGAGGGCGACGAGGGCGCGTTCTTGGCCTGCTCGTTCTGGATGGCGGACGATCTGGCGATGATCGGGCGGGTGGAGGAGGCGCGCACGCTCTTCGAGCGGCTGCTCGCGCTCCGCAACGACCTGGGGCTGCTGGCCGAGGAGTGGGACTCCGCCAATCAACGGCAGGTGGGGAACTTCCCGCAGGCGTTCAGCCACGTCCCGCTGATCGACACCGCGCTGCGGCTGACGGCGAGCGGCGCGTACGGCGGCGGCTGAGCCGCGGGTCACGGACGTGCTGAGCCGCAGGTCACAGGCGTAGGGAAGGGGCCGTCCCGGGTGGGGCGGCCCCTTCCGCGTGCGTCGACGGTGGTCAGGCGCGGGTGCGGGGCGCGAGGGCCAGGGCGAGAACGGGCAGGGTCAAGAGGGCGGCGGCCGCGTTGAGGCCGCCGTAGCCGATGAGGGCGACGAGCCCGCCGGCGACGGCGCCGCCGGCCGCGCCCGCGAGGTTCATCAGGGTGTCGGCGAGGCCCTGGATCTCGGAGCGCTGTGCGGCCGGCAGCGACTCGGTGAGCAGGGTGGATCCGGCGATGGTGACGAAGGACCAGCCCAGGCCGAGGGTGAACAGGGCCCCGACGGCGGCGGCGTGACTGCTGCCGGCGAGCCCGGCGACGGCGGCGGTGAGCAGGTAGAGCGCCTGGCCCAGCAGGATCACCCGGATCCGGCCGATCCGGTCGGCGAGCCGTCCGACCAGCGGCGACAGCGCGTACATCCCGGCGATGTGCAGGCTGACGCTGAAGCCGACGACGCTCAGGCCGGCGCCGTTGTGGGCGAGGTGGATCGGGGTCATCGTCATCACGGAGACCATGACCGCGTGGCCCAGGACGACCGTGACCAGGCCGAGGCGGGCGGCGGGCACGGCGCGGACCACGCGGAGCGCCTCGGCGAAGCGGGCGGTGAAGCGCGGGGCGGCGGACGCGTCCGGGGTGGCCGCGGCCGCCCCGGGTATCCGGCCGCGCTCCGCGCGGGCCACTTCGGCGGCGAGGCGGAGCGGGTCGGGGCGGAGCAGGAAGTGGTTGAGGGCCCAGCCGCCGACGAAGGCGACGGTGGAGAAGAGGAAGGTCCCGGCCTCCTCGGGCAGGCCCAGCGCGCGGGCGAGGGGCTCGCCCGGGCCGGTGAGGTTGGGGCCGATGACGCTGCCGACGGTGGTCGACCAGACGACGAGGGAGAGGGAGCGGGCGCGGTTGCCGTCGTCGGCGAGGTCGGCGGCGGCGTACCGGGACTGGAGGTTGGTGGCGGTGCCCGCGCCCAGCAGCAGGGTGCCGAGGAGGACCGGTTCGGGGCGGCCGAGGCGGGCGCCGAGGAGCACGACGAGCGCGCCGAGGGCGGCGATCAGCCAGCCGGTGCCCAGACCGGTGCGGCGGCCCCGGGAGCGGGAGAGCGCGGCGAGCGGGATGCCGAGGAGGGCGGCGCCGAGCGTGGCGGAGGTGGTGGAGAGCCCGGCGAGCGCCTCCGAGCCGCTGAGCCGCCCGATCAGCAGCGCCCCCGCCGAGAGCGTCGAGCCGATGCCGATGCCGGCCACGACCTGGGCGGACATCAGGACCCGGACGGTGCGCCGCTGGGCGGTGGCGACGGTGGCGGGGTCCGGGCCGGACGGTAACGGCCCGGACAGGGTGCGGCGGTCGGCCGGGCCGTCGGACGTGTGTGCGGTACCTGACATGCGGCACAGCGTAGGAGGCGGGCGCGGCGCGGCCCAGCCGATTCCGGCCAGGGACGGGCCGGCGGCCGGAACGGCACCCGGGGCGCGGCGGCCGCCCGGTGTCCGCGGGGCGGCCACCGGCGGGCCGTCAGAAGGCGGTGAGGGTCAGGGTGATCTCCTTCGGGGCGCCGTCCTCGATGTACGAGGCGAACCCGGCGACGTCGTCGAAGGCGAAGCCGTACGCCTTGCCGTCGCGGGTGGCCTCGTGCATGGCCTTGGCGTAGTGGTTGGTGAGCTTTTGTTGGTAGAAGGTGGCCGGGTCGGTGCCGGGCTGGGCGTCGGCGGTGGTGAGGATCGAGCGGTTGAGGGCGGCGCCGAGGACCGCGGCGACCGGGCCGAGGGTGCCGTCGTTGGGGGCGGCGAGGGTGCCGTCGCAGAAGAGGACGTCACGGGTGGAGGGCTTGTCGAAGGAGACGTTGCCGGGACCGGTGAAGGCGAACTTGCCGCCGGAGACCCGGCCGGTGAAGGTCCCGGCGTCGGTGGTGACCTTGAGGTCCTTGCCCGCGTACGTGGACCACGCCTCGTCGATGGCGGGGGCGAGGTAGTCGGCGGCGAACAGGCCGCTGTCCAGGCCGTGTCCGGGGGCGATGACGCGCTTGTCGCCGACGACCAGCTTGCCGAAGCCGTCGGCCGCCTTGACGTCGGCGAAGACCTTGGCGCGGGCGCCGTCCTTGAGGGTGCCGGTGGTCTGCTCCTTCGCGCCGCCCAGCTTGATCTCCAGCGGCACGCTGAACATGTCGACCATGGTGGTGTTGCAGTACATGCCGCCGGAGTTGTAGGTGAACTCGGCGCAGTCGTGCAGCACCGGGTAGTTGGGGTCGCCCTCGACCCAGCCCGCCGGGTAGGCGAGCGCCGCCTTGCCGTTGCCGTCCTCGACCGCCTTGAACTTCAGCGGGTCGCCGAGCGCGACGTAGATCCGGCCGGACATCTGCGGCAGGTTCAGCGTGGTGGTGCCGCTGCCGGCGAGCGGGATGGCGTAGTCGGTGAAGCCGTCCGGGCCGTTGTCGGCGAGGGCGACGGGCGCCAGTTGGCCGTCGGGGGTGACGCGGACCTGCTGGGTGCCGTCGTTGCCGACGATGTAGACGCGGATCGAGGCGTTGTCGTAGGCGCCGGTCTTGTTGACGAGGTGCAGCGGCATCCCGGCGGCGGCCCGGCCGAGCGGCGCGGACCGTGCGAACGCCCGGGGGGCGAGGGCGAGTCCGGCGGTGGTGGCGGCGAGGGAGCCGAGCAGGGTACGGCGGCTGATCACGGGTGACTCCTTACGGGGTGCGGGCGAAGGCGGGCCGGGCGACGGAGACGGCAACGTTGTCGACCAGCAGAGAGGCGCCGGGCGCGGTGGTCTCGGTGGGGGTGGCGCGGCCGGCGACGCCGTCCGGGAAGCCGCCGCCCATCGCGAGGTTCAGCAGCAGGAAGTGGCCGTGGTGGGTGGCGCGGGCCCAGGTGTCGGCGTCCATGTCGGAGGCGGCGACGGTGTGGTAGGCGGCGCCGTCGAGGAACCACGTCAGCTTCTCGTGGGCGGGGTCGGTGCGGTCGAGTTCGAGGGCGTAGGTGTGGAAGGCGTCCCGGCAGCCGGTACAGGGACGGGAGTTGCCCTTGCCCTGCGTCTCGTTGCAGGGTCCGCCGGGGCTGACGCCGCAGTGCAGGGTGCCCCAGAGGGTGTCGGCGCCATTGACGTTCTCCAGGATGTCGAACTCGCCGATGCCGGGCCAGTTGGTGTAGGTGCCGCGGAAGTCGGCGCCGAGCGTCCAGAAGGCGGGCCAGTAGCCGAGGGCCTTGTCCCCGGTGACGGCCGGGAGCTTGATCTGCGCCTCGATGCGCAGGGCGCCGCCCTCGGGTGCGGCGAAGTCGGTGCGCTTGGTCTCGATGCGGCCGGAGGTCCAGCCGCCGTCCTTCCTCAGCGCGGTGATCTTGAGGTGTCCGGCGCCGTCGAGCTGCAGGTTCTCGGGGGCGTCGGTGTACGTCTGGACCTCGCCGGTGCCCCAGCGGTCGGGGCCGCCGGGGTAGCCGGTGCCGGTGTCGGTGATCCAGTCGTCGGCGGCGGGCCGGGAGCCGGCGGCGCCGTCGAAGTCCGTGCGCCAGACCTCCTGGAAGGCGGGGGCCGCCTCCCGGGCGGCGGCGGTGGGCGAGCCGGCCCAGAAGGGGACCGTGGCCGCCAGGGCGCAGACGAGCGTGACCGCCCGCGCCCTGAATTTCATGATCATGACATTCTCCTCGACACGGTGGGGGTACAGGAGGAGCCTTCGCCTGCGCTCATGAGAGCGCTCTCAATGCGTGGTTGGCACCCTGCCGACTCGGCGGGTGCCGCGTCAACAGGCCCTGGAGAAAAAGGAGTTGTGCGGTGATGGAGTCGAACAGACGGCGGCCGACCCTGGAGGCGGTCGCCGCGCGCGCCGGGGTTTCGCGGGCGACGGTCTCGCGGGTGGTCAACGGCGGCGCCGGGGTGCGGCCCGCGGTGCGGGAGCGGGTGGCGCGGGCCGTGGCCGAGCTGGGCTACGTCCCCAACAGCGCGGCCCGCTCGCTGGTCACCCGGCGCACCGGCGCGGTCGCGGTGGTCATCGGCGAACCGGAGGAGCGGGTCTTCAGCGATCCGTTCTTCGGACGGCAGCTGCGCGGCATCGGCCGGGAACTGGCCGCCGCGGACACGCAGTTGCTGCTGCTTTTGGTGGAGAGCCACGCGGACTGGACGCGGATCGGCCGGTATCTGGCCGCCGGACACGTCGACGGCGCGCTGCTGTTCTCGCTGCACCACGGCCATCCGCTGCCGTCGGTGGCGGTGCGCGCCGGGCTGCCGGTGGTCTACGGCGGACGGCCCGGCTGGGCGGGCGCCGCGGACGACCCGGGGGTGCGGTACGTCGACACCGACAACCGCGACGGCGCCCGGCAGGCCGTACGGCATCTGCGGGAGCGGGGGCGGCGCACCGTCGCCGTCATCACCGGGCCGCTCGACCAGACGTCGGCCGCCGACCGGCTGGCGGGCTACCGCGAGGCGCTGGCGCCGGGGGCGTACGATCCCCGGCTGGTCGCGGACGGCCGGTTCACCGCGCGCGGCGGCGCGGCGGCGATGGCCCGGCTGCTGGACGCGGCGCCGGAGCTGGACGCGGTGTTCGCCTGCTCGGACCTGATGGCGTCCGGGGCGCTGCGCACCCTGCGGGCGCGGGGGCGGCGGGTGCCCGAGGACGTGGCGGTGGTCGGCTACGACGATCTGGAGCCGGCCGCCCGGTCCGAGCCGCCGCTGACCACGGTGCGGCAGGACGTCACGGAGATGGGGCGGCTGATGGCGCGGATGCTGCTGCAGGAGGTGGCGGGCCCCGCGGATCCGGAAAGCGCGCTCCCGGCGTGCGTCGTCACCCCGGCCACACTGGTGGTCCGCGCCTCGTCGGGCTGACGGCGGCGGCCGCCTCGACCGCTGTGACGTGGGACGACGCGCGGCGGGTACCGTCGGTCGCATGGGGCCGGAGACGACGATCGAAGCGGAGATCACCGTACGCAGGGCGCTGGAGCTGCCCGCGCTGCGGCGCGGTCTGCCGGAGGTGGTGGCGGGCGCCGAGGGGCTGGACGGTCCGGTGCGCTGGGTGCACGCCGGGGAGGTGCCGAACATCGCCTCGCTGCTCAAGGGCGGCGAGTTGCTGCTCACCACGGGCCTGGGGCTGGGCGTCCGCCCCGCCGAGCTGCGCGCCTTCGTCCGCGACCTCGCCGACCGGCGGATCGCCGCGCTCGTGGTCGAGCTGGGCGCGCGGTTCACCACCCTGCCCGCGGCGCTGGTCGACGCGGCCCGCGAGTGCGGGCTGACCCTGATCCAGCTGCACCGCGAGGTCCCGTACGTCACGGTCACCGAGGAGATCCACACCGAGATCGTCAACAGCCACTACACGCTGCTGCGCCGCGCCGACGCCCTCATCCGGCGCTGTACGGACGCGCTGCTGCGCGGCGGCGGCGCCCCGGAGGTGCTGCGGCTGCTGGCCGACTTCACCGGCAACCCGCTCTGCCTGGAGTCGGCCGACGGCGGCCCGCTGTACGCGGCGGGGCCGCAGGGCGGCGGTGACGGGCCCGCGGACGCCGATCCGCTGCTGGCCTGGGAGGGACTGCGGGACACCGGTGTCCGCGTCGACGTGCCCGGGGGCGGTCCGGGGCCGGACGCGGTACGGGCGCGGCTGGTGCTGTTGCCGGTCAACTCCCCGGCGGCGCCGGTGCACCGGATCGCCGCGGCGCGGGCGGCCGATCTGCTGGCGGTGGTGATGCTCCAGTCCCGCCAGGAGGAGGTGCTGGCGGCGCGTGGCCGGGGCGACTTCCTGGCCGATCTCGCCGAGGGCCGGGTGTCGGCCGCCGAGGCGCCGGGGCAGGCGCGGCTGCTGGGGTTCCGGCCGGGCGGCGACCCGGTGCTGCCGGTGGTGATGCGGCTGCCGTCGGGGCTGGTGTCGGACGGCGGCTGGGCGGTCCTCGCCCAGGCGCTGCGCGAGGAGCTGACGGCGCTGGGCGTGCCGGTGCTGCTGGGCGTACGGCCGGTGGAGGGCCGGGTGCCGCTGCTGGTGGCGCTGCGCGCGGGGCGGGCCCGGGAGGCGCTCGCCGACCGGGTGGCGCAGGCGCTGCACACCGGGGTGGCGCGGGCCGGTCTCGACCGTCCGGCGGCGGCCCGGCCGGTGGTGGTGGTCGGCACGGCGGGCGAGTGGGCGGCCGCCGGGCCCGGGCTGCGGCACGCGGCCCAGGCGGCGGCCGCCGCCCAGGGACTGCCGCACCAGCCGTGGTACGACGCGCGGCGCCTCGACATCGAACTGCTGCTGTGGCGGCTGCGGGAGCACGGCGGCGAGGAGGTCCTCGCGGACTTCGTGACCCGCGCCATCGGCCCGCTGCTCCACCACGACAAGGCGGCCCGCCAGCCGCTGCTGCCGACGCTGGAGGCGTACCTGGCGAGCGCCGGCCGCAAGGCGGAGACGGCCCGCGCCCTCAACGTCAACCGCCAGACCCTCTACGACCGGCTGGCCCGCATCGCCCATCTCCTCGGCACCGATCTGGACGATCCGCAGACGGTGCTGGGACTGCGGCTGGCGCTGCGGGCGCGACGGCATGCGGAGAAGGGGTAGCCGGGCCTTCGGGCGGGGGCCGGGGCTCCGGGCCGGGGCCGGGGCCGGGGCTCCGGCTTCCGGCGGGAGCCGGCCCGCTCGGTTGCGGCGGGAGCCGGTTGCTGGAGCCGCTTGCTGCGAAAGCCGGTCCGCTCGCTTCCGGCGGAAGCCGACCGCGGCGGGGAGCCGGTCCGCGTTCCCCCGCCCCCTCACCCCGCGGCCGTCTCCACCGCCGTCCCCACCCCGAGCGCGACGAGGACGCCGCCGGTCGTGCCCTCCAGGCCGCGGAGCACCCGGGGGCGGCGCAGCCAGGTGGAGAGGCGGCCGGCGCCGAGGGCGATCAGCAGCAGCCAGCCGGCGGCGATCACCGCGTCGACGGCGCCGAGCAGCAGCGTCGCGCCGAGGACCGAGCGGCCCTGGGGCAGGAACTGCGGGACCACCGCGACGAAGAAGATCCCGACCTTGGGGTTGAGCAGACAGCTCAGCAGGCCCTGCCGGAAGCCGCGCAGCGCGGTGGCGGCCGCCTCGGGCGCCGGCGCCGGCTCCGCCCCCGCGGCCCCGGTCCCCGGCGCGGCGGCACGGCGGCACGCCCACAGCGCCTGGATGCCCAGCACCGCCAGATATCCGGCGCCCAGGAGGCGTACGGCGGTGAACGCGGCGTCCCAGCGCTGGAGGGCCGCGGCCAGGCCGAAGGCGGCCGCCACCGCCCAGGCCAGCGAGCCCGCCGCGGCGCCGAGGGCGGTGGCCGCGCCCGACCGGCGGCCGCCGCGCAGGCAGTTGCGCAGGACCAGCAGGGTGTCCGGCCCGGGCACCACCGTCATCATCAGGGCGAAGAGCGCGAAACCCGCCATCGCTGCCGTCATACCGTCCGCCCGCCTTCCGCGCCCCGCACCGTGCCGTCCGGGTCACCGTAGCGGCCCCGGACGCGGCGGGATCAGAGCGGGGCCGAGCAGCCGCCGGGCCGGGCCACCTCGTCGTAGACGCTCAGGACCTGGGCGACCGTGGCGTCCTCGGTCGGCCAGCCGGCGGCCTGGAGCGGACCGGCGGCGGCCAGCGCGGTGCGCCGGGCCGGGTCGGCGAGGAGGCCGAGGACCGCGCGGGCGAGGCGGACCGCATCGCCGGGACGGATCAGCTCGGCGGCGGGGCCGAGGAGTTCGCGCAGCTCACCGGTGGCGGCGGCGACCAGCGGCGCCCCGGCGGCGAGGGCCTGCTGGGCGAGCGGTGGCCGGGCCTCCCAGCGGCCGGGGACGGCCACCACATCGGCGGCGGCGAGGAGTTCGGGCAGGTCGGTGCGGTGCCCGGCGAGGAGGACGGGCAGCTCCTCGGCGTCGATCCGGCGCTGGAGGGCGGCGCGGCGGCTGCCCTCGCCGACGACGACCAGCAGCGGCCGGGGCTCGTGCGCGGCCCAGGCGTGCGCGGCGTCCAGCAGCAGATCGTGCTCGTGCCGCTCCTCCAGCGGCGCCGCGGCGAGCACCAACGGGCGGTCCACCGCGCCCAGTTCGGCCCGGACCTTGTGGCACGTACGGTCGGCCGCGCCGTCGCCGGTGGCGCGGGGGCCCGGCGGGGCGAGCGGGGACAGCCGGGCGTCGCGGGCGCCGCGCTCGCGGGCGCGGTCGACGAGCCCGGCGCAGACACCGAGGACGACGGCGGCGGCACGCGCCAACTGCCGCTCCCGCAGCCGCACCAGCGCCCCCGCCGCCCGGGCCGCGGTGTGCCAGGTGACGACGAGCGGGAGGCGGCCGCCGCGCGGGCCGCGCACCGTGCGCAGCACCGGCAGGGCGCTCAGCCCGGCCCGTACGCCGTGGGCGTGGACCACGTCCGCGTCGCGGAAGGCGCCGCGCAGCGCCGCGAGCGCGACCGGGTCCGGGCGGGCCGCCACCGGGACGAAGCGGGCCCCGGCCGCGGTGAAGCCGTGCGCCTCCTCGGCCGGGGGCGGGGCGCAGACCGTGACCTGCACACCGCGGGCGATCAGCCCGGCGGTGAGCGAGCGGACGTGGGCGGCGCTGCCCGTGGCGCCGTGGCCGAGCACCTGGACCGTGCGCAGTGGCGCCTGGCCGTGCGGCGGGGGCGGCGTACGGGTCACGGCGTGGGCTCCTGGGTCGGCGGGCTGAGGTCCGTACGGCGGGACGGTCGTGTAGATCGAACACCGGCGGGGCGCGGGGAGTTGCACACCGAGGGGCGCGCGGGGCGCCTGCGGGCGCCGGGGGCGTACGCGGGGAGTGTGTGCGGCGTCCGCCGCGGCACCGCGCACCAGGATGCCAGGCCGCACGCGTCAATTCCGCACCGTTCGCCCGCCGTTCAGGTGGGATGTCTCACCCGCCCGACGGCTGGACCACCCCCATGGGGGACAGAACATCCGTTCCCCGACATCCGGTCGGGGCCTACCCCGGCGACCGGCCCCGGATGTCGCCGATCACCGCCGCCGCCACCAGCGCGGCGGCGTGCGCGGCGAGCCCCGCCCGGCCGTACCGGGCCGCGACGGAGAGGCCCAGCGCCGCGCCGAGCGCATGCGCGCCGGCGTCGCCGAGCATGGTGCGGGCGGCGACGTCATCGGCGAGGACGGCGACCGCGGCGCCCACCGGAGCGGCCGCCGCCCGCCCCGCGGCGCCGCCGCCAAGCAGCCCCGGCGCGCCCAGGGCGAGGACGGCGCCGACGGCACGGCCGGGCCGCAGGTCGAGAAGGTTGACCAGATGGGCGCTCCCGGCGACGACGACACCCGCGAGCAGCGCATCGACCGGCCGCCGCCGCAACGCCGCCCCCGCGGCGAGCCCGGCGCCGCCGATCCCGAACAGCTTGACCGTGCCGGAGGTCACCTCACCGTGCGCGAGCGCCGTGAGGTGGGCCCGGAAGCCGCGCCGCGGGTCGTCCGCGGCGCGCAGGTCGTCGTACGCCCCGCAGGCGCCCGCGGCGAGCACGGTCAGCGCCGCGGCGGTGCGGGCGCGCGGCGTCCCCGGGGCGGCGGCCACCGCGCAGGCGGTGCCGAGGGCGGTGGCGGGCCCGGCGTACAGCGTCACCGGGCGTCCGGCGTGGTTGGTGCGGCGCCAGCGCGCGGCGCCGCCGGGCGGTCTGCGGCGCAGCGCCGCGTGCACGGCGCGGGTGGCGACCGCCGCGCCCGCGAGGAGCGCCGCCCGGCCGTCCGTGAAAGGCCCGTGTGCCCCGCTCATCCCGCTCCCCTCCGCCACCGGGTGGCGCGCGTCACCGTCCCGTACGGGCCGTCTCCAGCAGCTCCTCGGCGTGCGCCCGGGCCGTCTGCGAATCCTCCTGGCCGGCCAGCATGCGGGACAGCTCCCGGATGCGCTCCTCGCCCTCCAGGACGGTGACGCCGCTGCGGGTGACCGAGCCGTCGTGGGTCTTGGCGACCAGCAGCTGCCGGTCGGCGAAGGCCGCGACCTGCGGGAGGTGGGTGACGACGACGACCTGCGCGGACTGCGCGAGGCGGGCGAGGCGGCGGCCGACCTCCACCGCCGCCTTGCCGCCGACGCCCGCGTCGACCTCGTCGAAGAGGTACGTCGGGACGGGGTCGGAGCCGGCGAAGACGACCTCCACGGCGAGCATGACGCGGGAGAGCTCACCGCCGGAGGCGCCCTTGGAGATCGGGCGGGGCGGGGCGCCCGGGTGCGGGGCGAGGAGCAGTTCGACCTCGTCGGCGCCGCTCGGCCCGTAGGCGACGGACCGGCCGCCGACCTCGATGCCGTCACTCTCCTCGGCGGCCTCGGTCTGGCGGATGTCGACACTCACCCGGGCGTGCGGCATGGCGAGTTCGGCCAGCTCCGCGGTGACATCGGCGGCGAAGCGGGTGGCGGCGGCGGTCCGGGCGTCGGTCAGCTCCTGGGCCAGGGCGCCCAGTTCGGTGCGGAGGGCGTCGCGTTCCGCCGTCAGCTCGGCGATCTTGTCGTCGTCGCCGTCCAGTTCGGCCAGGCGCGCCGCGCTCTCCTGGGACCAGGCCAGGACGGCGTCGATGTCCTCGCCGTACTTGCGGGTCAGATGCGTCAGCGCGGCGCGGCGCTCCTCGACGGCGGCGAGCCGCAGCGGATCGGCGTCCAGCCCGTCGGCGTACCCGGCGAGATCGCCCGCGGCGTCCGCCAGCAGGATGCCGATCTCGCCGACCCGCTCGGCCAGCGCGGCCAGCTGCGGGTCGTGGCCGCGCACGGCGTCCAGCGCGCGCCGGGCGGCGGCGACGAGGGTGGCGGCGTCGACGCCCTCCGGGTCCTCGGGGTCGCCGGCCAGCGCGGCGTGCGCGACGCCGGCGGCGGCGGCCAGCGCCTCGGCGTGGCCCAGGCGTTCGGCCTCGGCGGCGAGCGCGGCGTCCTCGCCGGGCTGCGGTTCGACGGCGGCGATCTCGTCCAGCCCGAAGCGCAGCAGGTCGGCTTCCTGGGCGCGTTCGCGGGCCCGCGTCGTCAGGGTGTCCAGCTCGGTGGCGACCGCGCGCAGCCGCCGGTGGGCGGCGGCGTAACGGGCGAGGGGGGCGGCGACGGCCTCCCCGGCGTAGCGGTCCAGGGCCTCGCGCTGACGGGCCGGGCGCAACAGCCCCTGCTGGTCGGTCTGGCCGTGCACGGCGACCAGTTCGTCGGCCAGCTCCGCCAGCAGGCCGACCGGGGCGGACCGGCCGCCGACATGGGCGCGGGAGCGGCCCTCGGCGGAGACGGTGCGGCTGATCAAAAGCGCCCCGTCGTCCAGTTCGGCGCCCGCCTCCTGGGCGCGGACCGCGGCGGGCGCGTCCGCGTCCATCGTCAGGCGGCCCTCGACGACCGCCGCCTTGGCGCCGATCCGCACCAGCGCGGGGTCGGCGCGCCCGCCGAGCAGCAGGCCGAGGCTGGTGACGACCATGGTCTTGCCCGCGCCCGTCTCGCCCGTCACCGCCGTGAAGCCCGGGGACAGCTCGACTACGGCGTCGTCAATGACGCCCAGGGACCGGATCCGCATCTCCTCCAACACGGATACGACCTTACGAGGTCCACCGGCCCCCTCGCGACGGACTCCCGCCCCCGCCACCCGCCGGGGTGGCCGCCCGCTCCCCGGGGCGCCCGGGATCGTCCCGGTACACCCCGGTACCGGGCCCGTCAGTGCGGGGCGCCGCGCCAGCCGGCCACCGGCAGGGCGAACTTCGCGACCAGCCGGTCGGTGAAGGAGGCGTGGTGCAGCCGGGCCAGCCGGACCGGGACGGCGCCGCGGCGGACCTCGACGCGCGCCCCGGCGGGCAGCTCCACGGTGCGGCGCCCGTCGCACCAGAGCACGCCGTGCGGCGTCTTGGGCTGCACCTCGACCGCCAGCACCGACTTCGGGGAGGTGACCAGCGGCTTGGCGAAGAGGGCGTGGGCGCTGATCGGCACCATCAGCAGCGCCTCCACCTCGGGCCAGACGACCGGCCCGCCCGCCGAGAAGGCGTACGCGGTGGAGCCGGTCGGGGTGGCGCAGACGACGCCGTCGCCGCCGAACCGGGAGACCGGGCGGCCGTCGACCTCGGTGACGACCTCCAGCATCCGCTCCCGGGCGGCCTTCTCGACGGACGCCTCGTTGAGCGCCCAGTCGGTGTGCACGACGCTGCCGTTGTTGCGGACCAGCACGTCGAGGGTCATCCGCTCCTCGACCTCGTAGGAGCGGGTGACGACGCGGTCGACGACCTTGTCCAGGTCGTCGCGTTCGGCCTCGGCGAGGAAGCCGACCCGGCCGAGGTTGACGCCGAGCATCGGCACCCCGGAGGTGCGGGCGAAGTCGGCGCCGCGCAGCAGCGTGCCGTCGCCGCCGAGGACGACGAGCAGTTCGCAGCCCTCCGCGGCGCTCTGCCGGGAGGCGACGCGTTCGACGGCGTCCGGCAACGGCAGGTCGGCGGCCTCCTCGGCGAGGACGCGGACGCCGATGCCGTGGCGCAGCAGGCCCGAAACGACGCGTTCGGCGCTGCGGATCGCCGCCGGGCGGCCGGTGTGTGCGAGCAGGAACACCGTCCGTGCCTGCTGCTCGCCCTGGTGCGGTGCGCTCTGATGAACTGCCTGTGTGGTGGTCAACGCGGCCCCTCCGCCACTGCACGGTCGACATCCGCCGGGTCGAGTGCGGGCGCCCCGGCGCGGAGCCACAGAAAGTACTCGACGTTGCCGGAGGGCCCGGGCAGCGGGCTCGCGGTCACGCCGAGGACGCCCAGGCCCAGTTCGGCGGCGCGGGCGGCGACGGCGCGCACGGCCTCGGCGCGCAGCTCCGGGCTGCGGACCACGCCGCCGCTGCCCAGGCGCTCCTTGCCGACCTCGAACTGCGGCTTGACCATCAGGACGAGGTCGGCGCCGGGCGCGGTGCAGGCGGTCAGCGCGGGCAGCACCAGGCCCAGCGGGATGAAGGAGAGATCGCCGACGACCAGGTCGACGGGGACGTCGTCGATCGCTTCGAGGGTCAGCTCGCGGACGTTGGTGCGGTCCTTGACGGTGACCCGCTCGTCGCTCTGCAGGGACCAGGCGAGCTGCCCGTAGCCGACGTCGACGGCGACGACGTGGGCGGCCCCGGCGCGCAGCAGGACATCGGTGAAGCCGCCGGTGGACGCCCCGGCGTCGAGGGCGCGGCGCCCCTCGACGCGCAGCCCGAGGGGGACGAACGCCGCGAAGGCGCCGGCGAGCTTGTGTCCGCCGCGCGAGACGTAGTCCGGATCGTTCGCGTCCTCGCGGACGACCACGGCGGCGCCGGTGGCGACCTGGGTGGCGGCCTTGGTCGCGGTCGTGCCGCCGACGGTCACCCGTCCCGCGGCGATCAGCTGACCGGCGTGCTCGCGCGAGCGGGCCAGCTTGCGGCGCACCAGCTCCGCGTCGAGTCGGCGTCGTGCCACTCCTGCCACCTGTGGTTCAGCTCCTGAGGTCGTTCGTCGCCGTGCCGTGTCCGGCCGGCGTGGGGGCGGGCGGCCCGCTCTGCCCGTCGAGGGCGGCCAGCGCGTCACGCAGCCCACGGTGCACATCCTCGTACACCGCGAGGTGCGCGCCGACGGCGAGGTGGTCGGCGTCGGCGAGACGGCGCAGCGGGGTGTCGACGGCGGGCTCGCCGGTCGGGGTGACGGCGACGCCGAGCGGCCGCGGGGCGGCGGGGGCGGCCGCCTCGTCCGGTGCGGCGGGCTCCTCGGGCGCGCCGGGCTCCGGGGCGGCGAGGGCGGCGGGCCCGGTTCCGGCCGCCGGCTCCGTGGTGCCGTCCGGTGCGGCGGGCACACCGGACCCGTCGGGCGCGGGGCCGCCGGTCTCCGCGGTCGGGGGCTGGGGCGGGCGGTGCGGCGGCGGGCCCGGCGTCGGCTGGTGCATGTCCCCGACGCTACCGCGTACGGCCGGACGGCTCGCCGGTCAGGCCGGTGGGCGGGGCCGCCACGCCACCGTCCGGGGCGCCGCGGCGACGGCGTGGCGGCGCACCGCCGGGCTATCGTCGGCGGCGATGGCAACCCTCGACCAGTGCCGCGCGGCGCTCGACCGGCTGGCCCGGAACATGTCCGGCGCCGACGGCGAGGTGCGCAGCGCCGCCGCCCTCGACCGCTCGCTCAGCTGCCGCCTCACCGACCTCGACGTCACGTTCCTGGGGCGGCTGGCCCACGGCACCATCGAGGACGTGACCTGCGTGCCGGGTCCGCCGCCTTACAGGGCCGAGATCCGGCTGGCGATGTCCGGGGACGATCTGGTCGCGCTGGTCGACGGGCGGCTGGACTTCGCGCGTGCCTGGGGCCGGGGCCGGGTGCGGCTGGAGGCCGGGGTGCTCGATCTGCTGCGGCTCAGGAAGCTGCTGTAGGCACGGCCGGGCGCCGCGCCGCGCGGGCCGCCGGGACGATCAGCGGGGTGCCGGTCTGCGGGTCGTCGATGACCTGGCAGCGCAGCCCGAAGACGGACTCGACCAGCTCGGCGGTGACGATGTCGCCCGGCGCGCCCTCGGCGACGACCCGGCCGTCCTTCAGCGCGATGAGATGGCTGGCGTAGCGGGCGGCGTGGTTGAGGTCGTGGAGGACGGCGACGAGGGTGCGGCCCTGTTCCTCGTGGAGGGCGGCGCAGAGGTCGAGGACCTCGATCTGGTGCTGGATGTCGAGGTAGGTGGTGGGCTCGTCGAGGAGGAGCAGCGGCGTCTGCTGGGCGAGCGCCATCGCGATCCACACCCGCTGGCGCTGGCCGCCGGAGAGTTCGTCGACGTAGCGGTCGGCGAGGTCGCCGATGCCGGTCGCCGCCATCGACTCCCGCACGATCCGCTCGTCCCCGCGCGACCACTGCCGCAGCACGCCCTGGTGCGGATAGCGGCCGCGGGCGACGAGGTCGGCGACGGTGATGCCGTCCGGCGCCACCGACGACTGCGGCAGCAGCCCGAGGGTGCGCGCCACCTGCTTCGCCGGGTACGAGGAGAGCGCCGCGCCGTCCAGCAGGACCTGGCCACCGGTGGGCCGCAGCATCCGCGACAGGGCGCGCAGCAGGGTCGACTTGCCGCAGCCGTTGGGGCCGACGATGACGGTGAAGGAGTGGTCGGGGATCTCCACCGAGAGGTCGTCGGCGATGACCCGGCGGTCGTAGGCGAGGGTGAGGTGCTCGGCCGCGAGACGGCTCACTTCAGGGCTCCTGGGGGTGGTCTTCGGGTCGGGGGCCGGGCGCGGGGCGCTCATATCCGTCCGCCGCGGCGCTCGGTGATCAGCAGCCGGACGAGGTAGGCGCCGCCGAGCGCGCCGGTCAGGACGCCGACCGGCAGCTGGTCGGCGCCGAAGAGCCGCTGCCCGGCCCAGTCCGCGCCGACCAGCAGCGCGGCGCCCATCGCGGCGGACGGCAGCAGGTTGGGGCCGGGCGCCCGGGTCAGCCGCCGGGCGAGCTGCGGCGCGGTCAGCGCGACGAAGGCGATCGGCCCGGCGGCGGCGGTCGCGGCGGCCACCAGCACGACGGCGGCGGACAGCGTGACGGCGCGGACCCGCCCGGTGCGGACGCCGAGCGCGCCGGCCGCGTCCTCGCCCATCTCCAGCATCCGCAGCGGCCGCCCGTACGCCAGGGTCAGCGGGACGAGGACGGCGCAGACGGCGGCGAGCGGCCACACCTGGCCCCAGTCGCGGCCGCTGAGCGAGCCGGTCATCCAGGTGGTGGCGCCGGTGGCCTCGACGATGTTCGCCTTGGTCAGCAGGTAGAGGACGAGGGCGTAGAGCATCGCGGCGGCGCCGATGCCGACGAGGACGAAGCGGTAGCCGTGGATGCCGCGCTGCCAGGCCAGCAGGAAGATCAGCAGCCCGGTGACGACGCCGCCGGTGACCGCTCCGGCGGCGACCGCGAAGGTGCCGCCGTGCAGGTACACGATGACGAAGAGCGCGCCGACGGAGGCGCCCTGGCCGAAGCCGAGGACGTCCGGGCTGCCGAGCGGATTGCGCGAGACGGTCTGGAAGACGGCGCCGGCGATGCCGAAGGCGGCGCCGACCAGCAGCCCCACCAAGGCGCGCGGCAGCCGCAGTTCGCGCACGATGAAGCGCTGGCCCGCCTCGCCGCCACCGGTCAGCGCCCGCAGCACCTCACCTGGTGTCAGCGGGAAGTCCCCGGAGCCGATGAGCGCGACGGCCGCGGCGCCGGCGAGCGCGAGCAGCGCCGTCCCGGCGGCGACCGCCCGCACGTCGAGCCGCAGCGACAGGCCGCCGGGGGTGCGGAGGGTGGTGGTGCGCCGGGTCCGCGGGGCGTGCGGCGCGCGGGTCACGGGGGTGTTCACAGCTGGGCCATCCTCCGGCGCCGTACGAGGTGGATGAAGACCGGGCCGCCGAGGACCGCGGTGACGATGCCGACCTGGAGTTCGCCGGGCCGGGCGGCGACGCGCCCGAGGATGTCCGCGCCGAGCAGCAACGCCGGCGAGAGCACCGCGGAGTACGGCAGGATCCAGCGCAGATCGGGGCCGGTCAGCGCGCGGACCGCGTGCGGCACCATCAGGCCGAGGTAGACGATCGGGCCGCAGGCGGCGGTGGCGCCGCCGCACAGCAGGGTCACCGCGCACATCGCCAGGATCCGGGTCCGGGTCAGCCGGGCGCCGAGCGCCCGCGCCTGGTCGTCGCCGAGCGCCACGGCGTTGAGCGGCCGGGCCAGCAGCAGCGCGAGGACCGCCCCCGCCGCGAGGAACGGCGCGATGTGCGCGAACGTCGGCAGGGTGGCGGTGGCCAGCGAACCGACCGTCCAAAAGCGCATCTTGTCCAGCGCCGCGGAGTCCAGGAGGTTGACGGCGTTGGTGTAACCGGTCAGGACCGCGGTCAGCGCGGTACCGGCGAGCGCGAGCCGTACGGGCGTGGCGCCGCGGGTGCCGCCGAGGACGTAGACGGCGGCGGAGACCACCGCGGCGCCGAGGAAGG
This sequence comes from Streptomyces sp. NPDC000404, assembly GCF_040300365.1. Taxonomy (NCBI): domain Bacteria; kingdom Bacillati; phylum Actinomycetota; class Actinomycetes; order Kitasatosporales; family Streptomycetaceae; genus Streptomyces; species Streptomyces sp. NPDC000404. The sequence goes on along the minus strand of NZ_JBEPDN010000014.1, from coordinate 6,526 downwards.
CGAACCAGACGTAGCCGGTGAGCGAGGTGACGCCGAGGACGCTGATCGCGGTGACGACGGCGGCCGCGGCACCGGCGTTGATGCCGAGCAGTCCCGGGTCGGCGAGGGGGTTGCGGGTCAGCGCCTGCATGACGGCGCCGCCGAGGCCGAGGGCCGCGCCGACCGCGAGGCCGAGCAGCGTACGGGGCATCCGGACGTCGCGGACGATGACGTCGGTGTCGGTGCCGGAGTAGTGGACGAGGCCGTGCCAGACCTGGTCGAGCGGGATCTGCTTGGCGCCGACCGCGAGGCCGAGCGCGGTGAGGACGGCGAGCGCACCGGCGGCGGCGATCAGCCCCGCGAGGCGCACGAGGTGACGCCGCGACGGATTCACCTGCGCCGGATCCGTGGGGGTTTCGGGGGGACTGTCTACCAACACGAAGAGTTAGGTTAGCCTACCCTCACACTTCGTGGCTCCCCGCCCCTACCAGGAAGAAGCACCACCCATGCGCACCCTCACCGCCCTCACCCCGTCCCGACGCGGCATCCTCGCCACCGGCGGCGCCGTCGGCATCGGCGCGCTCCTCGCCGCCTGCGGCGGCGGCAGCGGCGGCAAGGGCTCCGGGTCGGCGGGCGGCGGCGCCTGGGCGTTCACCGACGACCGGAGGAAGAAGGTGTCGCTCGCTCACCGGCCGCAGCGCATCGTCGCGTTCACCGGCACCGCCGCCGCCCTGCACGACTTCGGCGCGGACACGCACATCGTCGGCGTCTTCGGCCCGACCAAGCTGCCCAGCGGCAAGCCCGACCCGCAGGCCGGCGGCCTCGACGTCGACAAGGTCACCGTCCTCGGCAACGCCTACAACCAGTTCAACGTCGAGAAGTACGCAAGCCTCTCCCCCGACCTGCTGATCACCAACATGTACGAGCCGGGCGCCCTCTGGTTCGTGCCCGACGACCGCAAGAGCAAGATCGCCCAGCTCGCCCCGAGCGTCGCCCTGACCGCCTCCCGCACCCCGCTGGTGAAGATCATCGAGCGGTACGCGGAGCTGGCCGGAGCCCTCGGCGCCGACCTGAAGGCCCCGCGCGTCACCGACGCCAAGGCCCGCTTCGAGAAGGCCAGCGCCGAACTGCGCGCCGCCGCCAAGGCCAACCCCGTCAAGGTCCTCGCCTGCTCCGGCAGCGCCGACCTCTTCTACGCGTCCAACCCCGGCATCAACGCCGACCTCATGTACTACAAGTCGCTCGGCGTCGACCTGATCGTCCCCGACCACCTCGACAAGGGCGGCTACTTCGAGTCCCTGAGCTGGGAGAACGCCGACAAGTACCGCGCCGACGTGCTGCTGCTCGACAACCGCACCGCCACCCTCCAGCCCAAGGACCTGGCGACCAAGCCGTCCTGGGCCCAGCTCCCCGCCGTCAAGGCCGACCAGATCACCCCCTGGTCCAGCGAGCCCCGCTTCTCCTACGCGGGCGCCACCCCGCTCATCGAACAGCTCACCCGCGCCATCCGGGACGCGAAGAAGGTGCGCTGAGCGGGACCGCCACGGACGGAGCCGGGCCCGCCCGAGCCGGAACGCGGGGTACGCCCCGGGCGGGCGGCAGGGCCCGGCGCCCGGTGCGGCAGCCGGCCCCGCCCCCTCACATCCCCAGCGTCCGCAGCGCCTTGACCGCATCCCCCGCAAAGACACCGTCGCCCGCCGCCGTCCACGCCGCCGCGCAGAGCGCCCGCAGCCCGTCCAGCGGCGCGCCGTCGCCCTCGACGTCCAGCCGGTCGCCGCGCACCACCGCCCGCAGACCGCCGCACCGGAACCCGTCCCCGTCCGGCACCACCGCGGGCTGCGCCACCAGCAGTCCGCGCAGGTCGGCGTCCACATAGGCGGGCCGGTGCGGCGGCGGCGCGAGAAGCAGATCGGCCGGCGTGGTCACGCCGGTGAGGACCAGCAGCGCATCCACACCGCCGTTGAAGGCGCCCTCGATGTCCGTGTCGAGCCGGTCGCCGATCACCAGCGGCCGGCGCGCACCGGTGCGCAGCACCGTCTCGCGGTGCATCGGCGGCTGCGGCTTCCCCGCCACCTGCGGCGCCCCGCCCGCCGCGATCCGCACCACCTCGACCAGCGCACCATTGCCCGGCGCGATCCCCCGCTCCCGGGGGATCGTCAGATCGGTGTTGGACGCGAACCACGGCACCCCGCGCTGCACCGCGTACGCCGCCTCGGCCAGCTGCCCCCAGTCGATCCCCGCGTCATAGCCCTGGACCACCGCCGCCGGACCGTCGTCGGCCGACCCCACCGGCTCCAGACCGCGCTCGCGCAGCGCCACCCGGAGCCCCTCGCCTCCGACGGCCAGCACCCGGGAGCCCGGCGGCACCTGCTCGGCGATCAGCCGGGCCACCGCCTGCGCCGAGGTGATCACGTCCCCGGCACCGGTCGGCAGACCGAATCCGGTCAGTTGGGCGGCGACCGCCTGCGGGGTCCGGGCGGCGTTGTTCGTCACATACGCCAGATGCATCCCGCCCGCCCGCGCCGCGGTGAGCGCCTCGACGGCGTACGGCACGGCCACGCCCCCGGCGTAGACGACCCCGTCCAGATCCAGCAACGCCGTGTCGTACTCCGCGCACAGCGCACCGTCACACCCGTCGGGCCGCCCGCGCATCCGCTCCGTCATGCCGCTCCGCTCCTCACCGCCCGCGCCGCGGACCACCGAAAGATCCAGCCATGTCCTGGCTCTCCCCCGATCATCTCTCACAGGTTGAGCGCCGTAACATTCCCCAATGACCGATACCGACGGCCTCCGCCTCCTCCCGTTCCGAGGGCTGCGCTACGCCCCGAACCGGATCAGCAGTCTCACCGCGGTCACCTCTCCCCCGTACGACGTCGTGGTCCGGCCCGACGGCGTCCGGCTGCTGGAGACCGCCGACCCGTACAACATCGTGCGGCTGATCCTCCCCCAGGCCGCCGACCCGGCCACCCGCCACCGCCGGGCCGCCACCACCCTGGCCCGCTGGCGCGCCGAGGGCGTCCTGGTGACGGACCCACGCCCCGCGCTCTACGTCTACGAGCAACGCAGCGGCGACGTCCTCCAGCGCGGGCTGATCGGCACCCTGCGGCTGGACGGGCCGGTGCTGCCGCACGAGGACGTCATCCCCGAGGTGGTCGAGGACCGGGCCGCGCTGATGCGCGCCGCGGCCGCCAACTTCGAGCCGCTGCTCCTCGCCTACCGCGGCGACGGCTCGGTGACCGGCGCCGCCGCCGTCATCGAGACCGCCGTCCGGCGCGCCCCGCTGCTCGCCACCACCACCGAGGACGGCTTCACCCACCGGCTCTGGGCCGTCACCGACCCGGACGAGCTCGCCGCGATCGACGCGGACCTCTCCGGCCAGCAGGCGCTGATCGCCGACGGCCACCACCGCTGGGCCACCTACCAGCGCCTCCACGAGCAGACCGGTGCCGACCCCGACTCCCCCTGGGCCTCCGGACTGGTGCTGCTCGTCGACACCGCCCGCCATCCGCTCCAGGTCCGCGCCATCCACCGGGTGCTGCCGCATCTGACGCCCGCCGAGGCGCTGGCCCGGCTCGGCGGCGCCTTCCGGGCCCGCCCGCTGCCGGGCGACGCGGCCGCCGCCCTCGCCACCCTGGAGAAGACCCCGGGCAACGCCTTCGTCCTCACCGACGGCACCGGCACGTACCACCTCCTGGACCGGCCCGACCCGCAACTGCTGGCGGAAGCGGTACGCGCCGACCGCCCGGAGCTGTGGCGGACCCTCGACGCCACGGTCCTGCACTCCGTCCTGCTCGACACGGTCTGGCAGATCCCCGACCACCCGACCCACATCAGCTACCTGCACCACACCGAGGCCGCCCTCGCCCAGGCCGCCCGCCACGGCGGCACCGCCGTCCTGATGCGCGCCGCCACCGAGGAAACCGTCCGCGACCTGGCCCGCCAGGGCGTGACCATGCCCCGCAAGTCCACCTCCTTCGGCCCCAAACCGGCAACGGGCCTGGTCCTGCGCACCTTGGACACGACGACGGGCAACTGACGAGGACGGTGCGCCGGCGAGACTGACGAGGACGGTCCGCCGCATCGGACGCGACCACGGACGGAGGCACGCCGGCCACCGTCTCCGCACTCCGCCGCATGCCGTCCGCCCGGCAGACGCCCCGATACGGGCCCGGGCGAGCGCCCACCGGGAGAGGGGGCCCGGCGTCGTACGAGCGGCCGGGGCGCCACCCGTCCCAGGCAGCGTCCCGGCGACCGCACCACGCACGGAGGGCGGGACCCCCCACGGGATCCCGCCCTCCGTCCTTCACGTCATCCGCGACGCGGCACCGGCTCAGCCCTTCTCGGGCTCACCGCCCTCGGCACCGTCCCGACGAGCCTCATCGGCACCGTCCCGACCGGCCTCGACGACCTCACCGGCGTCCTCGTCCGCCACGTCGACCGCCGCGTCGACGACCCCGGCACCGGCCTCGGCCGCGCCCCGGTCCGCCGCGGGCTTCTCGGCCGCGGGCTCCTCGTCGTCGTCCGCCGACTCGTCCAGCGCGTCGGTGAACTCCACGCCGTCCAGCTCGGCCAGCCGGTCCGACGCGTCGGTCGTCCCGCCCTGGTCGGCCTCCAGCGCCTTGGCGAACCAGTCGCGCGCCTCGTCCTCCCGGCCGACGGCCAGCAGCGCATCGGCGTACGCGTAGCGCAGCCGCGCCGTCCACGGGTGCACGGCGCTCGACGCCAGCTCGGGGCTCTGCAGCGTCACCACCGCGGCCTCCGCCTGCCCCATGTCCCGGCGGGCCCCCGCGGCCACCAGCCGCATCTCGACCTGCCCGGCCTTGTCCAGCTTCGCCACCTCGGGCTCGCCGGCCATCGCCATCGCCTTCTCGGGGCGGCCCAGACCGCGCTCGCAGTCCGCCATGACGGGCCACAGCTCCACGCTGCCGGTCATCCGCCGCGACGCCCGGAACTCCGCCAGCGCCTCGCTGTACTTGCCGACGGCGTACGCGGCGAAGCCCGCCGCCTCCCGCACCGCGGCGACCCGGGACGCCAGCCGCAGCGCGACCCGCGAGTACCCGTACGCCCGCTCCGGGTCCTCGTCCAGCAGCTTCGCCACCATGACGAGGTTCCTGGCGACGTCCTCGGCAAGCGTCTTCGGCAGGCTCAGCAGCTCCTGCCGCACATCCTTGTCGATCTCATCACCGGTGACGTCATCGGGAATCGGCAGCCGCTTGATCGGCTCCCGACGCTCGTCCCGCCGGTCATCCCGCCGCTCATCACGCCCACGCCCGGCCCCATAAGGCCACCGCCCACGCTCATCCTCCCGCCGGAAGCCACCGCGGTCGTCGCGACGGTCATCACGACGGAAGCCGCCGCGATCGCCGCCCCGATCGTCACGACGGAACCCGCCACGGTCGCCACCACGGTCATCACGGCGATCGTCACGGCGGAAACCACTACGCTCGCCGCCGCGGTCATCACGACGGTCGTCCCGACGGAACCCGCCGCGCTCGCCACCACGATCGTCGCGACGCTCGTCACGGCGGTCGTCGCGACGGAAGCCGCCCCGGTCGCCGCCGCGGTCATCCCGCCGGTCATCGCGACGGAACCCGCCCCGGTCACCACCAGAGGGACGATCATCCCGACGGAACGACGGACGGTCATCGCGGCGGAAGCCCCCGCGGTCGTCGCGACGGAAACCACCACGGTCGCCCCCACGATCGTCGCGACGATCGTCGCGGCGGAACCCGCCCCGGTCACCACCAGACGGACGGTCATCCCGACGGAAGCCACCACGATCGTCCCGCCGGTCATCACGACGGAAGCCGCCCCGGTCGCCCCCGGACGAACGGTCATCGCGACGGAAGCCGCCACGGTCATCACGACGGTCGTCGCGGCGGAACCCACCGCGGTCGCCGCCACGGTCATCACGACGCTCGTCCCGACGGAACCCGCCACGATCGCCCCCACGATCGTCGCGACGGTCATCGCGACGGAAGCCCCCACGGTCGCCCCCGCGGTCATCGCGACGGAAGCCGCCACGGTCGCCCCCGGACGAACGGTCATCGCGACGGAAGCCGCCACGGTCATCACGACGGTCGTCGCGGCGGAACCCACCGCGGTCGCCGCCACGGTCGTCCCGACGGTCGTCCCGACGGTCGTCCCGACGGAACCCGCCCCGATCGCCACCGGACGAGCGGTCGTCCCGCCGGCCGTAACCGCCACCGGACGGGCGCCCGCCACGGTCGAAGTCACGTCGCGGACCCCGGTCGTCACGCCGGAAACCACCGCGGTCGCCGTCGTCGCGCCGCTGCGGACGACGCTCCGAACGATCGTCGGAAGAGTTGGTGGACATCGACGTGACTCCTGTCTTCGGCACTGCATTCATTCTCACGCACCGACCACTTCGGCGCGCTTCGGCAAAACAAAAAGGACCCCTGGTCCCAGCATGAACGCTGGGACCAGGGGTCCTGAAAAATTGTTCGGCGGCGTCCTACTCTCCCACAGAGTCCCCTCTGCAGTACCATCGGCGCTGAAAGGCTTAGCTTCCGGGTTCGGAATGTAA